>CAZTPW010000001.1:0-15748 GCA_964615725.1 uncultured Candidatus Saccharibacteria bacterium
CGAGCTGTGGCAATACCGATACCACTTCCATCTTTTTTGGTGGAAATGTGTGGATATAAATCCGGGGCTTGTTGCAACTTTGAAATGAGATCGGTACTCATACCTATTCCATTGTCTTTTATAGAAACAAGGCAATGGTTACGGTAGGTAGATGTTGTTACCATAACCTTCTTTTGATCTCGTTTGATGGTATTGAAGGACTCAATAGAATTTCGAACAAGGTTTTCAATTGCCTTCTGTAGTACAAAAGGGTCTTCAAAAAAGATTGCTGACTGTAACTTTCCACATGAGAGCTCTATGCCATGTACACTGGCATAGTAACGATTCATATCGAGAGCTCGCTTGAGCACATCGACAATATCAAAGCGTTCATTTTTGTGATCGTGTCGAATATGGTTACGTACTTCACGTATATAGTGATCCATCTTTTCACTTGCGACAATTGCCTTTTGTAGGGAATCTTTCATCGCACCTTCATCTTGTGATGAAAAGTAACGAAGACTTTGCATATGAAGAGAGACAGAGTTGAGAGTACCCATAAGATCGTGGAGCATTCCGGCAGACTTCCTACCAAACTCAGCAAAATGCTGGAGATTTTGAATTTGAACTTTTTGTGAAGCTTCGAGCTCACGAGTTCGCTCAAGGACACGCACCTCCAAGGTATCACGCTCGGCTTTCAGAAGATTTTCGGAGTGTCTAGCGCGAGCAAGGCTTTTTTCAATCTCTTTATTGGACATAGAAGAGAGTGCGGTAATGAACAAATACGTGAGTGCAAGTCGGACCGAATCATCGAGACTCAGCGCCTGCTGTCTCCACTCATTTTCAAAGTGGTGAAATCCCTTCGCGGCAAGGTATGTACTCCCAACCGTGACGATAGTGGTAGCAAAAAGAATAAGATAGCCAGTCTTTGTATTAATCAAGACGCTTGCCATAACAATAGTAAGGGCAAAGGTGAGAATCATCTGATATGAATCTGGGCCCCACCGAAATGCTCCGTATGCAGTACCGATAAAAAAGAGTCCGACAATGACATACGCTGAATTTTTGTAGTATCCCCTACGCGATGCGATGAGGAGTGTGACAGGAACCATGAACGCAACAACTATCAACCACAAAGGTGCGACGTGTGTCGCACCTTTGTTTGCAATGAATAGAAAATAGCCGTAGAAAAGAGTAAAAACTGACAAAAAGAGAATTGCGAAGATCAAAATAGTATTGAGCAACAATTCAACCCTCCTTGAGTCTTCACTGAGGGAGCGTGGTGCGATAAGCACCGAGTAGATCCTTCTATAGACCGAACGCAGAGTTTCCATATCTTTTATCCGACCATACTATCCTGAATGCAATCCTAAGTCCAAGGACCGAACGAATCCTGGATACTCTCCAAAAATGAGAAGCTGGGATTCTCTCGTAAATCCTTTGAAATAAGAAGTGACTGCACAATATGAGCCATGTGAGTTGGATGATGAGGGTAATCACACCCGACGAAGTGTGTAAACCCTCACCTATAAGCGTACCAACTACACACTCAAGATATGGTGAAAAAATCATCAAAATTCGGTCGAAAAATTCTCACGCAAAAATAAAAATCCACACATTTTATTGAAAAAATGCTTATATAATGTATCCTACAAGCATAATACCGTTTCAACTGCCATGATGAACAAAGTCCTTTTTATCATTCTTGCCCCAGTATATTTTTCCCTAGCAGTTTTTATGGATAAAACATACGCTTGGTGGGCAGATTTGTGGTCATAATATAAAACTATGAAAATCCATCGCTTCGAACATTCTCACTTAATTCTTTTTGGAAGAATTGCGCTTTTTCTTGTATATTTTTGGTTTGGTATTTTAAAAATCTTCCTTGAGAGTCCGGCAAACCCTCTCATCAACAGCCTCATGGATGCCACCTATGTCAGCCATCTAATGACATTCGGTACTTTCATTGTGTTATTCTCACTTTTTGAAATGCTGATTGGTATTCTCTTCCTCTTTGAAAAAACTGAACGCGCTGCAATTACCCTCATGATGCTTCACATGATCACTACCATGCTCCCCCTCTTCTTTCTTCCTCAAATGACATGGCAAGCAGCATTCGTTCCTACCCTTGAAGGGCAGTATATTATTAAAAATGTTGTGCTCATTGCGCTCGCGCTCATAGTTACTCAAGACAAAAAGAACTAGCGCAGCAAAAAACCGCCTCGGGCGGTTTTTTGCTGCTTATCTCTCGGGTTGATCCTAAAGCATTTGCCTGATTCTGTCTCGAAACTTGGCGTAAAGGAATGAACCAATAAGAGCAATGATACCGAATACGATTGAAGTAACAATTCGATACACCTCACCGTACCCCCAAAGCTGGATGAAGATTTTGCCCGCTGTCATGAGAATAAGAATCAAACCAAGAATTCGAGCGAGCTTTATGCGTCCGAGGAAACCAAGAGTAATAAGCGCAATTGAATAGAGCGCCCAAAACGCGGTGACAATTAATTCGATTTGATTTTGAAGTGTGCGGGTCTTGGTAGCTGAAATTGAATAGAATCTACCGATCTCAACAGTACCCGTCAATACCGTGAGCATGTTGCCGAACACAAAGAACGTACCACTTGCCGCCCGAGCGTCCTCTTCTTTTACGAGCCATGACAAATGCTTTTTGTACGCATAGGCATATGCATACGCCACAATAACAAGGAGCGCGATGAGCCCAAACGATTGATTGATAAATGGTGTATGAGCCGCCACTGTCCACGCATCGGAGAAAAGAATTTTGATCGAAGCAAGAACAAAGACGGTAAGTGCGAAAGGTTGAATACGTTGGTTCTTCTCAATCATCATCACCACGAAAAGCACAACGCTTTCAAGGAGCCATGCGAGTGCAATCCAGACACCACTAAACTGAATCGGAATTGCAATAGTAAAGAAGATGGCACAAATTCCAGTAAGGAACAGAGTGAGGAGGTTTTCGTTTGGTGTTGTTTTGCGAGACACATAAGCGAGAATCGCAAATAAGATCGCAAGAATGATAGCAAAACCACCCATATACGAATGATAAAGCGGATTCAAAAGAGTATATGCGAGACCAAAGTAACCAAATGCATTTACTACGACACACAGAAGATCGATAGGCTCTGATTTTTCTTGTCGAATAATATGGTGTGCCAAGGCAGCAGAGAGAAAAACAAAGAAGTACGCTGAGAGGAAGAAGAAAAATCCTCCAAGATCATCCGCTCGATAGATACCTGCGTACAAACTGATGTACATAATGCCCGTACCAATAAGTGAAAGCACTGTAAGTGCATTCCATTTCTTCCAGATAGCAATAGCGAGAATGCCGATATCTACAACAAGAACGTAGCTAAGTGGCATCAGATATCCCTGCTCAGATCCAAAATCAAGAACAAATGGTGTAAGAAACGCACCAACAGTACCAATCACGGCGAGTGCACGTGCACTATCAATAAGGCTAAGCACAACCGACAATGCTGTTACTATGATAGCCGCGAGAAACCCTACCCCAACAGGTACCAAATGGAACACCGAGACCATCGCAAAGACGGCAAGATAGAGAACACCGACGCCTCCGCCCATAAGTACTTGAGCAAAGGTGGCATATTGTGTCTTGAGATATCTGCCGATTGCAATAAGAATTACTCCAGCTAAGGTAACGATGGCCACAATACCAGCATCACCAATAAAGCCTTGGTCATATCCATACTTGATAAGAAATACAATACCTATGAACACTGCAAAAATTCCAATTTTTCCAAGCCACTGACCCGTTGTTTCTTCGCTCGAAACACTACGAACACGCGTCTCAGGTGCTCTTTCGGTCTGGATCGGTCGATGAGTAACCTCAGGTGTAGGTTGCGCCTGAACAGGAGCTTTTGCGTGCTGTGACGCTGATGGTTGTGCTGTTACGCCAATACCAAGCTTATGCTCTAATTCACGCACTTTTGTCCGAAGGTTCGACACCTGAACAAGAGCGATGACGGCAAGTACCAATGCAATAAAGGTAAACATACTTAATGCGTTTATTGATTAATACAGGTAGTATAACAACAATTATTGCTTTCTAATAGAACTTCTTACACTTCCTTCGGGAAAAATAAAAGCGTCTGATACTTTGAAATCCCCTATTGTCAGGCGGCGTAGATTTTTCAGCGTTGCTGGCATTCCCAACCTCCTTCCCAACTCCACTGCGAGTGAGCGAATATACGTGCCACTCGATACAGAAAACTCCACAACAATACACGGATCACCATCTCCTGAAAATGCATGTATGAGTTGTGCATCAGAAATAACCATATCTCGAATCGGATTTTCAACAACCTCACCAGCGCGAGCACGCTTATAGAGAGGCACACCGTCTTTTTTAAGAGCAGAAAATGCTGATACAGGAAGTGAGAGGGTTCCAATCATCTCATTTAAAACCTTGGAGAGTGATTCCGAATCTCGAAGAACATTCAATTCTTGATCAGAAAGTGATTTTTTCTCGAGAATCTGTCCATCAAGATCGCTTGAATCTGTTTTCACTCCAAAAAGAATTTCTGCGCGATATGACTTTGGAAGTTTGAGGTATTCGGTGAGTTTTTTGGTACCTTGGTCGATTCCGATAATCATTAGACCAGTCGCCATTGGATCAAGCGTGCCTGCGTGTCCGATTTTTTTGAAGCCAAACATGCGTTTCATTGCACGAATCACATCAAATGAAGAAACACCTTGTGGTTTGTCGACCACAGTGATTCCATCGGTTGAAATTTTAGGGGTTGAAATCGCTTGCATTTTTCTTAAATATGTGCTATACTATACCACGAAAGTCACATTACCAGATAGAATATACGAATATGTTCAAGATGTTCAACACCACATCCTTCTGGCGAAAACTTACCAACTTCTGGACAATAGTTTTCTTTGCGGCAATCATATTCGATTATATATCTGAAAATGCCCTCGACGAGGAACACGCAATCCTCGCAATTGCAGGAATATACGGCGCAATCCTCGCCATCTACAGTGCCGAAAAAGAGTTCAAACGCTGGCACGACGAACATGAAAGTGGCATGCATCCGGGTGAAATCTACAGTGTACTCTGGACCGTCCTCATCATCGGAATCATCATCACAAATCGCTTCCTCCACCTCCACTACCACATGCCTCCAGAAGTGAGCGCATCATTCATTGTGGTACTTGGAGTGCTCGCCATCACCAAACAGTCAAAGAAGGAGTACCGCAAGCAACACCCGACCCGATCACGCAACAACACATAATCATGAACTCAAAAATATACGACGTTGCAGTCATTGGCGGTGGTCCAGCTGGCATGATGGCTGCAGGAAAGGCTGCTGAGTCTGGCGCCTCAGTCATTCTTATCGAAAAAAATGAATCACTCGGTAAAAAACTCCTCATAACCGGTGGTGGACGTTGTAATGTAACTAACGCTGAGCCATCACTCCGCCTCCTCATCGACAAATTTGGCAAAGAGGGGCATTTTTTGTTTTCAGTTTTCTCGCGTTTCACAAACCTCGATACGATTCGCTTTTTTGAGGAAAAAAATATGCCAACAAAAGTCGAACTTGAGCAACGCGTCTTTCCGCAAAGCGATCAGGCTCAGAGTGTTTGGGGGACGCTTGTTACATGGATGAAAAGCACTGGTCGTGTAGACATTGCGTACAACTCCCCTGTTCTTTCAATTGAAAAAGATGTAAAAACAGGGATGATACGACATGTGGTCACCCCATCAGGAAAAATTTTTGCAAAAACTTTTATTGTTGCTACTGGCGGTAAGGCTCGCCCCGAAACTGGCTCTACTGGTGATGGCTTTAGTTGGATGAAAAATCTTGGTCACACTATTATTGAACCAAACCCCGCACTCATCCCTCTCGTATCTCCTAATACATGGGTAAAAGATCTTCAGGGCGTGAGTCTTAAGGATGTAAAAGTAAGTGTCACGCAGGGCAATCAGAAAATGGGTTCGAGGGTTGGCAAAATTCTTTTTACCCATTTTGGTTTGAGCGGGCCTTTGATTTTGAATATGAGTAAAGAAATTGGTGACCTCCTTCCCCACGGATTGGTAAATCTTGAGATTGATCTTTTTCCTTCAGAAGATCCAGGTATTGTAGACACAAAAGTTTTAGCTGAATTTGAAGCGAATAAAAATAAAAAGATTAAGAACATTTTTTCTGAGATTTTTCCCACAGCACTTCTCAATGCACTTCTCGATCTTGCAAAGATTTCCCCTGACAAAGAGGTGCATAGTGTGACAAAGGATGAGCGAGCTCGTTTTGTGGAAATTATTAAACATGTTCCGGTGACTATTTCTGGTTTGCTCGGACTTGATAAGGCAATTATTACCAGTGGGGGTGTGGACCCTCGAGAAATTGATTTCAAGACCATGCAATCAATGCTTATCCCCAACCTCTACATCATCGGTGACATGCTCAATTTCAATAGACCAACGGGCGGATATAGCCTTCAAATCTGCTGGAGTACAGGGTTTGTGGCGGGAGGACATGCAGCACAAAAGGTGCTAGGATAGTGGCAATTGCGAAATCAATCGCACGCTCCTCACATATGAAAATGTCTACTCCAATAATCCTCTGCTTCGGCAGAGGTCATGGGTATGACACTTCAAGTGTAGTACCCATGTTTGTTCGTGTTAGTGATGAACTACCTCAATTCGTCGGGTGGTTTCGGTTTCATAGAAAAACCGGGTGGGAAATCGACATGAATGCTTGCTATGGCGGCCCAGAAGATGCGGATTCTAAGGCGGAAATGATTAGCTGGGAATTCAATCATGACCTTGTTGCCGTGTGTGGCGCTCAGCTCGTCGGTGCATGCCAAAAGTTTCTCATGGACCGATTCCCCCACGGATTTCGACCACCTCATTGAGGCCCCCGCCCGTGCGCACGCGCCGGGCGGGGTTTTTATTGTTTGACGCCCAGAGGGTGAAATGCTTAAATAGACACAACAAATCGCTCTCCAACAATTTTCAATACTATGCACAAGATCATTCTCTTGTCTGGATGTATGCTTCATCAGCACAGCCTCCAGCACACACTTGCAAACACACCGGGTGAATTCACCCTAGACCGCTGTTTCCACAACTTTGGTGAAGCGCAAGGTTTCATCGAGGAGCTCCTCACACGCCAAGACCGCCATGAGTATGTCGTCTTGGTGACTCCGGGTATTTTTGGTGATGTTCCCACTGATGCCATCACAAAAGCTGCATTTTTTGTCAGCAGGCCACATGTTGAAGGGATGCCGGTTTGCCTGATCATCCCACCGGAATCAAAATTCCAAAGGTATCGTAACCTCATTTCGAACTATGCATTCTGCACCGATGCTGCAATGATCGTCGATTCAGAATCCGGCGAGTCGGTACCCCAACCAAATGTGGAATGGGCGGCACCACTTAAGCACGACCTTGCTTGGGTTCCCAATTGGGGTCAAGCCATCCGTGTTGCAATCAACAACGCCGCGCCGGTCAGCACCCGTTGATCACCCCCCCCCATTGATTGAACGCTATTTCTCACTCACCCGCCGGCTTACCGGCGGGTTTTTTCATTTATTGACTTATTATATTAAAGATGTTATGGTTTTGATCAGAAACTGGACATAAAAATATTGTTTTTCATAGCAGAAAGAAGCTTTGACTATACGTAAGGCTTTTCCCTGCTATGAAAAAAACCCTTCAAATTCTATCTTTATTCATTCTTGCCACCATCATCATTTCCTGCAAACCGGGAAGTGAAAAAACTTCCGTGACCACACCTCAACTGATTGCCCCAAATCTGGAGCAACAAAAGTTGTTCTGGACAGAACACTTGGAACAGACCATCCTCAAGGAACTAACGGAGGTTAAGACCAAATTTCCAGAAGTAAACGCTCGCTATTGGGAAAACTTCCAAAAAATCACGAACCGCTTTGGAGTCCAGAAGGTTAATTTCATTCTTAACACGAATTACCACCCGATTGGATCAATAGTTCTGGCTGCATCTGGAGTGACTGATGGGAAACCCAACGTAGTCCTCTACATTCCATCATTCATGGATATGTTTGAGAGGATGCGTTCTGGCGAACATCCGAAGTGGAACGACGCCTACAAAACTCACTGTCTTGTCCTGTGCATCCATGAATTTGACCACCTTGCACACGGCGTTCTTGGTGGTACCAAAATAGACACCACTGAGGAAGCAAAGGTTTGGGCTGAAACTGTCGCTCACACAATCGTTCCGTTGATGGAAAATTACCAGCAACCGGTCAGCGGCCATGAAGCTAAGTTTTACCAAGCATGGCTGAACGCGGGGAGAACAAACAGCCTGGTTTGGCAACAGTTCATTGACTCAGTTCACAAGGGTAGTACACCTTAACTCGAATCACTCCAAGGTTGATTTCAAACGCGTTGCTTCGCAGCGCGTTTTTTTATACTAAACCCTATGCCTTTACAAAGAATCGTTTTTTTGCTTTAATAAAGACCTCCTAAACCGGCCCGAAAGGGCTTTTATCTATAATCGAAAGAGCGGGAGATACATCAAATTTTTCTACATTTTTCTATGGAAATTCGCAATATTGCAATTATCGCACACGTGGACCACGGCAAGACCACCCTCACCGATGCCCTTCTCAAGCAGAACGGTATGGTTAAGGAAGGTGTGAGTATGGACTCAAACGCTCTCGAACAAGAGCGTGGTATTACCATTTACGCCAAGAACACTTCCCTTTTTTACAAGGGTACCAAGATCAATATTGTAGACACCCCAGGTCACGCCGACTTCGGTTCTGAAGTTGAGCGTGTATTGCGATCTATTGATACCGTTATTCTCGTAGTCGATGCACAGGAAGGTCCTATGCCTCAGACTCGTTTCGTACTCAAGAAGTCACTCGAGCTCGGTCTCAAGCCAATTGTAGTCTTGAACAAAATCGACAAGCCCGCAGCTCGTCCAGCAGAAGCCCACGAAGAAGTACTCGAGCTTTTCATGGAGCTCGGAGCAAACGATGAGCAGCTCGACTTCACAACTGTCTACGCAATTGGCCGACAAGGTATTGCAAAAATGAATTTGAATGACGAGAGCAAGGATCTCACCCCACTCCTCGACACCATTCTCAAGCTCGTTCCTCCAGCTCAGTCAAATACGTCTGTACCCCTTCGAATGCAGGCATTCAACCTTGGCTATGACAACTTCCTTGGCCGACTCGCTATTGGTCGTATCTATGAAGGTATCATCAAGGACGGACAGCAGGTTTTTGTAAAGAAGCCAGACGCACCCACCAAGCCTGGAAAAATCACCAAGCTCTATACCTTTGAAGGAAACTCTCGAAAGGAAGTGCAAGAAGCTGTTGCTGGTGACATTGTTATGATTGCCGGTCTCCCTGAAATTTATATTGGAGAAACTATTTGCGGTACGCCGGATCAGGAACCACTTCCTTCTATCAAAATTGACGAGCCTACTATCTCCCTCAACTTCCTCGTGAATGACTCTCCTTTTGCAGGACGCGAAGGTAAGTTTGTAACGGGCCGACAGATTCGTGAACGCCTCGAGAAAGAACTTGAGATCAACGTAGGTCTCAAAGTGGATTTTGACTCTGGTGAATTTTTCAAAGTTTATGGTCGTGGCGAACTCCACATTGCTATTCTCCTCGAAAATATGCGACGAGAAGGTTTTGAGATGCAGATTTCACAGCCTCAGGTAATTATTCGCGAAGAAAACGGTGTAAAGACCGAACCTTTTGAGGAAGTTATCATTGACGTCAAAGCTGAGTACTCAAGCACCATCATCAAGACACTTTCAGAGCGACGTGCGACTCTCACCCAAATGAAAGACCACGACGGATCAGTACGCCTTGTATTTGAAGCACCGACACGAGGACTCCTTGGATACCGTGGACAGTTCGTGATTGATACCAAGGGTGAAGGAATTATGTCATCTCGCTTTATCGAATTCCGACCATTCGTTGGCGAAATCAAGCGTCAGACGTACGGCTCAATGACTTCTATGGAAACTGGTAAGGCAACTGCATACAGCCTCGAAAATCTCCAGGAGCGTGGAACACTCTACATCAAACCAGGTGATGAAATCTATGAAGGAATGGTTGTTGGTACAGTGACCAAGGGTAATGACATGGCAGTAAACGCTGTAAAAGGAAAGGCTCTCACCAACGTCCGATCAAAGAGCTCCGATGGTCTCGTTCTCCTCGCCCCACCGCTCGTCATCACCATTGAACGAGGAATGGAAATTATGTCAGAAGATGACTTCCTCGAAATCACACCGACATCAACCCGACTTCGAAAGCGATACCTTAAAGAGGCTGACCGAGTAAAAGCAGCTCGAAAATCTGATTAATACTTTCAAACAAAAAACCGCCCGAAGGCGGTTTTTTGTTTCTTACATCTTTTGCTGATTTACGTCAGTCTTTGGTGTACATACGTTGCATGTTGAGCAATCGCAGCCACCATCGCACTTGCATTTCCATGGAGATGGAACTGCCCACTTTCCAGAGCCAATGAAGGCTGCGGCGAGTGCGGCGAAGAAAAGAATGAAATCGAGCTCATATCCCGGTGCTGTCATTGAAGGCAAGAACCCTGCTTTGAGGAGGTGCATCTTGACCCAAATACCCGCAACGAGCATAACAATCGCAAGGAGGATTCCAGCAACCTCTGTCATGAATCCAAGTACGATTGCGAGACCAGCAATTGTCTCAACAAGCGCTACGAGCCATGCTGAGAAAGATCCGAAACCAATCTGAGTGAAAAAACCAACTGTTGCATCCATGCTTGAAAGCTTTGCGATACCGTGAACAATGAATGGAACACCGAGCGCAATTCTCAAAAAGAGGATTCCGAGGTTCTGGTTTTTTACATACCCTAACATTTTCTGCATATTGAAATATAATTTATTCTTAGTAATACCGAGTATTATCTCACAGCTTCCCGTGAAATCAACCTTTTGATGTCGAATGATATTTTTGTAGTTTGATAAACTTGATTTTTTACTTAAATAGCATAAAGTTACAGGAACAATCCTGATCTTTGATACGCTCGTTGTCCCGTTGGACACGGTTAAAGATCATTCTCTGAGAAGGATACACCATGACCGCTTCAGCTATGCAACAAACTGCAAACATCACGAGATTCCTTGAATCACTCGAAAACGCAACGTTCCTTTTGGTCGCACAAGGCACTGAAAAGCCGGATAACGAACTTCTCGCGGAAATATCGGAGGGTAACTTTGGCTTTATTTTCACGCCCAAACTACCCATGACCGCGCGCAGTGAAAACGATTTCAACCTACTGCTTGTTCGCTCGGCAGATAAGGCCCGTCACAACACAGTCTTTAGCCTTGCACCTGACGCTCCTGATCACGAAACCGCTCCCATCAACGTTCAAAGCGCTACTCACGGCCTCGAGGAGATTGCCGGCATAATTGCTGATTGCCGAAACGTGAGCGCTGTGGTTTGTCTCGATGTCCAATACCTCATCGAACTTGCTCGGATTCTTGTTGCTTCTCACCCTCCCGAATATGAATTTCTCAGCCATATCATGATCCATGAGGGTCAGGCGCTCGAGATCACTCTGGCCCAGGGGATGTCTCCGACCATCCGCGTGATCACACCATAACAACATTGGGCGTGATCCTCTCCCGCCGACTTCGGTCGGCGGGTTTTTTATTGCTAAAAGAAAAAACACCCTTGCGGGTGTTTTTTCTTTACCTCTTGGGTGCGGACATGCCGCAACCGCTTAGAAGCTTCGTCGGTCTGCACCACGATCGAATCGAGGTCGATTCTCTCGAGGCTGCATAGGGCGAGCTTCGTTCACGGTAAGGGTTCGACCGTCGAGCTGCTGGCCATGGAACATGTTGATTGCCGCGTCTGCTTCCGCATCATTCGGCATAGTAACGAATCCAAAACCTCGGCTCTTTCCAGTCATTTTATCGACGATGATTGTCGCTTCGCTAACCATTCCAGCCTTAGAAAATGCTTCCTTAAGACCATCCTGAGTAGTTCCGTAAGACAAACCGCCGATGTACAACTTCTTTGCCATTGTGAAAAAACGTTTTACTTAATTGATCATAGACGACCCTCCCAAATCCGAAGATACTGAGAACTCTACGACCCTATAATAGTAGCACACAATAGCTTAATTTACAATGCAATCACGCAAAGAGTACTTCCCGACCTTGGTGCGACGGATATGGAGTGCGAGTGCGTGAGTGCCAAGATGTTCACCCATTGAAGATGCAAGCCAGCGCATATACGAGCCCGATGAAGCCGACACCGTGAAGTATGCGACTGTGAATTGGGCAGGTGTACTTTTTTTCTTGAAATAATTCTTCCAGGTTTGAATAATACTCTTTTGGCGAAAATCGCCACGCACTGAGGCGACTTGTTCATAAATATAATCTTCAAGATCTTTTTTTGACACCACAAGGAGATTGGTTGGTTTGATGGAATACACCTCAATCACCTTTTGGGGAATCTCAATATCTTTGAGGGTTCCTTTTTTGGCATATTCGAAAAGGGGTTTCCCCGCAACGGTCTTTGAGGAAAAAGCTGGATAGGACTGCTTGTGGTTACCAATAAATGTTTCTGCGCATTCAATGATTTTCTGGGTATCAAAAATCGACTGACCAGCCCCTTGAACAAGACCAAGCACATCATAGGTGTCTGTACTCACACCAAAAAGCACGGCAAGTTCGTATTCCTTATCGAGTTTTGTGAAGCGATCTTTCTTTTTACATTCTGTACCCGCAAGAGCTAAGAGAAGCCCTTCCGCGAGTGGGTCGAGGCGACCAGCATACGTCATTGGTACGTGAGCGTAATGTGGACGGGTTGCGCGAAAACGGTTGAGGGATTCAAGTGGTGTCTCACCTGGCTTTTTGTAGAGGCAAATGGGGCCTTTCTTCATATATCGAGTATACACAGTGCGGGGAAAAGCTCCAGTTTTACCAGCCTTCAATCGAACGGTGTAAACCTTCGATTCTTTCTCTTTATCACCTCAATGATGGGGCTCGTAATGATGTCAATCCTTTCAGGGCCCTTCACTGGCTACCCAGAACACCCACTCACCATCAAGGGTGTCCTTATCTCGATGGCTATTGGGCTGATGTGGTCAACCGCTGCCGTGCTCTGGAACAAAGCGATGGAGCCGAAGCACGACAGTAGCGTTGCTAGTATCATCCTCATTGTGGGAATGAACCCGTTCATTGCAACTATCGTCTCAACCATAGCCTTCAAAGAGTGGCACAAGCTCAATCTGGCCAAATTTGGCTTGGGGGCGTGCCTTCTCTGTGCTGGATTGTTCATCGTGTTCACCAGCAAGAAGACAGTTTAACTCATTCTTTTATTCTCGCAGCCGGATCTAATCCGGCTGCTTTTTTCTTTACCCAAGACCTTTTTTCAGCTAGAATAACCCTTATGAATTCAGATAAAAAACTCTCTACCGAAGCCTACAAAGGTGTGCGAGACTTCTTCCCTGCCGATATGGCTGTTCAAAACCACATCTTCAAGATTTGGCGATCAATTGTAGAAAAATTTGGCTACCAAGAATACAGCGCTTCCGTCCTCGAGCCATCTGAGCTTTACAAAGCAAAATCTGGCGAAGAAATCGTCAACGAGCAAACCTATACCTTCAAAGATCGTGGTGATCGCGAAGTGACACTCCGTCCAGAAATGACACCGACACTTGCTCGAATGGTTGCAGCAAAAAAGCGCGAGCTTGGCTTCCCTCTCCGATGGTATTCGATTCCGAACCTTTTCCGCTACGAACAGCCTCAGCGCGGACGTCTCCGTGAACACTGGCAGCTCAATGTCGATATTTTTGGTATTCAGTCTATTCAAGCTGAAGTCGAAGCAATCCAGATCGGGGTAGATATCGTACGTGCGCTCGGTCTCAAAGATACTGATTTTGAAGTACGTATCAACAACCGCAAACTCATGAACTATCTCATGGACACTGTTTTGAATGTTTCTGCTGTCCAAGCTCATGCAATTTCGAAAGTTATCGATCGAATGCATAAAATGCCAGCCGAAGATTTTAAGAAATCTATTTCTGAAATTATTAAGGATGATGCTGTGACCCAGAAACTCACCACCCTCCTCCATTCAAAGAATTTCAAAGAATTTGTTTCTCATCTTCCGCAAACTGCGAGCGAGCAAGAAGGTGTCACTGAAATTCATGCTGTGATTGAAGCTCTCGAAAAACTTGGTATTACCAATGCGGTCTTTGATCAGTCATTGATGCGTGGCTTCGACTATTACACCGGAATCGTCTTCGAAGTATTCGACAAAAATCCTAAAAATCGCCGTGCAGTACTCGGTGGTGGTCGTTACGACGATCTTCTATCGCTTTTTGGTGGTGAAAAAGTGCCGGCTGTTGGATTTGGTATGGGCGATGTGGTTGTGCGTGATCTTCTTGAAACCTATTCATCGCCGAGCGACGAATCTTCACCCGCAGACCTTGGTCTTGCCGTCATGAGCAAGGAATGTTTTGGCTATGCGAATGATCTCGCCCAAAAACTTCGCTCTCAAGGCTTGCGCGTGACTGTCGATTACACTGAAAAGAAAATCGGTGATCAGATCAAAAATGCTGACAAACTCAAAATTCCTGCTGTCATTTGTATTGGTGACGAAGAGGTCGCTACGGGAAATCTCAAACTGAAAAAGCTGAAATCTGGCGAGGAGGTTTCGCTCAAGGACACGCAGATAAAAGAAATTCTTTCTAAATAGCCTGGAATAAAAAAGCCACTCCCCGTCGGGAGCGGCTATTGTTTTTCACGCTGACTTACGCGATAGTCATGCGCTGCTTTCACTGCGAAGTCACGGTACCTATCCATTTCTTCGCGATGTTTCTTTCTTTTTTCAATTCTTTCCCTTTGGAGGGTCAGAAGACGCGTACTGATTCGCTCAACACACAAATCGAAGTTTTCATCGAGATCAATGGGTTTTATCACCTCAACGGGTTTGCCCATAACGACTCGCATCTCCTTCTTTCGACGCCGCTTCGAATGAACAAACTCAATCGTGAGATCGATAAGGACTAGATTCTCCCTACCGTAGGTAAAAACACCGTCAGTGTGGTAGTGCCAATCCATAGAAAGTCCGAGCGCGTTGTAGAGTTTTACAGGTGGTTCCTCGAGACCTTGCGGCAGCTTAGCCAAAACCGCGAGGTAGAGCTTTCGGCCGAGTGAATGTGGGGGGTTTTGAGGATCCCAGCCGAGTTGTGGTTGAACCCTTTTAACCTCATCAAATGCGTGACCAAACGATAGCTTGGGAGGTTCACGTTCGGTAGTAAGACTGTGCGCGCGGGGGCCAAAGAAGTCAGCTTCAAAATGGCGTCCGCTTGGGTAAGATTTCATAGCGTTAGCCAATTTTGGTTGTGGGGTACTTGTTATTAAAATACTTTATAACACATATATTATATTATTTCAAGTAAAAGACTCTTAGGGATTTGTTGGATCCTTGCTATAATTTTCGTCATGCGCAAAATTACCTTTGATATTGAAACTCGAAATCTCTTTCAAGATGTTGGTAGTAATGACCCGGTAGCGCTTGATATTTCAGTAGTGTGCGTACATGATTCTGAGACTGATGAATACACCAGCTATCTCGTCGAGGATCTCCCAAAACTTTGGCCTCTTTTGGAAAAGGCAGACATGCTCATCACTTTCAATGGCGATCATTTTGATATTCCCCTTCTCAATAAGTACTACAACGGCGACCTTACCAAGATTAAAAGTCTTGATATCCTCAAGGAAAT
>CAZTPW010000001.1:15848-84244 GCA_964615725.1 uncultured Candidatus Saccharibacteria bacterium
ACCAAAGATTGGGAGAAAAAGATTGAGAATGTGATGACTTTCACGCTCCCCTTTTAATACCTGACCCTAGAAGAAGACAGCGACGAGAATCAAAGCTAATACGACTCGATACCAAATAAAAAGTTTGAGTGTGTGCCCCTGCACATACTTAATCAAAAAATGAATTGAAGCGAGGCCGACGATGAATGCTATCACCGAGCCGACGAGAAGCTCGGGCCCGATACCTAAAAGCTGCGTGCCCTGCATAAGATCGATCCCCTTTTTCAATCCTGAACCGATAATAATCGGCAGTGACAAGAGAAAGCTAAAGCGAACTGCATTAACCCTGCTCAACCCAAGAAAAAGTCCCCCAGAAATGGTGGCACCAGAGCGTGAAAAGCCTGGAATGAGAGCGAGCGCTTGAAACACGCCGATCCAAAAACCTTTTTTAGGAGTTAGGCCGTGAGGTGCGTGTCCCTCTTCCAACATAACTTCTGCCCTCTCTGCATAATACATAAGGATGCTTCCTGCAATAAGTGCTAGGATGACGACGAGAATTCCTCTTAGTGAAGTTTCTATAACGCGCTCAGCAAGGAGCCCAATAACAACCGCTGGAATAGTGCCGAGAATGAGCGCCTTGAGCATGGTGACTTCATGTTTTTCAACAGGCTTTCGAAGCACCCAGCGCACAGCATTGTGTATCAAGATGCTGATATCTTTTCTAAAATAGAGGATAACAGCAAGTATCGTAGCGAGCTGGAGTACCGCATCGAATGCAAGACTACCAACGCCCTCAATACCCAAAAGATTGCGCACAATAATAAGATGTGCGGTAGATGAAACCGGGATAAATTCCGTGAGTCCCTCAACAATTCCTAGAATTGCACTGTCGAGTAGATTCATATTAGGCTGCAAAAATATGAATAACGCCAAAAAGCACCGCGGCTCCTACAAGGGTCGAAAACGTGGTCCAGAGTGTTGGATGACGATGGTGGCTTTCAGGAAGGAGATCGCTTGCTCCGATATAAAGGAAAAAACCACAAAAGAGCGCAAGAACAATACCGAGCGTTGGCTGGTCTATAGTAATAAAAAGCGAAAGAAGAATACCGACAACAGGTGCTATGGCATCGATAGCGAGCCAGCGGAATGCCTTTTTTACCGTACCACCATTTTTCATAATCAAACTCACTGTATTTATCCCATCTGAAAAATCATGCACCAACACAGCAGCAGTAACGACAGAAAAAACCGCTGGTGACACCTGATATGCGAGGCCAATTGCAATACCATCCAAAAGACTATGGAGTGATAGACTCCCCGCCCCAACGATTCCACGATGGTGAGGGTTGTCACATTCATGATGGTCTTCGTGGGAATGTGTATGGGGAGCGATGAAGCGATCAAGACACATAAAAATCAAGAAACCAAGAGCAATAAAGCCCGATACGGTAGCAATCTCATAGGTCTGAGCGGTGAGTTCAAGTGACTCTGGCAACAAATCAAAAAATGCCACACTCAAAAGGGCGCCAGCACTAAAACCCAAGACTAGATGGAGCCGATCACGAATCTTTACAGCAAAAAGCCCCCCAAGAAACGTCGAGACGAGCGCCAGCACTGCTACAATAATGAGATTCATGTACAAAAGTATAGCATATTCGTGGTATACTGGTTCATCATAAAAAACATATGGAAACACAAGAAAACCCACAACCAACTCCCGTACAGCCAGTCTATAAAGAGAGTCGCCCAAGTATCGGCACCCCTGTTGCTATTATTGTTGCCGGTTTCCTAATTGCGCTTGGTATATTTTTCTCAAATGGTGGTCTCAAAACTTCACCAAAAGTAATCGTACCAAAACTCACCAAGAGCGCAGTAGTGACCCCCGTATCTGATAAGGATCATGTACGCGGAAGCCTCAACGCTGATATGGTTTTTGTTGAGTTTTCAGATCTTGAATGCCCTGCTTGTAAGATCTTCCATCCTACCATGCATCAAATTCTTGAAGAATACGGTAAAGACCAAAAAGTTGCTTGGGTGTATCGAAGCTTTCCACTCATGAATATCCACCCACGCGCTTTCAAGGAGGCGGTGGCGGCAGAATGTATGGCAGAGTTGGCAGGTGAAGCGTATTTCTGGAAATTCATAGACCGGGTTTTTGAAATTACACCATCAAACAACCAGCTTGATCCTGCTCGACTACCACTCATTGCTCAAGATGTTGCAAAAGACCAGACGGGTTTCACTCCAACAAAGTTTTCATCGTGCCTTTCAAGCAAAAAATATGATGAGAAAATCAATACCAATATTAAAGACGGTGTTGCAGCAGGTCTTACGGGTACACCATATACTATTGTGATTTTGAAAAAACCAATTTCTGAAAAAGTTCAGAAAAATATCCTCCAAGCACTTCAGGATGCTATCGACCAAATTGCTCCAGGTGAAAAACTTTCAAGTACCCTCATCTCATTTGACCCTTCTGGTACACAGATCGTCCTTAAAGCTGGCTTCCCTTACGAAATGATGAAGGCACTCATCGACGCCACACTCGACCTCGATTAGGTTCTAAGCGACTCTGCAAGTGAGCAATACTCACAATCACCGTCATCACAGTGTTTATCCCAAAATGAAAGTGAGATAATCTCACACGCGACGCGTTCAATATCAGCAATCAAGAGCGATTTTTCTTCATCAGTAATGAGGAAACGCTCTTTTTTGTAGTTCCCCTTATCATCAGGTTCGATGAAATCAAGCTCACCAGACTCCATTGAAAAGCGATGCTTTTCGTCTTTTTCAAGGAGAATTGCATAAAAAACGAGCTGGCGTTTGTAATTGCCCTTCGAATTCTTCGTCTTGCCCTCGATTTCATTGCGTGACATAGGCTTTCGTGTTTTGTAATCAACAACATTGACTACACCATCGCGGATGATTTCAAGCTTATCAAGCTGGCCCTTGAGAAGGAGTTCGACCGTCTCTGTCTTTTTGCCATGGGAAATCTCAACCGGAATATGCACCCCTGATTGTGAAAATTCTGTCAGGAGGGCACGAGGCCAAGTGTTTTGGTAAAAAGCGAGGTAGCCTTCAAGGGCTTCACTTCCCTTCTTGAGTGATTCTTCAAAATCAGTTTTATTGAAAGGAAGTTTTGAGAGATTGTGCTGGAAAAGTGTAATGAATTCATTTTTTGAGAGAGTCTTTTCTTCCTTATAAGCATTAAAAAATGCTCGCAGTGTCTCGTGCATCGCAATTCCATAGAGCTGATGTTTGGTCTGAGCTTGAGGAATGCGAATGAGATTTACGAAAAAATATCTCCACGGGCATTCAAGATAATTGTTGAGTGCAGTTACAGAAAGTCCTTGCTCGAGAAAAAGTTCCCGGATATACGTCGAATCACTGAGTGGAATAGGTCTTCGTCGAGCCTCTTGAAACTGCTCCTCAGGTGAAGCGGCATAGGTTTTTTCAATTTCAGTTGTGGAAATAACGTGTACGAGATTTGGATTGATCTCAGAGAGAAACTGACTTGGCAATGTTTCTCTTCCATCATCAGTATGATTGCTCCATGTGATAGTTATAGATTTTTTGGCTCGTGTAAGTGCTACATAGAAAAGACGTCGCTCATCCTCCATCGCACCATCATCTGAGATGCGTTGCTCAAGAATTGGTATGAAAAAAGACTTTTTACGAGATGTATTTCCCCAGTGACCATTTACTACACCCACAATAAAAACATAGTCGAACTCAAGACCCTTCGAGCGGTGGGCGGTCATCAATCGAACGCCACTTTTTTTAAGTGCACCACCTCCTCCGCGCACCAAAATTCCATGCTGTTCTACGAGATCAATCCATGCGATGCAATCGCGCAAAAAGTATTCTCGATGGCCCCCTGCTAGGGTTTTTATTTCTTGGTAAAAAGCCTCGAGTGTTGCCATATCTTCAAGTGAAGATTCACGTGCCAATAATGCATTCATATAGCCTGACTCACGAATAATTTCAGAAAACACTTCTGGGAATGTCTTCTGACGAGCATGTGCAGCCCAACGACGCGCATTATCAGCAAAACGAGTAATTGCCTCGGGGTTTTTAAGACTGAGAGTTTTAAGGTGTGCTTTATCTTGAAGAAGATCTGAAACTGACCGTCGGAGTTTTGAAGCTTCGCTTATGACGACAAAAGCATCGAGTGTTTCAATACCCAAAAAATCAGCAAAAAGTACCTCGCTGAGGTGATGATCAGCATTCATCGTATGCACAACGCGAAGTAAAAGAATGAGGCTTCGAATATGTGGCTCTTTGAGAATATCCTTATCGGATTCGATTCGATACGGCACCCCCCTCCTATCAAGCGCTGAGGCGATGCTTTGCGCATCACGATTTTCACGATAAAGAATCGCGATCTCCTCAGGGTGCACACCTTTTGAAATAAGCTCTGCGCATGTATCCGCAATATACCGATCTTCAAAAAGAGGCTTGCTGAACTCACACACAAAGACCACACTCTCTTTTGATGCTGGGGGTTTTTGGTGAGACTTGAGTTGTATGCGTTTTCTGCCCTCTGGAAGGGTATTGTTCTCAATGAGACTATGAGCGCTGTCGAGGATTGCTTGTGGTGAGCGATAATTGTATTCAAGATCAATGATTGTGGCCTTTGGATACAACGTAGTGAAATAGAGGAAGTTTTCAAGAGATGCTCCTTGGAAACGATAGATCGCTTGCTTCTCATCACCCACAATAAAGAGATTGGGGTTGTCATGAAAATTTGAGAGGAGCTCAAGAATAGCATTCTGCGCATTGTTTGCATCTTGATGCTCGTCTGCCAAAATATACTGAAAAGACTCTTGGAGGATAAGCAAAAAATCCTGATCTTTTTTGAGTGCTTGAATCACCTCGAGAATCATGTCCTCGAAATCGTAGAGTTTTTTCTCATTGAGTGCCTTCTCGTAGGCTTCGTAAACTTTTGCAAGCTCCTCGTTTTTATCGATCTTTTCTCGGAGTTTTATATATTCTCCTTTCATTTTTCCTTTATGGGCACCTTTTTCATGAATCAGATCAGGAATTTTTTCAAAATCCTTACGCTGATCTTTTACAGATTGGATGAATTGTTTGGGTGAGATTGCTTCGCGCTTGAGAGATTTTATAGTACTGAGAATGGGACGTACATAATAGAGCGTATCACCAAAGGGGCGCAAAAGTTCGAGATTACTTGTTTCAATAATCTCCTCCATAAGCTTCATCTGATCAATGTCAGTAATAGGAACAGAACTGATTATTCTCGGAAATTTTTCTGGATACTGCTTTATACAGTCGTTGCAAAATCCGTGGAATGTATTGATAGCAACTTTGTATGCGGCAGGGCCAATAATCGATACGAGTTTTTTCCGCATTGCATAAACACCAGATTCAGTAAAGGTAAGTGCGAGGATTGTCTCGGGCGCAGTATCGGTCTGTTTGAGAATATTTGCGATACGAAGGGTAAGAATTGAGGTTTTACCAGTTCCAGGACCAGCTATAACCATCACAGGACCATCGATTGTGTCGACAGCCTTTTTTTGACCAGCATTAAGTTTTTGGTAGAGAGAATCAAATAGTTCGGCACTCATAGAATGCATCTATTATGCCCTAGAAATCACTTTCTCTCCACTTATCTAACTACTTCTCCAAGGAACGCCAATTTTTGGGAGCAACCAACGATCAACTCCCCAGTATCCAGCCACTTTCCATGCGAGCATAACGGCAATAGCGAGGGTGAAAAGAATTGGATTCGTGCTCACAGTTCCAGCAAGAAGATAGTTGAGATTCATAAAAAGACCGAAGAATGCTGCGATACCGGTAAGCGCACCAAGAATGAGTGCTATACCCACCAAGACTTCGCCATATGCAACAAGATGTGACCAGAAACTTGCATGTGGAAGTACTGAATGTTCGAGAAAATAAGCATACCAACCCTGCACATCAGGGTGAAGGCCAGTTGTTTTGTTTAAAGCCCCATGAATGAATCCTTCGAGTGCTTTTCCAGAACTTGGTCCTACCCATACTGGATTATAGACTTTTTCAACGCCTGCAATAAGCCACTCATAGCCGAGATAGATACGCACAACAAGCCAAAGCCACGCTGATTTTGTATTTGAGAATAAAAATTTTGAAATTGGTGATTCTTCTACGTAAACAATTGCCATGTTTTTTAAAAAAATTATAAAAAATTAGTAACAAGATACGCCTTGCCGGGATTTTCCAGGGGGAAATTTCATACTGTTAGTATACCATGGACTGTCTTGACACGTGGTGTCAGGAGTGGAAATATACCATTAGCTATTTCACCCCCAAACAACGCTCTTTTGAACAAGGAACTCTATGAACGATGAACCTTATGGGATTCTTGGTGTGTACCAACATGATCCAAACGCTACATACGTCATCGACGCTGAAACATTTTTTGCTGAAAATCTTCTTCACCTTATCGAACACCTCGATATTGCCCCTAAGAACATTACGATCGATTTTCACCTCTCATGGGACCGTGGAGAGATGACCGCAATCCTGATTGACAAGCAATCAATTCGGTTTGAAGTTAGTCGGGAAATGTTTTTGGGCCGGTGTACTCTTTATGAACATGATCTCGCTTCACTTATCCAATACCTTTGGATGGCGATATTCCGGGTTGTGCGCTACGCGGTTGTTGTGTGGCAAAAAATGAATGGGATCAACCCCCAACACACCACACTTCACGCCGGAAAAAGACTCGGTGTTCCTGAAGAATCGATCGATCTCCTGCTCGACCAAAGGGTAAAGAGTGATGATTTGGAAGGATTTCTCGAAGTTTGCGACAGTTGGATCCGTGCTTGGTGCGGCTTTCAACTCGTTGAGCGATCCAATACAGCTGAAGTTGAAACCCCGCTCGAACAATTGTTGGACCTGCTTCGTTGCAATGGCGAAAACATCACTGCTGAAATGCTGATACCACCTGTTCCTTTTGATTGATCGGGCACGTTGTGTGCCGTTGTGCCGCCCCTTGCGGGGCGGCTTTTTGATATTGGTAATAAAAAGCCACCCTTTCGGGTGGTTGAAAAAACTCGTGAGCGCACTACGCTACTGCGAGTTCGCGTTCACGTACCGACGAAGGATCCTCCAGGGCGTTTGTGCGGAAAACAGGTAATGGGACTAGGGATTGCACCTGCCCATAAAAACTGCCTGATGGGACGTTCTCCGGTATGAGTGGCAGATCAGTCACGTATGTACCAGATTCGGTGCTGTACTTCATTTCGAGCTCGCTGAGGATTTCAACAAGCATCTCAAAGTCCGGGGCACCCCAATAGACATGAGGATTTCGACCCACTGCGAATCGCACTTCCCCGTCTACATCACGAACCACACGTATCCATACTGCCACTACACCATCGCCTTTTGGGTTATTGGCGCCAGTGACGGCGATTGGTAGTGTGAAGTGATCCAGGTCGTTCTTAATAAGATGGTTGAGCACATAGCTCACCACCCCTAGCGCAATGCGCCGACTCCAATCATGGTGATTCTTTTCTACCTTGCGCTGCGTAAGTGCAGCCCAAGTAAAGCCCATGAATACTGATGGCGGTAGCCACACAATAGTGTAGGCTATGCCGACGACAATGAGCGCAATGCTCGTTGGAAGCAACACCGCCACAAGGATACAGAATGCGAACACAAGGCCGGCCTTGATGAAAAGCTGGCGAACAGAAGTATTTTTCATGTACAGAGTAAGTTTTGTTTAAGGAGCGATAGATCAGCATTTTACCACTATAGGGGCCTAAGGTCAATAGGAAACCACGAAGAAAGCCGCCTTTGGGGCGGCTTTCTTCTAAAACATTTACTCCAGCTAGAATTTGCCTCTAAAAGCGTTAAAAATGCCTCTAGTAGCTCTTCAGACGGTTGACCTTGTCATGCTGTCGAATCTTCTCATGTGCCTTTGCCTCGATCTGTCGGATTCGCTCTCGAGTAACCCCGAACTTCTGGCCCACTTCCTCGAGGGTGTGGGTAATGCCGTCCATAAGTCCGTGTCGCATTTCAAGAATCTGTCGCTCTTTTTCGCTAAGGTCATCGAGAATTTCTTTGACCTGATCAGCGAGAATTCGTCGAGACGCTTCCTGATCTGGAGAAAGAATCTTGTCGTCTGGTAGGAAGTCACCGAGTACAGAACGCTCGTCTTCCCCATCCGCACCAACCGGCGCTTCGAGAGAGACGGTATCCTGATCAATTTTTTCGATAGTGTAAACCTTATCTACATCAAGTCCCATTTCAACGGCGATTTCTTCAGGGAGTGGATCTCGTCCAAGGTCCTGTGAAAGGCGTCGGTGGACCTGCTTGTATTTTGCAATGGTTTCTACCATGTGCACTGGCACTCGGATTGTTCGAGACTGATCAGCGAGAGCACGAGTGATTGCCTGTCGAATCCACCATGTCGCGTAGGTTGAGAATTTATATCCTTTTGTCCAATCAAATTTATCTACCGCTTTAAAGAGACCAAGGTTACCTTCCTGAATGAGGTCGAGCAAGGTGAGATCCGGTGAACGACCAACATATTTTTTCGCAATAGAAACCACAAGTCGAAGGTTTGCACGAGCGAGAAGATTTTTTGCCTCCTCATCTCCTTTTTCAATACGCTTTGCCAAATCCTTTTCCTGGCTTGCGTGAATAAGTGGGTACTGACCAATTTCCTTCAAATACATCTGAATTGAGTCGTATGAAGATTCGCTCTTTCCACTGTAGGTATTTTTGTCCTTGAGAAGGTCCTCGTTGTTTACATCAAGCATTCCTCCGCCCTCAAGCACGTCGATGCCAGCGTCGCCAAACTTTGAGTAAAGTTCGTCCAAGAAAAGAATATCCTCCTCAACGTGTGGGAATTCTTTCAAAATTTCGTCATAGGTCACGAAGCCGCGCTCTCGCCCCTTAAGGATGAGTTTCTCTGCGCGCTTTTCGAGCTCCGCCGCTTTCATCTTTCCCTTTTTGATAGGTGTGATTTCGTCAGCAACCTTTTTAACGTTATCTTGAAATGCTGCTCCGACCGCTTTTTGCTTTCGAATCTTTGGAACTTTTTCAGCTTTGGCTTTTGCTTTTGGCTTTGAAGATTTTTTAGCTTTTTTTGTTGTTTTTTTCATAATAATGCTTGATGGTTATGGTTGACGCTTCGACAAGGTATCCTTCATTTTTGATATTCTGTTGAATTCATCGAGGAGATCCTTTTTTCTTTTTTCATCCCTACTTTGCTCTGCCCTACTCATTTCTGCCATGATGGCCATCTGTCTATCTCTGAGATATTCCTCTTGGAAGCGTTCGCAGAGTTC
The DNA here is from genome assembly GCA_964615725.1 of uncultured Candidatus Saccharibacteria bacterium. Classification (GTDB taxonomy): domain Bacteria; phylum Patescibacteriota; class Minisyncoccia; order Phycocordibacterales; family CAZTPW01; genus CAZTPW01. The sequence continues at coordinate 25,127 of CAZTPW010000001.1, forward strand.
TTTTACGATGATGGGTAGGTGTTCGGATTTGTCGTAGGCCACTTCTGCTTCAAGGATGAGATCGTCTTTGTGTGGAGCGTAGCGGGCAAGAATTTTTTCGCTGTACCCGGGCTCTGATATTGCATCAATCGATGACTTGATTGATTGCGGATCGACAGCTTGGGTGGGTGTCGACTGCTGCCAGAAAAGGATGGCTGCCAGCATTCGTTCCACAGAGACAGTTTTCTTTGAATCCTGATACTGTGGGAATGGGTTGGCAGGATTTGCTTTTTGGTTCGCTTCGAGCGAACGCAAATCCTGCCAAATCGCTTCTTCTTTTACCTGACTCTTTTTATGAATCAAAGCAATGAAGTGTGACTTTTCCATCGTACTTTCAAGTCGCGCCACAAATGGCAACACTTTTGTCAGAATTTCTTTTGACCGCTGCCTCATATCAGGAACTGTCGCCACAACATGATCGGTAGCAAATTCGATAATATGCACTGCGTTTTCAAGAGCTTTTTTCCATGCTTCAGGATTTTCCTTGATAAGATCCGCTGGATCGTCGTCAGTGGGTAGCTGAGCGACTTTCACTTCAAGACCCATTCCGAGCGCCATTTCAGCACTTCGAAATGCTGCCTTTACCCCAGCGCCATCTGGATCAAATGACAAAATCAATGTCTTCGCGAGTTTTCGTACACGATCAAGATGCGTCTCAGTCAGCGCAGTGCCTGAAACGGCAACCGCATTTCCCGTGCCCACTTGATGAGCCATAATGAGATCTACCTGACCTTCAACGAGCACCGCAGCGTCTTTTTCTCGAATAGTCTGCTTTGCTTTATGGAAACCATAGAGCACTTCAGATTTATGGAAGAGTTCGGTTTCAGGACTGTTCAAGTACTTGGCACTTTTGCCATCATCCTCGAAAATTCTTCCCGAAAAAGCAATGACGCGCGCTGAACTATCAAAGAGTGGGAACATGATTCGACCGCGGAAACGATCGTAAAAATTTCCCTCGATTGATGCTTGCGAGCTTTCATCGTCACGCTCCTTTCGCTTGATGAGCCCCGCCTTCTCCATATCTGTTTCGGTGAAGCCTTTTCCTTTGAGGTAGGTCGAGACTGAGCGCCATTCTGCTGGGGCAAAACCAATACGCCACTCTTTTATGGTTTCTTTTGTAAGTCCACGCTTCAAAAGATATTCGACGACTGCTTTATATTTTCCATCTGCATTTTCATACAGTGTTTTTTGGAAAAATATTGCCGCTGACTCCATACACCGGAAAAGACGATCTCTTTCACTTCGTGCTTCAGGGCGTTCTTTGGTGAGCTCAACCCCCGCTCTTTGGGCGAGAATTTTGAGTGCACCCATAAAATCAAGCCCTTCAAACTCTTGGACAAAAGAGAAAATGTCGCCCTTTGCACCACACCCAAAACAATAGTATGAGTTTCGAGCTGGTGAGATATAGAACGATGGGGTTTTTTCGTTGTGAAAAGGACAGCGCGCTTTGAAGTTACCGCCCGATTTCTCGAGCTTAATATACGAACCTGCTACATCAGCAATGGAGAGTCTTTCTTTGATTTGCTCTACGTGCGATGACATAGGCTGGTTGATATTATTTTTGGGTTTGTTCGATTGAAGTTTCGTCTGATGCGATCGTTCGGGATGCTTTGCTTACCATCATTTCTTTCTGGCTTCCTTTGAAACCTGAACCAGCTGGGATCAATCGGCCGATGATCACATTTTCTTTGAGACCAATGAGGGTATCTTCTGTACCTCGGACTGCTGCGTTAATGAGAACACGTGTTGTGTGCTGGAATGACGCTGCTGAAAGGAAGCTCTTTCGGCTCAATGAGATTTCTGTGATTCCCATCACCGTTGCTTCGCCCTTTGCACCAGTCTTTCCTGCCTTCTCCGCCTTTTCATTTTCACGATCAAGGTCAGCGATTGAAATCACGTCGCCCACAGAAAGTCCTGTGTCGCCTGGATCCTTCACAACCTTTCGTGAGAACATCTGTCGCACGATAAGCTCAATATGCTTTCGAGAAACTGGTTCTCCTTGAAGTTCGTAAAGTTTTGAAACTTCAGTAATGATGTAGTTTTCAGCAAGGTCAGTACCTCCATATTTGAAGATTTCGTCGATATTTGCAGAACCGTCAGTGATGATTTGACCCTTGGTCACCTTGTCACCAACCTTCACAAGAGGAAGACGCTTGTAGTTTACAACGTACTCGATATCCTGCTTTTTCTTTGCTGATTTTTCACCAATATCAGGAGTAACAACGATTACTCGCTCCTTACCCATATCCTTGATTTCGGTAACCATACCATCAACCTTGTTGACGATTGCTGGGTTTTTCGGAGCTCGCTTTTCGAAGATTTCTTCAACTCGAGGAAGACCTTGAGTGATGTCTCCGCCTGCTGACGCAGCACCTCCTTGGTGGAAGGTACGCATCGTGAGCTGAGTACCTGGCTCTCCGATCGCCTGAGCTGCAACAGTACCTACTGCTTCACCGATTTCTACAAGGTGATTCTTTCCAAGGTCAGCACCATAACACTTCACACAAACACCTCGATGAGATTTACAGGTGAGTGGTGATCGAACGCTGATTTCTGTGATTGCTTCAGTATCGAGCTTGATTGCATCTTCTTTACTCAAGAGATGACCCTTTTCAAAGAGTACCTTTCCGTTCTTCTCGACAGGAGCACTCAAGATTCGGCCTCGTGCATTCTTGGTAAATGAAACTTCCATACCTGAAGCAGCTGCCTTCTTCATGATCATTCCTTCTCGTGTACCACAGTCGTTTTCAGTAACGATAGCATCCTGCGCCACATCGAAGAGACGTCGTGTAAGGTAACCAGCCTTTGCGGTGTTCAACGCAGTGTCAGTAAGACCCTTTCGTGCACCGTGAGTAGTAATGAAGTATTCGATTGGTGTAAGACCCTGCTTGGTTGAGCTCAAAATTGGGAACTGAATTGTCTCTCCAGATGCTGCTGCAATGAGACCCTTCATACCTGCCATCTGAGTAATCTGACCATACGAACCTCGAGCACCTGAATTCACCATGTTTGCCACTGACGCATGCTTTGGCAATGAATCTGGGATGAGTTTTTCAACTTCAGCCTTTGCGTTGTGCCAAATTTCGATATTCTTTGTAAGCTTTTCATCCTCTGAAAGGAAACCGAGGTTGTAATTGTTCAAAACTTCCTCTGCTTCTTTCTTAGCAGCTTCAATAATCGCAGTCTTACCCTTTGGCTCCTGGATATCATCGATACCCCATGTAGTACCAGAGAATGATGCGTACTTGAATCCGAATGACTTAATCGCGTCGAGGATTGGAGCAACGTGTTCCATTCCGTATCGGTTGATGAGATCATCAACGATTGTCGCCATGTACTTTCGGTTTACTTCCTTGTTGATGAAAGGATAGTCAGCTGGCATGATTTCGTTCAAGAGAAGTCGTCCGACGGTAGTCTCGATGAGCTTTCCTTCCATACCCGCAAACTTTACGGTATTTGGAGCGAGAATCTTGATCTTTGATCGAAGGCTTACTCCGCCAAAGTTTCGAGCAGTAATAGCTTCCGCTGGATCAGCGAAGTATTTACCTTCACCCTTTCCACCTGGAACTTCTACGGTCATCCAATAACAACCAAGAATAATGTCGAGCAACTTTGCTGTAACGGTAGGCTCGCCTGAACCTGGCTTCAAGATGTTTTTGTCAGCAGCCATGATGTTTGCTGCTTCTGCCTGAGCTTCATCTGAAAGAGGAACGTGGACCGCCATCTGGTCTCCGTCGAAGTCAGCGTTGAATGCTGTACATACGAGTGGGTGTACCTGAATAGCGTTTCCTTCAATCAAGATTGGCTGGAAAGCCTGAATACCGAGTCGGTGAAGTGTAGGAGCACGGTTCAAAAGAACGTACTTACCTTTGATTACGTCTTCGAGAATTGCCCACACCTCTGGGAGTTCTTCGTCGATCAATCGGTTTGCACCTCGAATGTTAAAGGCCAATTCTTTTTCAAGAATCTTTGAGATAACGAATGGTCGGAAAAGTTCCAAGGCCATGTGCTTTGGAATACCACATTGGTTGAGCTTGAGGTCTGGACCCACAACAATCACTGATCGTCCTGAGTAGTCTACTCGTTTACCAAGCAAGTTTGCTCGGAAGAGACCTCGCTTACCCTTCAAGTTGTCTGAAATAGACTTGAGTGGTCGTCGCTGTGCCTGAGTCAATGCACCGCCGCTGTTTGCACCGTGTCGAATGCTGTTGTCGAGGAGACAGTCAACTGCTTCCTGGAGAATTCGCTTTTCGTTTCGGAGAATAACGTCTGGAGCATGGATTTCCTTGAGCTTTTTCAATCGGTTGTTTCGATTGATAACTCGTCGGTAAAGATCGTTTACATCTGATGTCGCAAATCGTCCTCCATCCAATGGAACCATTGGTCGAAGTGCAGGTGGGATGACTGGAATGTTTGTGAGGAACATCCATTCTGGTCGAATCTCTGACTTGATCATTGCCCGCACAACGCTGATTCGCTTATTGAGCTTCTCTTTTTCAAGAGAGTTTGTTTTTTCGAGTTCACCTACGAGATTTTTCTCGAGCTTTACAAGGTCGAGGTTCTTCAAAATATCGTAGATTGCTTCTGCGCCGATCTTTGCTTCAAAAAGTGTTCCGTACTTTACTGAGAAATTGTGATAAGCAACCTCATCAAGCACAACACCTACCTGAATACCATCAATTTCCTTCTTTGCATTGAGCAAGAGTTCTTTGAGAGCATCTTTAGACTTTTCGTCCTGGAGGTTTTTTACCTTTGACTTGTATTCTGAGTCGAGATCCTTCAAAAGGTTTTCTCGATCTGCTTCGTTTACACCAGTAATGATGTAGCCGGCAAAGTAGATAACCTTCTCGAGGTCTGCTGTAGACATACCGAGAATGAGACCGATTCGTGAAGGCATGCTTCGGAGGAACCAGATATGTGACACTGGTGATGCGAGCTCGATATGACCCATTCGTTCTCGTCGAACGATAGATCGTGTGATTTCAACTCCACATTTTTCACAGACAATTCCCTTGTAGCGAACACCGCGGTACTTTCCACAGTAACATTCGAAGTCCTTGTCTGGTCCGAAAATCTTTTCATCAAAGAGACCGTTTTTCTCAGATCGCTGAGTTCGGTAGTTGATGGTTTCTGGCTTGGTAACTTCGCCGAATGACCACTCTGCGATTCGCGCAGGTGAAGCAACCTTGAGCGCCATTGCGTCAAAGTCGTTGAACGTTACATTTTTTGGTTGATTGTTATGTTCTTTCATGGCGATTATGAGTTAGCTTTAGTATCCTCGTCGTGTCGTCGCATCTCGACATCCAACGCTAGTCCTCGAAGGTTATTCAAGAGCACATTGAATGATGCTGGGATATTACTCTGAACGATTGGCTGGCCCTTAACGATTGCATCGAAAGCTGCTGTTCGTCCGAGGATGTCGTCTGACTTGATAGTCAAAACTTCTCGGAGTGTGTGAGCTGCACCGTGACCCAAGAGTGCCCAAACTTCCATTTCTCCGAATCGCTGTCCTCCACCCTGAGCTTTACCTCCAAGTGGCTGCTGAGTAATGAGTGAGTAAGGTCCGATTGATCGCATATGCACCTTGTCTTCCACCATGTGGTGAAGCTTCAAGATGTACATATAGCCAACTGAACTTCGCTGCTCGAATGGCTGACCTGTTCGTCCGTCGAAGAGCTGCATCTTTCCATCTTCTTCAAAACCAGCTTTTTTGAGCTCAGCCTTGATTTCGGTGTCAGTAGCACCTACGAATGGAGGAACGATTGCCTGATAACCGAGGGTGTTTGCCGCGAGTCCCAAGTGGAGCTCGAGGATCTGACCGAGGTTCATACGAGACGGCACACCGAGAGGTGTAAGGATCATGTCGACTGGGTTACCGTTTGAGTCGTATGGCATATCTTCTTCAGGAAGGATTCGTGAGATAACTCCCTTGTTTCCGTGTCGTCCAGCGAGTTTGTCTCCTACTGAAATTGCACGAAGCTGTGCTACCTCAATATGGATTCGCTTAATGATTCCTGATTCGAGTTTGTCGCCCTTCTCACGTGAAAATACTTTCACACTGATAACACGACCTCGCATACCTGCATCCATTCGCTTTGATGTGTCTTTTACATCACGAGCCTTTTCACCGAACAATGATCGGAGAAGTCGCTCTTCTGGGGTAAGCTGAGTTTCGCTCTTTGGAGTAATCTTACCGACGAGAATGTCGCCTGGTCGCACCTCTGCTCCCACTCGAACAACACCGTCTTCATCGAGGTTTTTGAGTTTGTTTTCACCAACGTTTGGAATGTCTGGAGTAGTGATTTCAGGTCCAAGTTTAGTATCTCGAACGTTCACAACGAATTCATCGATGTGGATTGAGGTAAACTTGCTGTCTTTCACAAGACGCTCAGAAAGAATAATCGCGTCTTCGTAGTTGTTACCTGACCATGACATAAAGGCGATTCGCATGTTCTGTCCAATCGCAATCTGACCATTGTCAGATGATGAGGTGTCGGCGAGCACATCACCCTTTCGGATTTTGTCACCAAGGTTGATGATTGGGCGCTGGTGGAAAGCGGTAAAGCCGTTTGTTCGTGAGAAATTTACAAGAGGATATACTTTTTCCTTTCCTTTCAAATTCTTTACAACAATCTTTCGCGCATCTACCTTTGAAACAACACCATCCTCTTCAGCGAGAATAATTCGTCCTGTATCACGCGCAGCTTTTTCTTCGATACCTGTCGCAACAAGCGGAGCATCAGGAACGAGACAAGGCACTGCTTGTTTCTGCATGTTTGAACCCATGAGCGCTCGGTTGGCGTCATCGTGGTTTAGGAATGGAATCATTGAGGTGGCGATTGAGAATGCCTGGCTTGTGCCGACGTCAATGAAATCAACATCCTTTGCCTTTGCCATGTGCGGCTTTCCATTCAATCGAACTTCCACATCATCAACAGTGATCTTTCCGTCTTCATCAACAGGAGTTGCTGCGTGAGCAATGTTGTAGCTCTCTTCCTCAAGAGCGTTCAAATATCGAATCTCTTTCGTAATCTTTCCGTTTTTGACTACCGCGTAAGGAGTTTCGATCATTCCAAACTCATTGATTACCGCGTAGGTTGAAAGACGCAAGATCAAACCAATGTTTGGACCTTCTGGTGTGTGGATAGGACAGAGACGACCATAGTGAGATGGGTGTACGTCTCGCACTTCAATACCTGCTCGCTCTCGTGTAAGACCGCCGGGTCCAAGTGCTGAGAGGGTTCGCAAGTGTTCAAGCTCCTGGAGAATGTTTTCCTGGGCCATGAACTGTGAAAGCTGGTTTGTTGTGAAGAATTCCTTGATACGTGCCTGGAGAGGTTTTGGAGAAATGAAGTTCAAAGGCTGTGTCACATCAGGCTCGATGGTAGACATCTTGTCCTGAATGTTTCGCTTGATCTGTGACATACCAATTCGAATCTTCTGCTGGAGAAGTTCACCGACAAATCGAACACGTCGTGAGCCAAGGTGATCGATATCGTCTGGGAGAGTATTTGGGGTGTTGTTGAGATGAATGATATGAGAAACAATCGTAGCAATATCATCAAGATTGATGGTACGTCGCTCGAGTTCCTTATCAGTCATTGATTTCGCGAAACGCTTGTTGAAGCGGAATCGTCCAACCTTTGAAAGGTCGTATCGCTCTGCATTGAAGATAGACTGAATGTATTCTTTTGCATTGTCTACGCTACCGAGGTCGCCATCGCGAAGCTTCTTATGGATTTCCATGTAAGCCTCATCGACAGTTTTTGCATGATCCTTTCCGAGAGATACATCGATGTGATTCTTTGCAAAAGGAACATCCTTGAAGAGCGCCTTAATATCTGAATCTGTCGTTGCACCAAGAACTCGCAAGAGTGATGTGATGCCAAACTTTCGCTTTCGATCAACACGAACGAAAAGTGAATTGTCAGTATCGGTCTCAATTTCAATCCATGCTCCTCGCGCAGGAATAATTTTTGCACCGAAAAGCTTTCGACCCTTTACTTCTTCCTCAGTAAAGAAAACGCCAAAAGATCGTGCGAGCTGAGGCACGATAACTCGTTCAATACCACTAATCACGAATGTACCGTGATTGGTCATCATAGGAAAATCAGTGAGGAAAATCTCCTGTTCCTTTACGGTACCAAGGGTTTTATTCTTGAGACGAACCGTCGCCTTCAAAGGTGCTTCGTATGAAAGCTTGTTTTCCTTTGCGTGGAATTCGTCAAATTTTGGCTGACCGAGCTTGAACCCTGTGAAATCGAGTTCAAACTTCTTGTTTGCATAGTCTTTGATAGAAGAAAATTCTTTAAAAACTTCCTCAAGACCTGTCTTAATGAGCCAGTCGTATGACCGTGTCTGGGGCTCTACCAGATTTGGGACTGGTGTAAGTGGCTCGTGGTAGCGAGAGAAGAACTTCTTTTCTCTCATACCTACGGTCGCTTTGTCAGTCTTTGTAGCTGAATGTGGCATGAAAATACTTATACATTAATAATCCGAAATGCTCATAAACTTATCACAAGCGCCCCGAATTACATCCAAAAAATCCGCACAAAACAATAAAAGACCTCTGAGGAAAAAGGCTTTATTATTGTTTGTATGAAATTTATTGTAGATGTATACGCAAGACGGGCTCTTATGATTAACCTCTCAAAAACCCCCTAAACCATCCATAACTCACTCTTGCTTAGGTAGCGTCAGTATACACACACTTGATTTTTTGTCAATCAAGCTCACCACCCTCTGGGGAAAACTTTCTGGTTAGTCCCTATTCGAGTACCGTCACCTTGGTCATGAATACGCCGTCGACAGGTTTGTCGCTTACCGCATGAGTCTTCACATTACCAATAGCATCAACGATGCTCTGACCCTGAATCACACGACCAAAGATAGTGTAGTTGTGTGGAAGATACTGAGGCGGCTTCGTGTAGTCTGCGAGCATGATGAAGAATTGGCTACCATTGGTGTTTGGACCAGCGTTTGCCATTGCAACAGTTCCCTTTCGATATCCAAGCTTTGCTGAAGGTGTGTTTGGGTCGAGCTCATCTGCAAAGGTGTATCCTGGACCACCAGTACCATTTGCGAGAGGATCACCACCCTGAATCATGAAGCCCTTAATGACACGGTGGAAAATGGTGCCGTTGTAAAAGCCCTTTCGTGTAAGGGTAAGGAAATTGTTTACGGCAAGAGGAGCATCCTGATCGAAAAGCTCGATAACGATGTCACCTTTTGTAGTCTGAATCTTAACTTTGTGTTTTGAAATTGGTTGCATAGATGATGAAGTTGGTTTTGTAGATGTAGCTTTGTCTGGGACAGTCGTCGTGGCGTTTGAAGATGTTTGAGATGTCTGACTATTATTGGTGGTTGAATTTTCTGGCTTACTTGAAAGTGAGTAGATTCCGAATCCAATAAGGACAAGGGCTACGATGATTGCTATATATTTCATAGCGAGAATTATAGCATAGAGCGTGATGCGCGCCACTCCTCGATTTTTTTATGATTCCCTGAAAGCAAAACTTTCGGTACTCGATACTTTTTCCCCTTGTATACAACAACTTCTGGCCTTGTGTAGACATCAGATGAGGCGTTTCGAGACTCTTCCCGAGATGAGAAGTTGCCAAGTACTGATGGGATCTGACGCGATATGGTATCAATCAAAATCATTGCCGGTAATTCACCACCAGTAAGCACGAATGGCCCTACTGAAATATCAACCATAGGAAAAATTGCTTTGACTCGAGCATCAATGCCTTCATATCGTCCGCACACAAAAACTATATCGGTATATGTCTTTGCATAACGAGACGCTTGTTCGGTGGTGAACTGCTCACCTTGAGGAGAAAAGAATACGATCCTTACCTGTTTTCGGGTTTTTGGATTTGAAATTTTTTTGCCAACCGCTTTCTGGATAGCTTTTACTATTGGAAGTGCCTCGATTACCATACCTGGCCCACCACCATACGGTTTATTGTCGACACGTCGCTCTGAATAAGTCTGTTTGCGACCCTTTGGCACTATAGCAAAATCACGTGGGTTATAAAAAGCCACTTTGATCTTTTTGTCCTCAATGGCGCGCTTAAGAATCGATTCTCCGAGATATGATTCAAATGCACCAGGAAAAAGTGTCACCACATGGAATGTGGTTGGTTTTTTCGATTGATTCTGTGTTTTTTTCGTAGTTGGTCGCTTCATAGAATAACAAAACCTGTGGAACATATAGTACCACAGGTTTTGTTATTTGTCATCTATTCGTTAGATTCGCAAATCGTCGAGAGATTCGTCGAGTGTCTTTGAGGTCTTCTCAGGTCGGACACCGCCGTCTGGCTCGTTGATCTTGAGGTTTACGCGAGCATTATTTTTCATTCCTACCACTCGAAGGAGGGTTCGGATTGCCTTTGCGGTATTACCCATTCGGCCAATAATCTTTCCCATATCAGCAGGATTTACTGAGAGGGTTAGGAGAACGCCCATTTCATCCACACTTCGGACGATTTTTACGTCCTGAGGATTTTCTACCAATGACTTTACAACATAATCAAGAAACTGTGCGTCAAGTTCGTTCATGGTTTTCAGATCAAAATTATAATAAGAATTTTCGGCAGTATGCCGTTCGGTTACTGCTCATTCAATTGTAGTATGGTGTCAAGAGTGCGTCAACAAGAGCAATCCCCTGTTTGCACCGAGGAGAATCTAGGCTTTTGGAGCTTCTGAAGCTGGAGTTTCAGCTGGAGCTGCTGCCTGAGCAGGAGCGGCTTTTGCTTCATCCGCCTTTGCCTCTACCTTTGGAGGGCTCTTTCGTGGAAGAATGTTGATTTTCTTTCCTGAGATGATCTTTTTGCCGATCAAGTAGTTGTGGACATTGTCAGTTGGCTTTGCACCCTTTGACATCCAGTGCTTGAGTCGCTCTGTATTGATCTGATCTACACCTCCCTTTCGGTAATCAAAAGCACCCAATACTTCGAGGAATTTTCCGCTTCGTGTTGCGTTCTGAGAATCAGTAACGACAAAACGGAATGAAGGATTGTTCTTTCGGCCTACGCGCTGTAATCGAATTTTTAGCATGAGGTGTATCCTACCAAAAGTCTTTGATTTGGTCAATATACCATAATCTGCTATAGTAGCGGGGTACACATTCTCATATGAAACCCCTAGGAAAAATGCCGGAACGTTGGAGTGGAACAATCTCAGTGTCAGGAAAAGGATTTGGTTATATTGAAATCCCTGATAGCAAAGACCCAACCACCAAAGAACCTATCGACGCAGAAATTCAGCCAGAACGACTTCATACCGCACTTCATAATGATGAGGTTGAAGTTAAGCTTATCAAAGACAAACGATCTGAGCGTATTCAGGCTGAGGTAGTAGCGATCGTCACTCGTGCAAAAACTGACTTTGTTGGCGTTATTGAGCAAGAGCAAGGCCGCTTTTTTCTTGTACCCGATGACAAGCGGTTCTACCGAGACATTGTTCTCGAAGTCGGCACAAAGGGTCCATTCCCTGCTGGCACCAAAGCACTCGTGCACATGACTCATTGGGTTGAAGGAAAAAATCCTGAAGGAAAACTCATAAAGATTATCGGTACCAAGGGCGACAACAATGTCGAAATGGAATCGATCGTTTTGGAACGAGGGTTTGATACAACGTTCCCTGAAGCTGTTGAAGAAGAGGCTCGCACCATCGAACGTACGAAAAAACCAATTCCTCGCGAAGAAATCGCGAAGCGCCGTGACTTCCGCGACACACTCACCTTCACCATCGACCCTCATGATGCAAAGGACTTCGATGATGCAATTTCATTCAAGCCACTTGGCATGCGCGACGGTGTAGAGGTATATGAGATCGGCGTGCATATTGCTGACGTATCACATTACGTTCGCCCAAAATCTGCGCTCGACCGCGAAGCGATTAAGCGTTCATTCTCCGTATATCTCGTTGACCGCACAATCCCGATGCTTCCTGAAGTTTTGTCGAACGACATTTGTAGTTTGAATCCCAACGAAGAAAAACTCACCTTCACATCTGCTTTTGTAATGGACATCAAAGGAAACATTTACGAGCGATGGTTTGGAAAGACTGTTATCAAATCTGCGAAGCGCTTTACCTATGAAGAAGCTCAGGAATCGATCAACACTCCTGACGCTTTGCATCATGATGTTTTGGTAACACTCAACACCCTTGCAAAAAATCTCGCTGAAGTGAAGTTTAAAAATGGTGCAATCGATTTCGAAAAAGATGAAGTAAAGTTTGAACTTGATGCAAAAGGAAAGCCGATCCGCGTCTATCAAAAACAGCGCCTCGATACTCATAAACTCGTTGAGGAATACATGCTCCTCGCCAACCGCGAAGTCGCTGAGTACATTCATCAGCACGATACTCGCGATCGAAAAGCCGGCAAAAAAACCGAGAGTGCTCTTCTCTACCGTATTCACGAAAAGCCCGATCAAGAAAAGCTTGAGGACCTTTCAATTTTCATTCGAGCGCTTGGCTATGATCTTGAGGCTCATGACGGCCATATCACTTCTCAGTCAATTCGCAAACTCCTCGATCAGGTGACAGGAAAGCCTAACGAACAACTCATCAAAACTGCGACGATTCGCTCAATGGCAAAAGCGATTTACTCTACACTCAATGTTGGTCACTTCGGCCTTGCATTCAAATACTATACTCATTTCACATCGCCTATTCGACGATATCCTGACCTCCTTGTGCATCGCGTGCTCCAGCACTACCTCGAAGGAAAGCGTGTGCCTGCCGCTGAGATTCGCCACTATGAAACGATGGCGCTTAAGTCGAGCCGAAAGGAAGTTTCTGCTGCCGAAGCTGAGCGAGCATCGATCAAATACAAACAGGTTGAATATATGATGGACAAAGTCGGCCAAGTGTTTGATGGAACGATCACTGGTGTGACCGAATGGGGCATCTATATCGAAGAAAATCAGACCAAGTGCGAAGGTATGGCAAAACTCCGCGACCTCACTGATGACTTCTATGCTTTGGACAAGAAAAATTACGCACTTGTTGGTGAAAAATCTAAGAAGAAGTTTCAACTTGGCGATATAGTGAAGTTTAAGGTTGCAAGCGCCGATCTCGACAAGAAAATTCTCGACTATCAGTTGGTGAAATAACTATCTTGTATAAAAAAACCGCCCGAGAATCGGGCGGCGAATCGGTGCATGTGCACCCAACGAACAACGAGCCTTACTTCGGGAGCTCGGCGATCAGTTTTTCGAACTCCACAGTAACTGTTTTGCGAAGCTTAAAGTTTCCCATGAGGTCGAACTCCGCTGAGGCACGGTTCTCTCCATCGATTGCCATCTGGCAACCATGGAAGTTGGGATGCCAATTGTGGAGATCGTCACAGCATTCCATTGAAAGGATCGCGACGATTGAATGGTGCTGACCGCTCGTAGTCGAGACCCTTGCAACAACGCTCAGCTCGAACATTCCCTTCTCACCACGTGCATCTTTACGATTTGGCATGTAGTGCATGATTTCCTGATCCCATGAGAAAACCATATCGAGCCCTCCCTCCTCGCACATCATGTTTAGAATGCGCTCAAATGTGGAGCGCGCGACCAACATTCCATGGTCGTAGTTTGCAAACATGTAATTCCCACTCGGACAGCTGATCTCAGTCCAGGTTGGAAGGTGAGGAAATGGATTGTGACTGGTTATCAACGAATGGGCATTGGTCTTGGGTTTCATATTCAGTTTTAAATTTACACTTAGGTTTTCACGGTGTTGTGATATACCCTATCTCTCATATGTTACCATATATAAGGGCATATGTCAATACATGAAAAGGGTATATTTTATGGCTTTTTATGCATAAAAAAACAGCTCGAACGGGGGGGTTCGAGCTGTTGCGAAAACCAACAGGTCCATAGACCTTACGTGTGCTTGCGCCGAGCAACGATCACAACATTGCGTAACCTGTCACCGCGACGGTGGGAAAAAAGAGCTTGGTTTGTGTATGTGTCGAGCCCACACCCAAGACTGACGTCTGTCTGAACGTTGTTCGACGGTATCCTGAGGTGACGACACTGGAGGGCGAAGATTCGCCGAAGGTCGAGGGCGCCGTGATCAGGGTTTCCAACGATACACTCCCGATCAAACTGTTCAATGACTCGGTTCACAAGTTCCTTGTTCCTCGCTCCATACTGAGGGTGATTGGCTTGATGCAAAAAATGCTCCGGCTTAATCCCCCAGCCGACAAACGCCCTCACTCGCCGCAATGGGAAGTTGCCCTGAAGGCCAGAGAGCAAGCGTTCGAGCATCGCATGAGCGATGTTGGTAAAAGCACCGTGCGTGCGGTGCGGAAGCAGGTTATCACGACTGACATGGGCCGCGACAATTTTTCCACGATGTGCTCCATCGTGGATATACATCACACCGAGACAACAATCGGCTGGTTTGAAGAGGTACGCACTGCCCGGCTCAAGTGACACACCGTCCGCGGTGTGCTGTTTGTACACCTTGATATCACCGACCTTGAAAGAGTGAGGGCTGCAGAAATCAGTGTCAGGATAAACACCAACACCATGGTTGGGTGTCGGTATGAGTGCCCGCTTAACTGAAGGAACCCGACCGTAGATATGACTGAGTGCCAGCGCACTCCCATCATTCCCCGACCAGTTGGTTGGCACTGGGGGCGTCCCTTCCAGACCGTAAATTCCTGCATAGAAAGCTGCGGTACCATTGAGCTTTGGACCAAAGTCAATTGAGAGGACCGGCATCGGTTTGTTGTCCGTACCGTAAACTTTTTGATGTTGCATATGGGGATCGTTTTTTGTTTTGTTGTGAGGCACATTTCAATGTGCAAATCGGCTCACACTGTATCATGCTTTTTATAAACCGTCAATTTACCTACTTAGCAAACTCAACACCTTGATCGAATGAAATTGAGAGAAGTTTTGAAACCCCATCGCCACCCATCGTCACCCCGTAGAGCACACCGGCTCGAGACATGGTCTCGCGGTTGTGAGTAATGAGAATAAGCTGAGAATATTGTGAAAGATTTTCAATCATATCGCCATATTTGCGGGAGTTCGCCTCGTCGAGTGCAGCATCGGTTTCATCGAGAATAATAAAAGGGGGTGGGTTGACCTGAGACATAGCAAAAAGTAAAGCGATCGAAGTGAGCGCTCGCTCCCCTCCTGAAAGCATAACGAGACCTTTGATTTTTTTGTGTGGAAGTGAAATAGCAATGTCGATTCCCTCTTTTTGAGGTTCGTCATCATCGTCAGAACCAGCACCTTCTTCCATCGCTGCGAGGGCGCCGGAGCCGTCGAGGTCATTTAAGGCATCGTAGTCCGAACGACGGCGCTTCTTTTCTTCTTTCACAAGGTTGAGCGAAGCAGAACCACCACCGAACATGAGTCCGAAAAATTCATTGAAGCGTTCGTTGATCTTGGCTATACCCTCCCGGAATTCATTATTTAATTTTTCTTCGAGCTCGCGAATGAGTTGTTTGAGTGATTCAGCTGATTTCTCGAGATCAGTAATCTCCCGCATCAAAAATGCATCGCGTTCTTCTGATTCGCGGAATTCTTTCATGACATCTTCGGTGGCACCAGCGGCGCCAAATTCTTCGAGACGGATTTTGATTTTCTCAATCGCTCGGCGGCGTTCAATCTGGAAGCTACGATCACGAAGATCGATATCAAGTGACGATTGGTCGACTGATGCTTGCTCATAAGCAACAGCTTCACGGCCAACAAGCATTCCAGCTTCACCGAGTTCACGTTTAAAATCCTCGTTTTCAATGGTAAGACGATCTTCAATACCTTTTATTCTCGCTAAAATGGTATGAATCTCGCTTTGACGAGCCATGATTTTAAGGATGACTTTTTCTGCTTCGAGGCCTCCCTCTTTCTGCTTTTCAATGTCGATTTTGAGGTTGTTGTATTGATCCTGGAGTGATCGCTCGCGCACCGCAATGTCGGCAAGATTTTTTTCGATAGTGGTTTTTTGTTTGAGAAGATTGTCTCGATCCTGCAGTAGTTGAGTTTTTTCTGTGTCGTCAGTTTTTGTCTTAAACGTCTGAATGAATGAGGTAAATGAAGAACGAATTTTTCCTAGAACAGAACGCACGCCGCCAAGATCTTCGAGAATCTCGGCTTCGCGGACAAGTTGATCAATAACACCAGCAAGTGACTGTACGTCGCGGAGATATACGGTTTTTGTATCTTCAATGAGTGCGGCCTGCTCGATACGTTTTAATGATCGATCAATACCTGAAATCTCTCCCTCAATGTGGCCGATATCGCGATGGAGCGCGTCTTTTGATATACGCTCTGATGTGAGTTTTTGCTCAAGGGCAAGGAGATCTTGAGAGTGACCTCCCTGCTCTCCTGCCTTTTGTGATGCTTGAAGGGTGGCGCGCGCCTTTTCAAGCTCCTGCTCAAGCTGCTTGAGCTCCGCTTGTGGCGCGCGCTTCTCTTGCTCAACAACATCTTTCTGATGCTTTAGATAAAAATGCTCACGGTGAAAATACTCTCGATACTGCGCTCGAAGGGCGTCTTTCGTTTCACGAGCTTTTTCAAGCTTTTCAACCTGCTTTCGCAAAAACTTCAGATGGGGCGCGAGTTCACGACGTAGCGACTCAACTTGCTTGATATTCTCTTCGGTCTTTTCGAGCTTTTTCTCTGACTCGGTTCGCTTGTACTGATAGATTTTCAAACCAAGAGCATCCTCGATCATTTCGCGTCGCTCTTTGATATTTGCATTCAAAATTCGGTCAGCTTCACCCTGAGAAATAATATGGTGACCTGTTGCACCGATGTGTGCACCAGCCAAAAGCTCAACAACATCACGCAATCGCACGAGTGATCCGTTGATAAAATATTCATTTGAAGAATCGCGATGTACTACACGCTCAATCACCACTTCATCAAAATCCATCGACAAAACACGGCGACGATTATCAAAGACTACTTTCACACTCGCTCGATTCATTTTTCCAACTTTATTGGAACCATTGAAAATAAGATCCTCACCCCGCTTACCTCGCATCGACTTAATCGACTGCTCACCAAGCACAAAACGGAACGATTCTGCAACGTTGGACTTTCCAGAACCATTCGGCCCAACAATAGCCGTAATCGGGGACGTAAAATCAAGCGTCCCTTTCTTGGCAAATGACTTAAATCCGGAGATCTCGAGCGATTTCAGCATGGTAGTATGTGTGTTTATTTTACCTTAGTTTGAGGTGGAGAAAAAGCTCTGCGTTGGGGTATACTGGGGTATGCAACAGAACGCGGTCCGTATTGAAGAATCCTGGAAGCGCCATCTCCATACTGAATTCTCAAAAGAGTACTTTCAATTGCTTTCGGCTTTTGTGCGTGATGAATACAAGCATCACACGATATATCCGAGCCCCAAAGACATTTTTCGAGCCTTTGACCTCTGCCCCTTCGAACACGTCAACGTCGTTATTATCGGTCAGGACCCCTATCATGGACCGGATCAAGCGAATGGACTTTCTTTTGCTGTACACGAAGGAGTTCGTCTTCCGCCATCACTTCAAAATATTTTCAAAGAAATTACAAGCGACCTCGGCATCACACCAAACACTCATGGCGACCTCTCACGCTGGGCCGAGCAGGGTGTCCTTCTCCTCAATGCCACCCTCACGGTCCGCGCCAATACCCCTGGCTCACACCAGAAAAAAGGTTGGGAGGAATTTACCGATGCGGCGATCAAGGCTTTGTCAGATGGGCGTGAAAATCTCGTCTTTATCCTTTGGGGAAATTATGCAAAGCACAAAGGTGCAATAATCGACCGAAAGAAACACTATGTCATTGAATCTCCTCACCCATCACCATTTTCAGCACACCAAGGATTTTTTGGCTCAAAACCTTTTAGCAAAACGAATGAATACCTTTTGAGACAAGGAAAAACGCCGATCGATTGGCGTTGATTCCTTCACCTAGTGCACTAGGACCTACTTACACGAAACGAGCTTGAGAGTGAGTGATGATGACTCAGTGTTACCGCCCACTGCAAATGTCACAGTATTGGCTGTTGGCTCGACAACACGAATACGAAATGATCCAGAGCCAGTCTGATTGATTGCTACAGGGGTCGGAATGACTTCATCAACAATATATGGGGCGAGCGTGCCTGTGGTGCGGACTGATCGAAGTGTTGCGAGGTATGGAGTGTCTGGGTTGACGGTATATTCAAAATTGAGGTTTGTTGCGCCCGAGCACGCTGCAGGAAGTGTGAGGGTTATGCGACCATCAGCTTGATGTACTGGTGAATTTAAGAGAGTTGAATACCCTGTTGCAGTTTTTGTAAGGTATGGCTCAGAATAAAAACTGACGTATCGAGTAAACTTTGCAAGTGGGCCATCACAAGGGGTACTCGCAAGTCGACATGCTGAATAATACACATGGTTTACGGTAACCCAACCTGAGACGGAAGGGGCGCTACCATTTCCTATACCAAGCGATGATGTTGCGGTCCACGATGCAATACCCTGAGCATCTGATGTGAGAATTTTCCCTGCCCCTTGTGATCCATCAATGATCTGAACTTTTCCTGAAAGGCCGCCTGTCGTTGTGCCAACCTGAAGTGCTATATCGCCTGCAAAGTTTGGATACAGGAGTGTTTGACCAAAGACCTTGAGACCAACTGAATAGGGATTGCTGGTATTTGTGTTGAGAAAAAGTGCCCCCGTTTTTGCTTGTGCAGTATTTGAAACATTGATAGGTGCTGGAGCATTATTAGCAGGAGCAACAGTACCTGCGGGTGGATAGGTAAAGGTGCTTTGCGCCTGAAGTGCAGCTACACCCACGACGATAAGGAGGGCTACGATAATGCTCTTAAGGTGTGTCACCGAGCGAACATATTTCATATATATGATGTTTAGATATAAAAAGGGGCAGCTTTGTGGCTGCCCCTCTATTATACCCCTTTATCAGGATTGTCGCCCAAGTTATCCACTTCATACTAAATTCTATTTACATCTTTGGGTAAGATTGACAAGGTATGATTTTCTAGGTACTTTTTAGACCTCGCTTCCTGACTGTATTTGAGTCTAGGCGAGTGCCTAGTTCTTTGAAATGCGGTGGGTTGCTTCCCACAACTCCAAAATAAACTATGCATCTACAACGAAAGTACGGCGGCCATCAGTTGAGTGGTCCCGGTATCTTGCCTGCAAACTCAGCATTCACCCTCGGTCGCTTTGCGAAAACATTGCGAAATAACGGAGGTTCGGTGATTGACCTCGGACTCGGAACGCCCTTGAATGGCCTGACTACCGAAGAAACCGCTGGCACACTCCTGCGTCACGGAATCAGCCATGTTGTCGGCACCGTCTTCTTCCCGGGTGATGAAAGCCTCGGCAATCCTGCCACGGAAAAAGGGATGGTGTTGGCGTTGGAAAATTTTGACCGCGCCATCGACTATGCGCTCGATCTTCGTCGCCACCACATCACCGTCAGCAAGATTGCGGGGCCATCCGGCTTCTGTGTTGGCTATGACTATCGTACCGAATTCCCTGCCGGAATCACTGCACAGGTAGCGAGGTTCTACCAGCGCCTTAAACCGCGTCTCGATGACAATGGGCTGATGGTGGTGCTTGAATACCTCCGGCCTGGTGAAAGCATTGGTGCGATCAGCAGTGTTGACGATGTTCGTGCCGTTCACAATGCTGTTGGCGGACGGACCGTTCTCTGGCATTTTGATACGGTTCACACACAAGCTTATGACCGAGACATCTTCGAGGATCTCACTACGGGCGGAGATATTCTTGGTTACGTTCATGCTCATGGTCCCCTTCGCATCCCTGCTGGTGGGGAAAATATTTTTGACCCAACTGGTGTGTGTCTGAGGGATTGCACGGACTGGGTACAATTTGCTGAAACACTTGATGGTGTGGGCTACGCTGGTGAAGTGGTAACCGAACCCTTCAGTCGGCAAACCCGTCAGCAGATTCCTCCGCTCGGTGAAGGTTTGCCTCATCCGGTGCAACCCCGCGAACACCTGCGAATCACCCGCTCCACGTTCAAGAAAGCTGGCGTGATCGGTTGAACTGCCACGATCTGGGATAATCTCGAAAAACAAACAGCCACCGTACCCAGACGGTGGCTTTTTTCTATCTATTTTTTCGCTACCAACCCATCACAGTGAGGCCTGAAGTAGCAGCCTTTTGCTCTGCTTCCTGCTTTGACTTCCCTTCGCCCTCTGAGATTTTCTTGTCGCGAATAAATAACCCAACAGTGAAAGATTTGTCGTGATCGGGACCGTTTTCACGGATGACTTTGTAAACGGGGGTGATGCCCTCAACCTCCTGAGCTTTTTCTTGAAATGCGCTTTTTGCATCAACCCATGATTTCTTTGCAACAATTTCGTCAATCATGAAAAGAATATGCTCTTCGATGAATCGAGCCACTATATCATATCCTTGGTCGAGATAGATGGCACCGATGAGTGATTCGATAGCATTCGCAAGAATGTACTGTCGCGCCTTACCTTGATCCTTTTTCTCACCACGTGAAAGGAGGAGAAATCCTTCCATACCGAGATTTGCACCAACTTGGGCAAGGGTTGTGGCATTTACAAGTGCGGAACGAAATGCAGTAAGCTCACCTTCGTTGCTCTTTGGATATTTTTTAAAAAGAAATGCTGTTGAAACGAGCTCAAGAACAGCGTCACCCAAAAATTCGAGGCGCTCATTATGCTCGAGGTGTGAGCCTTTATTTTCATTGATATAAGAACGGTGCACAAAAGCCTGACGCAAAAGTGCTTTATCTTGAAAGGTGATTTTGATTTTTAATTCAAATTGACTGAAATCGTTCATAGTAGGTTGGCTTTGAAAGCCTTTTGCTGGCGAGATTACTTATTGCCCAAGAGACCGTTTACTGCCTTTGTCACGAGAGGAAGAATATCATTGTAAAAGTTTAGGTCAAGAATTTCATTGAGCTTGAACCAGCGTGCATCATCGAGACCTCCAGACTTCTGGAATGGCATTTCCATGTAAGGCGCCTCGGCGAGATAGTACATAACCTGCTTTTTAATCTTGCCTTTTTCTGGATCTGAAGCGATGTATTCGTTGCTACCAAGTTCTTCACCGACTGAAATAAGATCCAAGCCCATTTCTTTTTTGATAACACGGATCACTGCCTGCTGATCGGTCTCACCCGGCTCGAAGTGTCCTTTTGAAAGGGTCCAGTGTCCAAAAATATCATGCACGAGACCGAGATAGATTTCCTCGCCATGTCGAGCGTAGACCACCGCCCCGCCAAGTTTTTCAATAGGAAGATTTTTGAGGTCGACCTGCTTGCTCTTTGGCTTTGAAACATTGTCTTTGCCTGGCTCACCGATTTCCTTGTAAACAGAACCGAGTACTCCGTTGACGAATTTACCGCTGTTTTCACCGCCGAAGGTTTTTGCGAGTTCGATTGCTTCGTTGATTGCTACTTTTGCTGGCACTTCATTTCGATCTGAAAAAAGGAGTTCGTAGAGACCGATTCTGAGAATGTTTCGGTCGACGATTGAGATTTTTTCAATAGGCCACTCAGGAGCGGCTTTTTCGATAATTGTGTCGAGCTCGGGACGCTTTTTGATGATGCTTTCTGCGAGATTGGTGACAAACGAAAAATCGCTCATACCTGGAGCGAATTCCGCTGCATTGCGAGTCAATGTTTCTTTTACATCAATTTCTTTTTGACCTCGAAAGTCCCACTCAAAGAGTGATTGCATTACAATGGAACGAGCTAGATGTCTATTTGCCATGTGTATTGTTTAAGAAATTGATTTTCAAAGAAATAATGTGCTCAATGGGTGATGCTATTTTGCTTCCCCTCGTGCCGCAAGCTTTTTCTGCTTTTTGGCCATTTTTGCTACAATATCGATCACCTGTCGGCCTCGATATTTGCCAGTCTCAGCGCTTGCGCGATGTCGCTGGTGCATTGTTCCTGTTTCTTTGTCGAGCGTCAATCGAACGCCTTCGAGCGCATGATGCGATCGTCGGTTTCCGGTGTGGGCTCGTGTATGTCTCATTCGTACAACCATAGTGGTATGTACTGTACCCTATTTTGCTTTTTTTTGCAAGGTTTTTCAGGAATTTTATGAAAAAGTGGAAGAACGAAAAAGGCGCGCGGCTTTCGCACGCGCGCCCAAGTGCTCCCACTAATCAGCATAGGTGGTCTCAACTGCGCCCCACATGGTACGCCAACCAATTCGATGGAGAGCGAACAGGAGTACGCCACACATCAGGGTGGATCGGATGGCGTACACATACGCCAGAGCGTCATGTTTGAGGTGCGCCGTGTAGATTGCGATGACGCTGGCAATAAAGACACACCACCAGAGAAGGACCGATTCCTTGTGAGAATCAGCTCGCCACACCTTTTGGATGTTAACGATATACGCAACGACCATCAGGGCTTGGGTCAGGATATTCGGCACGAAGCCGGTTTTTCCGAACCCAAACTTGACGATAACCCACACCAAGGCGATGATCGCCGAGATGACGAGGCACCAGACCTGAAACGGCGTGAACTTCGTGACAACGTTCTCTTTAAGGTTCATATAGAGGGTTGAGAAGAAGATCGCCAAAATCGTAACGGTGCTGGTGATGTTTAATGCGCCACCGACCAAGCTGTGGTTAGATGATGTCCAGTACGTGCCCGCTGAAAGCAGGATTGCTGTGCCATTGATGATCCACGAAGCGAGGATGGGTTTGACCGTCCCCCGCAAGATGCAGATCACGCCCCAGATCGTTCCGAGTGTGACGATAACGCTGGAAGAGATCGCACTGATTTCTGCCGGTTGAAGTTGAATCGAGTTCAAGGTAAGTCCCTTGGTTGTGGCCTTACGGCCTAGGTTGAGGTTGTGGAAGTTTTTATAAAAGAACCTTCCTATGTCATGTACTATTATATAATATAATAGTATAAAAGTCAATGTTTTAGCTATCCCTTGAAAGCCTTATAGCTAGCCTTATTTTTGATCATAATAAAAAAGGCGCGCGTGCCTTTCGGACACGCGCGTTGCAAAAAGAGAGTTCACAGTTTCGACTTCGCCCACCGGCAGAGCGCTTCACCCCACCCAAGCAAGATCTTCAAAAGACGCTTGCTGAGCTGCTTGAGCTTTTTCAGTTCCCAAGCGACGAATTTCTCTGCGGTTGCCTTCCCCCCAACCATATAGCCGAGACCATACGATATAAGGAGTGTAAAAAGTACGACTGTGATAAACAGCGAAACTCCAGCAGAAAGAGCATTCATGAATAGCATTATACAATATAAATGTATAATGTCAATATTAAAATTTATCCCTTCCTACTATCAGTTCCACAAAAACTCTTGGATCTTTCCACTAAAAAGTCCTTCTGCGATTTTTTCTCGGTGTTTTAATGCGGGTATAACCTCAAATTTTGTAATAGTTTTGGCATTGATTTCTAAATCAGTGCTTGTTGTCATGGAATAAAGCTCGGCAGAAAAACCATTATCCAATTGCGACTTACTTATTGGGTAATATGAATTATATCCAGCAAGCATACACTTCATATTGTCCAAAGCTTGTTCCCAGGTAAGATTCTGTGCGAAGCACGAAGCAATAAGTGAATGGGCTAGCTCAGATGAGCGTGAACCATATCCGGTTTTTTCCCAATCACAAATTCCGACAATTTTATCCCCATCTTCTGAAAAAAGAACGTTTCCTAGATGAAAATCGCCATGGACAATAGTATCGACATCATGGAGACTTCCCTGCTCCAAAACTTCCAATCGCTTGATTTTTTGATGAATGGATTGCACTAAATATTCACCATGGTCTTGTGGAAGATCGTGTTGGGTTTGATTTTCTAAGATTTGCTTAGCATGCAAAAGTTCTTCCTTATCTTTTTCCTTTGTTATAACTTTTTTTCTTACAAATGGATACTTCGTAATGTATTCCTCGCCAAACCAATGAATTTCAGCAAGCAGCATACCGCATGTATAATAGTGTTTTTTCTCAAGAATTTGAGGCTTTTTATTTTGCAAAAATGGATAGACCACATAGATTGCATTTTCAAGCAAATACCAAGGAGAATTTCTTATAGCGAGAGGTAATGGTAGTGGTATGCCCTTACCAAATAAAAACTTCTCAATTTCATACACAAAACCTAACCGATCGTTATCCTTACCAATAAACTGCTTAATGAAA
Organism: uncultured Candidatus Saccharibacteria bacterium; assembly: GCA_964615725.1. GTDB lineage: Bacteria > Patescibacteriota > Minisyncoccia > Phycocordibacterales > CAZTPW01 > CAZTPW01. Next base: position 49,316 of record CAZTPW010000001.1, read on the forward strand.
AAATTCCCTCGTGTTGTTTGAATTCTATATTTCTCATGGAGCGCACCGTCGACGCCTGTGTACCAACGAACAATATCGCCAAGGTGGAACGCCTTCGCTATTTCAATAAGCCTTCTATCCATTATTAGAGTTTAAAAAGTTGGCTGTACGAGGAATCTCCACGATGCCGCACCACTTGTATTGAATGTTAGAGTGTAGTTTTCAACGACTCCTCCACCACCTTCAATTTCTATAGGAGCATTTTTACAATACTCAATATTTTGAACATCTGCAGATGTTGAGCAAAACTTCTCAGTAGTATAAAGTTGACTAACTTTATAATCGTGTCCATTACTTAGATAGAGAAAACATCCGGAACCATACCCGCCTGCTTGATATGGATTTTGTCCTTGACCAGGCAACTCACTGATATAGCTTGAAAGCCCTGTAATCCAAGGTGTGTTGGCATTGGTGCTTGCATACCCTGCGCCTATACTTGAGAGGCTACAATTTGTAAAAGCGGTTTGAGGGGTTGGGTTAACTGCATCAGTAACAGGATATGATCCATTCTGATTGTAATAAAGCTCTAGTGCATTTGTGATTGACCTAAGATCAGCTACCTTACGAGTATCACGTGCTTTTGCTTGAGCATTTCTCAAGTTTGTAAGTACAATTGATGAAAGTATACCGATAATTGATATTACAACGAGAAGTTCAATGAGTGTAAAACCTTCGATTTTATTATTTTCAGACTTTTTCATTCTTTTATAAAAATTATTTAACCCTTGTTACTTGATTACTTATTCTTGGAATTCTTTCAGGGGTTTTGAGGGTGTTATAGAGATAGTAAATTGCCAAGGCACCGAGGATAACTATTATTATTACGAGCAAACTATTGGCAGTTTTTTCGTCTGTTTTGAAAAGCCTCATTGTTATACCCAAAATACCACCTCGTTTTGTTTGTGGAGACATTACTACCGGTTGTGTGTCTTCATTAAATTCGATTGCCATGGGAAATAAGAAATACTATGAATAACGAGTTAATACTATCATATACAGCAAGGACTCTATACTCACTCTGTGTACAACTTTAGGAAGCTTTTTCGGTGGAGTTTTGTGATTCCATACTTCCTAAGCGCCGCATAATGACGACGAGTGCCATATCCTTTATGAATATCAAAGCCAAAACCGGAACAATTTTTAGCTTGGAGTGACATGTATCGATCTCGAGTCACCTTTGCTGCAATTGAAGCAAGAGCAATGACGATTTCCCTCTCATCTCCCTTGATAATAGTTTCCTGGAATGGGAAGTGCGCGGGCGCTTTCAATCCCCCATCGAGCTTAATCCTGGCAGTTTTAGGGGTGATTTTAGTATTGCTTTCCAGCATGTCATCGAGGCAGTCGTTGAGCGCTTTTTTAATAGCCCACGATATACCATTTTTATCAATAAGGTTTGCTGAGACTGATTTTGTGCAGAAAAAGATGTGTCCATCACGTTGGGCATCCACCATCACTTGAAACCACTTCTCTCTTTGCGCTTCGGAGAGCTGTTTTGATTCTTTCACCCCTCGAAACATACGAGACTTGATAATGGCTTGATGGTTGAGAAAAAGACAAAGGCCGAGCGTTACCGGTCCTGCGATGGGTCCGCGTCCAACCTCATCAATACCCACGAGGAAAGTAGCCTTTCTGGAATTTTGTGATCTAGTTTTCTGTTTTTTTCCTGTTCCTCGCCTCATGCGATATAGTATATACTAACAACACCTATGGCACCGAAATTTGTCCATCTTCACACGCATAGCCATTACTCTCTCTTGAATGCTTTGCCAAAAATCGATGAGCTTGTCGATCTCGCAAAAGCACAAGGCATGCCTGCGCTTGCCCTCACTGATGCGGGCAACATGTATGGCACCATCGAATTTTACAAAACTTGTAAAAAAGCTGGGATTAAGCCAATTGTGGGAGTTGATTTCTATGTTGCTGCTCGAACTCGAAAAGATATGCAGCCTGGTGTTGATAGTCGCCGTACTCGCCTCGTGCTTTTGGCGAAAAATCATGATGGCTATAAAAATCTCATTCAACTCGTGACTCGCTCTCACATGGAGGGTTTTTACTACAAACCTCGAATTGATCAGGAACTCATTGAGAAATATAACGAGCATCTTGTGTGCATTATTCCCGCCTTTTCAAGTGATGTGACACAGGCAATGAAAATGAAGGATCTTGTGAAAGCGCAGGAGCGCATTGCGTTTTACAAAAAAGTCTACGGAGATGGAAATGTTTTTATAGAGATCGCTCGGCACCCAGAAATCGAAGGGCATGACGCAACCATGAATCAGCTTATCAAATTGGCTACCGAAACAAATACGCCAATTGTTGCGGCGCACGATGTCTATTACCTTAAAACCGAGGATCGGGTCGCTCGCGACACCCTCCAACTCGTAAACACCCACGGCGACGCGAGCGACCGCAACCAAGACGCTGATGATGAAGATTTTTCTTTCATAAGCCAAGAACGTGCAGAAGAGCTTTTTCATGATATCCCTGAGGCTCTTGCCAACACTCTCAAGATTGCTGACATGTGCAACTTCGAAATCACCCTTGGTAAATGGATTTTTCCCCACTATGTTGTTGAGAGCGGTCTTTCCTTTGACGATGAGCTCAAACGAATTGCCTATGCTGGGATTCCTAAACGCGGCCTCACTGAAACTCCCGACGTGATTGAACGCCTTGAATACGAACTTCAGGTTATTAAAGATAAGGGCTACGCTCAGTACTTCCTCGTGGTGTCTGACCTCCTTAAATACGCCCACGAACACGGCATCCTCACCAACATTCGAGGTTCCGTTGCAGGATCACTCACGACCTACGTGACAGGTATTACCAATGTAAATCCCCTCGAATACAAACTTCCTTTCGAGCGATTCTTGAACCCTCAGCGCCCCTCAGCTCCCGACGTGGACATGGACTTTGCCGATAATCGTCGTGATGAAGTGATTGATTATGCACGAAAAAAATATGGTCACGACAAAGTGGCGCAGATCGGTACCTTCGGTACGATGATGGCGCGCGGTGCTGTGCGTGATGTCGCCCGAGCAATGGGCTTTGCCTATGATGTTGGTGATCGAATTTCAAAACTCATCCCTATGGGTGCGCAAGGCTTCCCTATGACAATCGATCGAGCCCTTGAGGAAGTTGAGGAGCTTCGCACGATGTATCAAAAAGAGCCCGACACGAAACGCATCATCGATATGGCAAAAAAGATTGAAGGGTGTGCCCGCCACATTTCCGTGCACGCAGCCGGTGTGGTGATGTCACCTCAGCCTCTCATTGAGCTTGTGCCCCTCCAGTACGACACCAAAGGCGAGCAAAAAATTATTACTCAGTACGATATGCATGCGGTCGGAGAAGACGGAGTGGGTCTTTTAAAATTCGACTTCCTTGGAATTAAAAACCTTTCGATTCTCGCCGACGCTGTCGATCGAGTGAAAAAAATTGAAGGTATTACGGTTGATATTGAAACCATTCCTCTCGATGATAAAAAGACCTTTGAGATGCTTGCTCGCGGTGAGACGATTGGTCTCTTCCAATTGAACGGTACTGGTATGACGCGCTTCCTTGTTGATCTTAAACCTTCAACAATTCACGACATCAACGCGATGGTCGCCCTCTATCGACCAGGACCTCTCGAATCCATTCCTGAATACATCGAGCGAAAACACGATTCGAGCAAGATCAAATACCTTGATCCACGCATGAAGTCGATCCTGGAGCGATCCTACGGTGTGATCACCTATCAGGATGACGTCATGATGATTGCGATTGAGCTTGGTGGATATTCATGGCTTGAGGCAGACAAGTTGCGAAAAGCAATGGGTAAAAAAATTCCAAAGGAAATGGAAGAGCAAAAAGGAAAACTTTTTGCTGGTCTCGTGAAAAACGGCATGTCAGAAGCGAAGGCGAAGCAGCTTTGGGCGTTGATTGAACCTTTCGCAGCGTACGGATTCAACAAAGCTCATGCTGCAAGCTACGGGCGCGTTGCATACCAGACCTCATACATGAAGGCCAACTTCCCCGCAATTTATATGTCTTCGGTCCTCACCGCTGACTCTGGTGATGTCGAAAAGATCGCCGAAATCATTACTGAGTGTAAGCGTATGCAAATTCCGATTCTTCCTCCGGATATTAATGAAAGTTTCAGCCAATTCACGGTGATCAAGGGTAAAAAGGGTGAACAAGGTCAGCCTGATGAGCCAGATCGAATTCGTTTTGGATTGGTGACGATTAAAAACTTCGGCCAAGGTGCCGCAACAGCAATTATTGAAGAGCGAAAGCGCGGTGGTCATTTCAAGTCACTCATCGATTTTGTGAGTCGAGTAAAAGACAAGAATATGAACAAGAAGTCGCTTGAAGCGCTTATAAAAGCAGGCGCTCTCGACAGTTTGGGAATTTCACGCGAAACACTCCTTGGAAATATCGAAACCATTCTCGCCCACAACAAAGAAAGCGAGCGCCTGCCAGCCAATCAAGATTCCCTATTTGGCCTCATGTCTGACACCTCAACACTTCCCACCCTGAAACTCATTGAGATGCCACCAATCAACCCACTCGAAAAACTTGCGTGGGAAAAAGAACTCCTCGGCCTCTACATTTCAGGCCACCCCCTCGACAAATATCGCTCGATCATTGAAAAGCAGGGTTCAGGAATTGCAATCGTAAAAGAAACAGTAAAGGAAGGGTCACCAGTTTTGATTGCGGGTGTGATTGAAGAAGCAAAGCAAATTGCTACCAAGAAAGGTGATATGATGATGTTCCTCAAGATTGCCGATTTCTCAAGCTCAATCGAGGCGGTTGTCTTTCCTCGTACCTATCTCGAATTCAAATCAGTCCTTGTACCTGACAAATGTCTTGCGATTCGTGGAAAAATCTCTGAGCGCAACGGCCAAAAAAGCATCGTTGTCGATAAAGTAAAAGTTTTGACTTAGGGTTAGTTCTGTTGTATTCTCGGGTAAATTTGTTCGGGCAATCACGCCCCTTTACAACCCAATGCACAAAGTCTATGAGCTCTATTACTCAGTCTTCCTTGTCGAAAGGTGTCTTCTCACGCCTTAACTATCAGGAAATTATTATTGTCATCGTAACCACCGTGGTAACGACGGTATTATTCACACACGGCAACCCATCGCTTGCATTTAAATTCAAGATGGCAATCTTGTTCCTGCCCTTCTGCTTGTTTTTTCAGCACATTATGGCATCATCTCACTTGAGAAAAAATCCTCACGTGTGGTTTATGTCGGTTGCTGTTTTTTCTTTTTTTCAAGTGAACAATGCACTTGGGCTTGCAGCAATTTGGGATAAACCTGAAATCCTGACAAAACACCCAGAATACTGGAAGCCTATGGTAACTTCACTGCTCGTGTACCTCGCGATGATCATCTTCTATTTCACCGTTGCCACACGGTTCGTTATGGAAAAAGATCGAGCCATACTACTCAACGATGCCCTAATCACCTCTGGAGAACATTTTCGTTTCTGGTCGTTTTTTGATTCGAGGGTTACCAGACTCTATCACACGATCGAATTAACCCTGGCAATCCCAAGTGACCCACTACTCAAAACAACCTGGATTTGGATTCCACTGAAGATCACAATCGACTGGTCGACTGGCAAACACCTTGTTTGGGAAATCAAAAACGGGAGTTTGTGGAAGGATATTGAACAAAAGGTTGGCGACGAACTCAGGGCACGGACGAAGGCGGGTGAAACCGTACCAGAATATGCCAGCAAAGTTTCAGACGTCCGATGTGGAACCGATGTAAAAAGTCTTGAGATCGAATACATCACTGGTACTGCAACAATTCACAGTAAACCACCTATCAAATAATCGACGGGTGGCACCATGCAGCGGCGCCCATGCTTCGGCGCCGCTTTTTTATTCCATAATTTCATCACAAAAACACCATTTATTTCTCCTGAAGAAATGCTATACTACTCCCCATGAAACACGAGCACGATCATTCGCATGACCATGGCGCAGAATTACCCCTTATTCGTCATACCCTAGCCCACTTACTCGCAGCGGCGGTAAACTCACTCTATCCAGGCACCAAAAACACCATCGGACCAGCAATTGACGATGGTTTCTACTACGATTTTGATTTTAAAGATGTAAAAAACCCTCCTTCAGATAAAGATTTCCCAGCAATTGAGAAAAAAATGAAAGAACTCATCAAGACATGGGATTCTTTCTCACATAAAGAACTCTCAGAAAGTGACGCACGCAAACATTTTGCTGACAACTCCTACAAGCTCGAACTCATCGATGAAATCGTGAAGAAAGGTGAGAAAATCACTGTTTATACTTCAGGAGAATTTACTGACCTCTGTCGTGGCGGCCACGTTGAAAACCCAAAGAAAGATATTGACCTCTCGGGTATGAAACTCTCTCGTGTCGCAGGTGCCTATTGGCGTGGCGATGAAAAAAATACCATGCTCACCCGTATCTACGGTCTCGCTTTTGCAAGTAAAGCTGACCTCGACGCGTACGAGACGATGCAAGAAGAAGCAAAGAAACGTGATCACCGAAAACTCGGTAAAGATCTCGAGCTTTTCGTATTTTCTGACACGGTTGGAAAAGGTCTTCCGCTTTGGACAGAAAAAGGCGCCACAATTCGACGTGAACTTGAGCGCTTCATCGTCGACGAAGAAATTCGCCGAAACTACAAACACGTATATACTCCGGACATCGCCAAGATCGATCTCTATAAAAAATCTGGTCACTATCCATACTACAAGGATTCAATGTACGCACCGATCAAGATCGACGAAGACGAATTCATGCTTCGGCCAATGACGTGCCCTCACCACTTCGAGCTTTACTTGAGCAAGCCTCGTACCTATCGCGAACTTCCTATGCGAATTGCAGAACTCGCAAAGCTTTACCGTTATGAGCAATCAGGTGAACTCTCAGGACTCGTGCGTGTACGGAGCTTTTGCCTCGCTGATGCTCACATCATCTGTAAAGACGCTGATCAGGCAAAGGAAGAAGTAAATCAGGCACTCGACCTCATCGAACACCTTGCAAAGGTATTTGGCCTTGAAATGGGTAAAGACTATTGGTATCGCCTTTCACTGGGTGATCGTGGTGATTCAAGTAAATATTACAAGGATGACAATGCTTGGAATGAGGCTGAGCAAAAACTCCGTGAGGTTCTTCAGGGTAGAAAGTGTCGTTTTGTTGAAGCAGAAAAAGAAGCCGCTTTTTATGGACCAAAGATTGATATTCAAATGAAAGACGTTCGAGGAAAAGACAATACCGCTTTCACGGTGCAGTACGACTTCGTCATGCCAAAGCGATTCAATCTCACCTACATTGATACCGACGGAAAAGAAAAGGAGGCACTCGTTGTTCACCGATCTTCGATTGGAGCAATCGAACGTGTCATGGCTTTCCTCATTGAACACTTTGCGGGCAAATTCCCTCTCTGGCTTGCTCCTACTCAGGTACGAGTCATTCCTGTAGGTGATGCTCACCATGAGGCGGTGAGTGAGGTAGTTGCAAAACTCCGCAATGCAAATATCCGCGCAGAAGCTGATTTTGGAAAAGATGGTTTCGGAAAGAAAATTCGAAATGCAAAAAATGAACTCATCCCTTACTTCATCATTATTGGAGACAAAGACATGGAAGCAAAGAAGGTTACCCTTGAAAGCCGAGATGCTGGTGCACTAGGTCAGATGACCGTTGAAGAAGCACTCTCAAAACTCTCTACCGAGATCGCAACACGCGCACTCCCATCGCAAAAATAGAAGCGAGAACCATCACACCAACAAAGTAGTAGATGTTGGCGAAATAATCATCGTCGCCCGTCGCAGGAACCTGGCTCAAATAGACATACGCAGACGCGAGTCCTTGAGCTGGGATTTTTGTATTGCCCAAAAGCCCTACGTTTGGCTGGTTGATTCCACCACCACCCCCGCCACCACCGCCTGGAGGTACGATTGTTGCTGCACAGCTTCGTGTTACTGACTGAGCCCCTGATGTAATAATCACTGATGCATTTACAGATCCAGGAGAATAATATGCATGATTTACGCTTTGTGACGAGCCATTGAGACTATCTGATCCAGACCACGCATAGGTATAGGTACCATTTCCTCCTGATGGATTTGCTGTCCATGTGAGCACATCCCCTACGCGTACTCCTGACGCCGAAGCGGAACACGTACCATCGAGTGTGGTAACAACAACCTCATTGATGGTAAGCGCCGAACAAGTCTTCGTAACGCTATCGGCTCCTGATTGAACATGAACTGTTGCAGACTTTGCCCCCGTAGTTGTGTAGATTTTTGATGTTGAGGTAGCAGATCCTGCAAGACCATCGGTACCGGACCATGAGAATGTATAGGCACCGGTGCCTCCAGACACAGCAGCATTCCACGTTACATTTTGACCTTTATTGGCAGGATTTGGGATTGCTGAACACGATACCGTGAGCACACCAGGTGTAGGTGGGCAGCCTGTAGTTTTGAACGATTGAATATCGCCAGCCTTTGATTTGTTGGTAGGCCACTTGTAGACCATTCGATAATGATAGGTAGTACAGAGTGAAAGCTGTGGAAGAGTGAATGTTGGCGAGGTCACCGTAGTGATTGCAACTTCAGGAGTTTTGTTGGTGAGTTTTCCTGTTGTTGTTCCCCATTCAAAGAAGCCCGTGCCATTCGTGATACCTTTTGGGTTGATAAAACCATTGAGGGTCGCGCCAGTATCTGAAATATTGGTAGCGTCATCGGTGCGAACGATTGGGGTAAAGGGGAAATAGCAGCTTTTGATTGAGCCATTCTCTCGAAAGAAAACATTTTTTGCGACAAGTCGGAAGTAATAGGTCTTTCCTTCTTCAATGTCGCCATCAGAGACTTTAAGGTCTTTCTCGACGGTAACTGTCATAGGAATATATGACTTTGAAGTTTCCCGTCCAAGTGCGACGGTCGTGCCCCACTGAAACCATGCGTGAGTATCAGTCACACCTTTTGGATTTACATATCCGCGCAAAGTAATTTTTCCAGCATCAACATCACAATCATACGTATGAACAACCGGGTCTTGTGGAAGGTGTGTAAAGTCATCATCGATATGCGGAAGTCGAGGTGTAATATCATCAAAGATACTTGCTCGCGCCTTCTGGGTAGTAAAAGCGAATACTGAAATAAGTACGATGAAGGCCAGCGCGATAAGCAAACTTTTTTTGAATTGTGACAGTGTGGTTGATTTCATGGGCTTATTCTTGAATGATAATTGGTTTTGGGTGACTTGATATAAGATCAGCGATGACAATGACTCGATTTTCTACACTTCCAGGGACATTACAGGTAGAAAGGGTAAGTGTTCGACCATCATTACTGAGAGGAATCGCGGCGGCGTTAGTTACTGATTGCACTGAGCGGATTTTGTAGACATAGACGTTTTCGGTGCCAGTCACTTGAATCTCCTCGCCTGCCTTGAGCTGGTAAATTCCCGTGAATGCTTTGTAGGCTTGGTTCTTTACGATCTTTGCGTAGGAGCTATGACCGAATATAAAAACATTTCCATCCTGATTTAAGAACGCACTCTCAGGGTAGCGTACCGCCCCTTTCAGGAGAAAACTGCTTAGCGTAGCGAGGTTTTTCTCTTCTGGATTAAAGACTGAAACCTCCTTCTTGATTGATGGGAAGAAAATTGATTGAGGGGTTTCAAGGGTGCCGGATGTAGTATACACAAGCGGTGGAAAGACGCGAGTACTTACCTCATGTGATTGGTTTTTGAGCGCCGAGCTCCCTTGGGCAAGCGCGGCTGTGGTGCGAATTTGTGCTACCTCAATATCTGGAGCCGCTGAAGTAATCTTTTTTACCCCAACAATCGACGCCACAACGCTTTTATCAGTTTCTTCTGGAACAATCTCATCACCACCTGACGATGCGTGGAGAATATCGGATACCGCTACGTAGTGAGGCTGAATTTTTTCCTGGATATTGTTTGGGAGAAAACCAAAAATACCAGAAAGGGTGAAAATAACGAAGGCGAAAATTGCCACAGTAAATGAAAAGCCGTACGTATGTGGCGCAACCTTTCTATGAAGCGCTTTGACGGGCGCCAAAATTCCTTTGATTTTCATATGAGATGCGAGAAATCTACCCTTCTATAATACAACTAATATGAGAATTGTCAATTTATTGTTCTAGCGGTGGCGCACCTTGAGTCCCCAAGCATTTGCATCAGAAAGTCGTGTGCGACGAGCGAGCGGAATTTGTGCGAGACCAAAGAGAATCGTGAGTACGATAGTGGCGACTTTGTAGTGGACCCACTCCTGTTCGGTATAGTTTCTCCAGACGTATTCGTTGGTAATTGCCAAAAAGAAGAAAAAGAACATCCAGCGGTGTGAGAGCTTCTCCCATCCCCTATCCTGGATAGAAAAAAGTGAATGAAAAAGTCGCTTGAGTGGCAATCTCCCTGAGAGAGTACCTACCATCATAACGACACCAAATGCCCCATTGTATATCGTGTCCTTAATGATCAAATAATGTGGATCATGAAAAATAATCGTAAGTCCACCGAAAATCACGATCGAGATACCTGCAATGAGCGGAAAGAGTGCCATTTTTTCATGATGATGATAAGCCAAAAGGAGTGTCACGAGTGTTGTGACTACAAAAATAATGGTCGCTGGGACAAACTTCAAAAATTCGAAAGAAAAGAAGAAAACGACAATCGGACCAAATTCAATAAACCAACTCAGAGCAATTTTTCTGATGTTCCTCACCCTTATAGTATATCGCCCCATACCCATACTTGACAAACATGAATATTGATATATAATTCGCATACTATGGAAAACCTACCAGGAATGCCAGTCAATCAGCCGGAAAAGCCAAAGTTTCTTGAGCCAGGGCATGGTGCCACAAAGGCGCTTGCGATTTTTGGTGTAATCGCTGCATTGGCACTTGTAAGTATTGGTATTATCAAGATTGCCCCTTCTATCATTCGAGGTATTGCCTCAGCGGCAGTATCTATTTCTTCAGTATTCCTCCCTGCTGAAAAAATTGCTTTTGATTCAAATAAATACACGATCGGATCTGGCGAAGAATTTACCCTTACTTGGGAGCGTGAGGCTGACGCCAAAGGTGATGGCTCATATACTTTGAGCTATCCTTGTGAGACCGGAGTTCACTTTGAGCTTATTCAAAATGGTAAGGCTCAGGTTATTTTCTGCAATACATCATTCAACTTTTTGAATGAAAACAATTCCGTCAAACTCGTAGGCTACAATACCAAGAGCAATTCTCTTGAAATCCCGATTACACTTCATTTCCGAAAGAATGGTGCATCGAGCGACACAACAACATCAGTTGTTTCAATGACTATTACCAAAGGCGCGACGCCTTCACAGCCGGTAAATACTGACGGCCAGACTGGTACTCAGACAGGTACGCAGCCTCGTACCGGCACTCGTACAGAGCGTCTCTACCCTATTCGAATTGGTTCACAGGGTGGTGTAAGCAATCCAAATGGCTATGTTGACCTTACAGGCCGAATTCTCGAAGTTGGTACCGTAAGCACTACTACCAACGTCTTCACCGCAAAAGATAAGGTACGACCTGATCAGCGAGCTGCGGTTCGATTTGAAGTCATCAACAATGGTACCAAGACTTCTTCTGAATGGGCTTTCGCTGCGGTGCTTCCTACATTCCCAAGCTATATCTTCCAGTCAGAATACCAGCAACCTCTCGCTCCTGGCGACCGAATCCAATTCACCATCGGCTTCGACAGCATCATTCGTCAGTCTGAAAATACCATCAAGATCAATATCGACAATACCAATTACGTGATGGAGCCAAACAAGGACAACAATATCGTTTCCGGCAAGATTTACGTCGATCTATCAAACTAAGCGAAAGAAAACCTCCCGATGGGAGGTTTTCTTTCGCTTATGATTTGACTTCTTCAAGTTTCTTTATTGATTCTTTTTTTATCTCATGAAATAAGACTTCAACGCCAGGGCCATCAAAAGTGAACCCTGATCTGCTTCGAAGGTAAATTTGTATTAAGTCAGAAAGTGGCATTTTTTTGAGTTCAAAAGAAGTTAAATTACCAACACCTAAAGCTACCTGAACATACTGAGAAATCTGATTTGCTTCTAAGAGAGTTACCAGGTCTCCTTCTAAATGCCTGACATAACGATCCTTGGCTTTTCTAATTTTTTCTTGCAATTCAACCCTATCTTCATTATTTGTTAGGAATGAACATTCAACTCTTCCTTGACCAAAATCAAGTGTGGCCTGATCGTCTAACTCATCGGAGGTAGGTTTTACATAAGCAATAAGCGCTTTAGGTTGCAAACAACTCATAAGCATCTTTTTCTCATAACTTTCTATGGGTTGGATATCTTCAATGATTTCAGGAATCTTCTCCTTAAAAGTGCCTGCATACCAACCCTTATAAGCTACTTCCATAAGTTCAATATATTCCCTGAGTATTTCTGGTCCTTTGCCATAAAAAGTGGCGTCCTCGTGATTATATGTGCAATAAACCTTACGTCTCATAGCGTGCTTATCTGGTTGTAGTCTTGGTTTTATCTCACCACCTTTGCCATTTTGAACAAGTCTAAAAAGATCTGCGAGCAAGGGGTGGGTACTGAATACAGCTTTTAGACTTTCAACATTATCTAGTTTATTTTGAATACCACCATCTTTAATGTCTTCCTCAAACCATGCACTTGTACCATGAAACAATGTTGGTAGATCCATTGAAATTTCTTGGGATTCGTAATTATATCCATCATCGATAATTAAATGGCGTAGTTTGAAAACCTCTCTTATCTCCTCAAGTGGTCTCTCTTTTTGTAACTGTTCGTTTGAAAAATTTTGGTACTCTCTATTTTCCATGGAATTACAATGAAAAAATATACTTCCTATCAACCGGAACGCGGCTATCCCAGCCATCACTGCTAGTTTTATAAATTTCAAGATCAATTCTTCTTGGATCGCCAGCATGATCTGGGCGTTTCAAAACAAATATATGGGCAACGCCAGACAGGCTTGCGGGTCGATTATCAAAAACTTGAAAATATTCAAATTTATCTGTGGGCTCACCCTTATATTGTTCTCTAAGAAAAGGGATAATTTCCCCTGGACACAACCTTAAACCAACCTGACCAAGCGCCAGAGCAATTTGCCGCATAGAAATATCCCCTTGCTGTGCCCAAGGAAATAATTGCTTTGCGGAAAAAGCTGCAAGTTTATAAGATTTTTCATGACCATCAAATTTCATTTTCAATATTTCCTCCTTCGCTTCACCAGAAGGAAAGTTGTGATGCTCCAACAACGCTAAAGCGTCCTGAGCTGTCCTTACGTTAGGTTTAATTGTGATGGTTTGACAAAAAGCAATTCTTTTAGGAAATTCCTCATAAATAATTGTGTTTTTGTGTGCACGCCTTGCCACTTCCGGCTCCCACTTACCAACGTAAACTCGTATTGAATCATTAAGCTGCTCTAATGATTCTGCGACCTGATTATTTTCAATTCCAAGAATTGTAGCAATATCACTTCTTCTCTCCTTACTTCTGTTGTCGAGTAATTCTTTAATCCTTGGATCTTTTTGATATCCAAAACTTTTAATCGGTTTGTCGATTTCGTATAAAAACACAAGCTCGTCCTTTGTAAAAGGTACGGCTTTTTGCTGTTTTTTCTCGAGCTCAGTAAGTAGCCGCATATCTGCAACCTTCTGACGATATACATCAGCTTCGGAACCAAACTCTTTAAGTTTTTCGTCGAGAATATCCTGCATCAGTGGTTCAACTTCCTGATGCGGAAGAATTCCTCGGACTTCAGCAAGCGTCTTTGAACCTTCCATGCGAATTGCGATACGTGGCTGTTTTGCTTCTCCAGTTGAATTATTCGTATAATATACATAAAAATCTCCTGACTTAACCTGAGTCTCAGCAGTTGATCTACCCGCAGTGCACCAACCAGTGCCTTTATTTTCAAGAGATTTGAAAAGTTTCTCAGCTGCACCATCTTCATTTTGATTATATTTTACCCATTTTCCGACAATCTCCTCACGATTTTCAATTGAGGAGGCAAGAGATTTTAACGTCAGCTCGGCGTAAAGGGATGGAAATTTTCTATCAAATTGTTGCCGGGCTTCTATATCCTTATTATTGTCCTTTACGCGCTCGTAAATATCAGCAATCTGTGCCAGAGGTTCTCTATAGATATCAGGAAAAGGTGCGACGGTGGTGGCAGTTCGTTTTTTGAATTCACCTCGTTCTTTGTCAAATTGCGAGAGTTTAATGATCTGGTTCCATACATAATACTTAAACCAGACTGGGTATACAGCATCGGAAGACGTCAAATAATCAACCCACACATCCAACGAATGCTTCTGGTCTTCTATGGCAGTATTTATCATTAAGTCTCTTGTCTCCTGGGGGATTTCTTCAACAGCCTGACCTCGTTCGCGTGCTATCTTTTTTTGAAGATCAAAAAAAGATTCTGGAAAATTCTCTTTTTTAATAACAAGAGCATCGTATATTTCATGTCGAAACATATCAACATTACGCTTCCGCGCATCCTCATCTTCATTAAGGAAAATTTTTTCGAGACGATCAAGATAACTTTGAATACGCCTTGATGGATCATTAGGGATTTCCTCTCCCGCCTTGCGCTCATCACGTTCCACCGCGTGCTCCACATCAGATGAAATTTGGAGTTCGGGATTTTTGAGATGAAGGGGATGCTTTTCCATTAGTTAAAACTAAATATCCAAATTGGCAGACTTCGCGTTTGACTGAATGAAACTCTTTCGAGCTGGCACATCAGTACCCATCAACATATCGAAGACAACATCGGCATCAGCCGCGTCTTCAATGCGCACCTGCTTCAATACACGACGAGCTGGATCCATGGTGGTTTCCCAGAGCTCCTCTGCATTCATTTCTCCAAGACCTTTGTATCGCTGAATGGTAAATTTCTGCTTCTTTGAATCCCCTTTGCCTGCCTTCTTTGGTGATTCGTCATTCTCCTCTTCCTCAGTGTCTTCAGCATCCTCGCCTTCGTTTTCAGCAATATCCTGAATCTCCACAGTGTCGGCATCTTTTCCTACAATCTTTGCTTTTTCAGCATCAGAATATGCATAGTAGATCGTCTTGCCTGCTTTGATCTTGTAGAGCGGTGGCTGAGCAATGTACACATATCCTCCATCAATCAATGGTCGGAAATATCGATACAAGAGTGTGAGAATAAGCGTACGGATGTGTGCACCGTCCACGTCGGCATCGGTAGCAATAATGATTTTATGATAACGAAGCTTTGAGAGATCAAAAGTGTCACCGATCGCAGTACCCATGGCGATAACGAGATTTTTAATCTGCTCAGAAGCAAGCATTCGGTCGAGGCGGGCGCGCTCGATGTTCAAAATCTTACCTCGAAGTGGGAGGATGGCCTGGGTACGACGGTCGCGCCCGACCTTCGCAGTACCACCCGCTGAGTCTCCCTCCACAATGAAGACCTCTGACTCACTTGCGTCTTTTGTCTGACAGTCAGCAAGCTTTCCTGGAAGTGTCATACCTTCAAGCACACCCTTTCGGAGGATGCTGTCCTTTGCAGCTTTGGCCGCTTTTCGTGCCTTAAGCGCAAGAACGGCCTTTCCTACGATCATTTTTGCATCATCAGGATTTTCCTCAAGGAATGCAGCAAAAGCCTCTCCAAAGACACTTTCAACGGCTCCACGAGCTTCCACGCTACCAAGCTTTGCTTTGGTCTGTCCTTCAAACTGGATTTCCCGCATTTTCACCGAGACCACAGCAGTAAGACCCTCAACAACGTCATCTCCTGTGAAGTTGTCTTCACTTTCGCGAATCAAACTATTCTTTCGTCCATAGGTGTTCAATGTACGAGTAAGAGCGGTCTTGAAGCCGGTCACATGAGTACCACCTTCTGAGTTGTAGATGTTATTTGCAAAAGGAAGAATGCGTGATGAGATGTCATCGACGTACTGTAGCGCCACTTCGACAGACTCGACTCCTTCAGTTTTCTTCTCAACATAGAAAACATTGCGATGAAGAGGCTTCAAAACATGGTTGGTAAACTTCACGAGCGAAAGAAGTCCTCCTTCAAAATAGAAGGTATGCGACGGGGCATTATAACCAAGATCTCGGATATAAATGGTCTTGTCGTAATCAATATTTCCAGCAACCTCGCGAGCATCGATCACGCTGATACGCAAACCTCGAACGAGATACGCTTGCTGACGCATATAGTTAACGACACGGTGGAAATCAAATGTTTGCTTGCCGAAAATAATTTCATCTGGCTCGAAGGTAACGATGGTACCGTTGAACTTTGATGGGCCGGTGCGCTTGGTAGCTGCTTTTTTCTTTCCCTGAGAGTATTCCTGGAAATAATGACCACCTTCTCGATGGACATCAACACGACAAAAGACTGAGAGTGCGTTTACCACAGACGCACCCACTCCATGGAGACCTCCAGAAACCTTGTAGCCCTCACCACCAAACTTACCTCCGGCGTGGAGCACAGTCATGATGGTCTCGAGAGCTGAGACTTTTGTCTGCTTGTGGACGTCGACTGGAATACCTCGACCGTTGTCAACCACGCGGATACGGTTACTAGGCAGAAATGTAATTTCAATATCATTACAATGACCACCCATCGCTTCGTCGCGGGAGTTGTCGAAAATTTCATTAATGAGGTGATGAAAACCGTCTGGTCCAGTGGTACCAATGTACATACCAGGACGCTTTCGCACTGGCTCAAGACCCTCCAGAACGGTGATCGAATCAGCGCCGTACCCACTCTTCTTTTCCTCCTTTTCTTTGGCCATATAAATGCGAAATCGTTACAAAAATATAATAAGATACCGAGTATCCTTACCCCTTTATTATATCAAATTGGTCAAGAAAAACCAAGGTGGAAAAACCTCGAAAAACCTTGACATAAAGCCCTAAAATGGCTTATTAGCGAGTAATCCAACCCTTCTTTGAGGCTGCTTCGTAGATTGACTGCATAATAGTGTTTACTTCACTTTCCTCGAGAGTGCGCTCATTTGATTGGAATACAATTCGGTAGGCATATGAGGTCTTTAGGGTGCCGTCTTCCATCTTCTTGCTAAAAACATCAAAGAGGCGGCGGCGCACCATAAGCGGCCCAGCGAGTGAGTCAATAAGTTCTTGCATCTCTTCGGGTTTTGTGGCTTCAGGAACGAACGCTGCTATGTCGCGGACAATATACGGGTAGGGTGAGATTGGTACATAACGAATTCCTTCGGGGATTTTTCCGAATGAAAGTTCTGCGAGAGATTTTGGTTGAGGGAGTTTTTTGAGCTCTTCCTCAATAAAAATTTCGCACATTGCTCCTGAAGGGGTGTTTTTAATTGTTGCCTGTCCAAAGATGGGGGCAATCTCTTTGTCGAGGGCACTAAGTGCATTTTTGATGAGCGTCTCGCCGGTAATTCCTTTCATTTTCTTTACCTGTTGAGCAGAGAGTGAAAGCACCGTGGTCTCACCTGATGGCAAGTCACTCACCTTTCGAGGAAACACTTTTCCGATTTCAAACATCTGAATCGCTTCGCGCTCGAGAATGTCGATGTTGAGTACATTCATTTTGAGTGCTCGCTCTGTATTTGTGAGAAGTGTTGTGCGAAGGAATTTTTTGTCAGAAGCAAGCGGATAGGCGACCTCATAATCCCCTTTTTGTACAAACGTATAGAGCAAGGTCTCTGAGAAACCCTGAGCTTTGAGTACATTTTTAATTTTTTCGCAATAGTAGAAGAGTGGATCGATGAGTTTGTCCGAATGAAGATTGGGTGGAAGTATAGCGGGAATCTTATCGTATCCATAGATACGACCAACCTCTTCAGCAATATCAGCTGGAATAGTCAGATCAAGTCGATATGAAGGAATATGACACACTATTTCATCACCTGCACCCTTTTCAGTCCTTACATCCAAGCGAGCAAGTATCGTTGAAATTTCTTGGGAACTGATACTTACACCAAGGATTGTTGAAATGATTGACGGGGTTACGGTAACGGTGCGCTCAATAGACTTCGGTGATCCAACAGAAGAGCGCGCTCCGATTTTTATACCTTTAAGGGTTGATACGGCGATAGCGAGGGCGAGGTCGAGACCTTCGTCGATACGTTGCACTGGAATCGAGTTTTCGAAACGCTTTGAGGCATCAGTGCGTATGCCGATCTTTGAAGTGGTTACGCGCACCGATTCAGCTTTAAAATTACCTGCAACAAAAACTGCATTACGTGTTGAATCATCAACCTCAGCTCGCTTGCCACCTTTGATACCAGCAATGGCAAGAGGACCCTCATCGTCTGCTTCAACAAACATTGTAGGGTCAAGTTGTATCGTCTTCCCATCGAGTGTCACGATACTCTCGCCAGCTTTTGCGTGGCGCAGTGTTATCGTCCCCCTAAGCTTGTCGGCATCGAAAACATGAAGTGGCTGACCAATATCGAGCAGTACATAATTGGTGATATCGACGAGGAAATTGATTGACCTCTGCCCAACCGCCTCAATGCGCTCCTTAAGCCATGTGGGGGTGGTGTGTTCTGAAATATGTGTGATAGAAAACGCTGAATACTTCTGACATAGTTCAGAATCTCTACCCTCAGAAAGAGCTAGCGGGTAAGCTTTTTCACTTGCTTGCGGAAATAGTTTTGTGAGAAGATCGTGGGTTTTTTTGAGTGGAATACCTGTCAAGGCAGATACCTCGTAGGCAATGCCTTTGTGTGAAAGCGCGTAATGATTTCTATCCGCGAGTGTCTTGATGTCGAAAATTGTATCGCTACCCTTTTTCTCAATTCCCTCAACCTCAAAAACATGAAATATCAAAATCTCCTCGAGTTTTGCGGGCTCAGGAAGTGGTTTTTCAAAATATGACTGAAGCCATTCGTAAGAAATTTTCATGACTAGAATTGATTAACGAAGCGAAGATCGCCATCGTAGAACTTTCGAATATCATTGATACCGTACTTAATCATGGCGAGACGATCAATACCTCCACCAAAAGCGAATCCCGACCAGACTTTCTCATCGACACCAGACATTTTCAAAACATTTGGATGGACAACCCCCGCCCCCATTACCTCAAGCCATTTCCCCTGAAACCAGACATCGATTTCTACCCCAGGCTCAACGAATGGAAAGAAGCTTGGTCGAAAGCGGATTTTGGCATCATTTCCGAGAAGTTTTTTGAAGAAGAATTCAAGAGTGCCCTTGAGGTGTGCGAGTGAAATATCTTTCCCAACGAGAAGTCCTTCAATCTGATAGAACTGCGCTTCATGCGTAGAATCTGTAGCCTCATTTCGATAAACACGCCCTGGTACGATGATGGCGTAAGGCGGTGTATGAGTCTTCATATAGCGAATCTGAACCGATGAGGTGTGGGTGCGCAAAAGGAGCTTCTCTTTCCCAGAAGCACTTTCTTCTTTGGTCTGCTTAATCCAGAACGTATCTTGCATATCTCGCGCAGGGTGATGAGCGGGCATATTGAGTGCGTCAAAATTGTAAAACTCAGTCTCGAGTTCTGGACCTTGTGCAACGGCAAAACCAAGTTCAGCAAAAATCATCTGAATTTCACGAATCAGCTGCGTTATGGGATGAAGCGTGCCTTCTTTCTGCATGGGATTAGTCTAGCAAAAAAGGCTCACTTTCGCCATGGTTTTTAGAGCGAAACCTCGAAATACTGATCTTTGTTTTTGAGGTATATAGTTTCGTTATCGATACGAAAATCAACATCTGGACCGGTAAAAAGTGGCTGAATATTTTGGTCGGGTCGTCGGTCTATCTCATGGACAAAAATTCCGTCTGCCGTGCTGTAGATTACAACATCATTTCTTTCAGGGAAAAAGTCGAGGCGAAGTGGTGGTTTCGTGATTTTTGCGAATTCAATAGGGAGTCCGCAATCAAGTGTGGTTGTACCACTTCTGAGAACAACAGTATCGCTACAAAGAAATTCCGGGATACTTTTCCGCTCCCCCACCCAGTCAGCAAATAGTGACTTTCCGCTTTTCCAGAGTGAAATATCCTTGTATACCAAACGATTCATGTCGTAGGTACCAGGAGTAGAGGTTGCAAAAAGCTCTACCACATCCTTATAGTCTGGATTTTCCTCTTGAGTTGAGGTTGACTGGAAGAATGAAAAAACTCCATCAGTAATTGATCGGTCAATTATAAATTCTTGAACCGGCACTAGGGTTGGCTTTTTCGGAATCAAAAAAGGGCTTGCATGAGTGACACGCTTTTCATAGACCGGGAGGTGCTTTGCCCATGACCAATATCCATCTCTCGCCACCACCACAAGATATGAACGGGGTGTTAGATCCTGTACAAAAAAAGATTTGTTGAGGAGTGATTCTGGCTTCTGCTTTTGGTATTCAAAATATACTTCGGCATTCTTTGGAACCTCAGAGAGTGAGATACCGCCAGTCTCCACTACTTTCCATACACCATCGACACCTCGATCAATACGGTATCCCATAGCGTACAGCACAATCACAGGAATGAGCGCGATAAAGAGTACTGCGAAGGCAATAAAATACATCCGACGTGCTTTTGGATTCTGTACGAGCATGATTATAGTTTATCAGACTGGCGATGCTTTGGTGTAACCCAGAAGCCCATGTATTTTCCAAGCATAAGGCGAGTTTCTGCATCAAGGCCTGGTAAAGCACTGAAGAGTGTCATGGTTACTGGTACAAGAATCCATTGGAAGAACATAAACAATCTTCGGTGAATATGCATACCCTGTGGCGGCTCAGGCAAAATCGTAAGTGAAATAATTGCCGAAAAGAAGAGCCCGAGCATTGACGCATTCATCAAATACTTGGTAATGATTGGAAGGTTGTAGGAAATAACAGAGCTATTGAAATCAACCCCGCCAAAGACGAGCGGCATCCAACCAAGCATAAAAATAATCAACGGATGAGTAGCGAGTGACCAAAAGCCTTCGAGCTGAACAATGGCCATATACCATCGCTTCTTCCGAGGGATTTTTTTATTTTTCACACAGGCCATGAGAATGTACGGCACGTTTTCAGACCCCCACGCCCATCGACGCTGCTGCTTGTAAATATTCTTGACGGTTTTCCAAAATGTCGGAGCGAGATTTGCATCCATTGAAACTGGATATGAGATTGGTACCACCCGATAATCACCATTGTAAGCAACAAAAGCATTCCAGAAAATTCGTGAATCCTCCGACACCATGTTTCGCTGCCAATACCCAATTTCATGGAGAGTTTTGAAACTTACCGCATGAGAAGAAAAGGTTGCCAAACGCTCTGGACGCTCCTGCTGAATCATCTGCCAAAATGTACCTGAAGTGGCAACGACGCGAGAAAGTGCTGGTGAATACCAGATGTTGTTATTGTAAAAAGGAACCGGTTGGAATGAACACCGATAACGATCTTCAGTTGTTAAGAAATGCCATGTCAAACAAGCAAAATACTTGTCGTACACAACAGTATCAATGTCAAAAGCTGATACAACCACATCCTCAAACGCTATTTTATATGGAATCAAAATCTCATCACGAGCCTTTTCTGCTGCAAAGGCAATATTCGACCCCTTTCCAGGCATTTCACCAGGCACGTCTTTTGGGTGGACAGTGTGAATGAGATGAGCAAATTCACGCTCATATTTAATCTTTACAATATCAGCAAGCTTCTGCGCATGCTCCCCCGCTCGTTCTTCGCCTGCCAAAACAACAATAAGTCGCTTTTTGTTGTACTGCGACTCAACAAGTGCTTGTACACTTTTTTCAATAACCTCAAGACCTTCCTGATAAAAAGGCAAAATCACCATGTGGTAGATGTGCTCATGGTGCAGATCTTTCAATAAATTTGGCCAATCAGCTTCACGATTATGACGAAGTCTGCGCCAATTCTGTCGCAAGTACAATGAAAGGTAAATTGTCTTGAGCAACCAATAGATATCGAAGATGATGATAAAAACTGCTGCCCATACCGGCAAAAAGCGTGATAGGACAATACAGAGAATAAGCGTAGTCCACGCAATAAGCCCTGGGACCATTTCAAAGAAACGATAGAGACGTCGATCACTTCCTGTGAGATCGCTTGCTCGTCCGGCGCGGTAATATGCTGTCTTTGTATAATCCATGGCGAGCTGCGTTTTTCGTGAGCCACCTCCCAGGCTTGAACTGGGGACCTACTGTTTACAAAACAGTTGCTCTACCAACTGAGCTAAGGTGGCAAATATTACTGATGAATATGACCTACGTTCTGACTTTTATCTGCCTCAATATTCTTGAGGAAAAAAGATACCGAACCCTTGTGGGTCGGATACTTAACATGCTTGCCCTGCATGGTCTCAAGCGCTTTCATCACTGCTCCGTGAATGCGGGCTAGAAGCTTGAGAGAAATCGCATGGGCGACGCTCTTTATAATAAACAAAATTGTCCGAAACGCAAGTACGAGATTTTCAACGACCACACGCTTCCAAGTAAGAATGGTTGCATGAAGAAATGCGTCTGTCTTTCGGAGCCATTCATGAGATAGAAAAAGTTTTCCCTTTTCCAACTCATACCACTTGTGCACCAAAAGCACTACAAGCGTAGCAATAGAAAGACCGAGCATTGTAAATTCAAAAATCATAAACGAGTGTGTTACTTCCCGAGAACGGAATATCGCACAAATCGTGTTATTTCAATCTTCTCTCCGAATTTCTGTACAGCGTTCTGGATGAGATTGGCGATGGTCAAATCTGGATTCTTGATGAAAGGTTGTTCCATAAGAATCTTGTCGGCAAAGTATGCAGCAACCTTGCCTTCGAGGATTTTTGCCTTCATTGCTTCTGGCTTGCCCTCGACTTCCTTGGCAAACGTATCTTCTGCAAGCTTTCGAGCCTCTTCAGTTACATCTTCTTTCTTGATGAATTCTGGGTTTGAGGCGGCAATATGCATAGCAATATCATATGCAAGTACCTGGAACTCTTTGTTTCCTGATACGAAATCAGTCTCGGACGCGAGTTCGAGGATCACACCTACACGCCCACCATGAACGTATGAAGCAATAGTACCAGCTCCAAAGGTTCTGTCTGCTTTCTTTGAAACAGCGTCAGCGCCTTTTTTTCGCAAGATAATGAGAGCTTTTTCCTTGTCACCGCCCGCTTCTTCAAGCGCTTTTCGACAGAGCATGATAGAGACACCGGTAAGATCTCGAAGTTCCTTTACTTGTTCGATGCTGATTGTTGCCATAGGTATAAGTATATACTAAAAATAATAAAAGAGAACGGATGCACTAGGCTTAAAGAAAGCCTAAATTATGCCAAATGAGGCTGATTGTGTGAAGCTGGAGCTTCTGCTGGCTTCTTTGCGTGGAGAGTCTTGCCTTCCTTGATAGCCTGAACGATTTCTGAGACGACAAACTTGATGCTTGATACTGAAGTGTCATTGCCAGGAATTGGGTAGTCGACGAGCTTCATATTGCAATCAGTACCTGAGAGGCTAACCACTGGAATACCGACGCTTCGAGCCTCCTCTACTGCAATAGCCTCTCGCTTGTGATCAACCACAAAGAGAACTTTTGGAAGTGAGGCCATAAGAGAAAGACCGCCAAAAAATCGCTGGAGGTTGTCGATTTCTCGATCAATAAGAACACGCTCCTTTTTGGTGTATTTTGAGAGTTCACCTTTCTGCTTTTTTGTAGTCAAAGACGCGAGCTTTTCTACACGCTTTCGGATTTCACCGAAGTTTGAGAAGGTACCACCAATCCATCGTCCTGCAACGAATGGCATATCTACTGAAGTAGCTGCTGCCTGGATAATGTCTCGAGATTCGCTCTTTCCGCCGAGGAAAAGAACCTGACCACCCTTCGCAACAACATCAGTGATGAATTTCTTTGCTGATTCGAGGGCTGGAGCAGTTTTTTCGAGGTCGAAGATTTCGACTTTGTTTTTTGTTCCAAAAATAAATGGCTTTGAGCTTGGATGTCGTCGAGAACGAGCATAGCCAAAGTGAGTACCCGCCTTGAACATGGCGTCAATGAGGGTCTTCATATGTGGGTGTTTCGCGTTTTCAGTCATGGGGAGTAGTCTACCAGATGAAGTGGGATGTTGCAACCCCTCTCCTTCTCAGGCAGCTTTAGGAATAATTATTCTTCGTCAGGGCTGGAATCTCCGCCTTCAACAGGCTTTCCGCCGGATTCTTGAACTGCATTAATAATATCTTCGATATCGCCCGCAAAAATCCCCTCAATATTGTGCCATGATTGCTTGATACGATGGTCAGTCACTCGGTCTTGGAGAACATTGTAGGTGCGAATCTTTTCAGATCGGTCTGCGGTACCCACCTGAGCCTTTCGCTCGCCAGAGTATTTTGATGCTTCCTCCTCTTCTTTGAGACGAGCAATTTTCGCCATGAGAATACTCATCGCTTTCTCGCGGTTCTTTGCCTGACTTCGCTCAGAAGTACAGCGGACATCGATACCTGTTGGCTTGTGAACGAGTCGGACGGCTGTCTCCACTTTGTTGACGTTTTGACCACCCTTTCCGCCTGCTCGTGAGAATTCCATCTCAATGTCTGCTGGGTTGATTTCGACATTTACCTTCTTTCGCATAGGCAAAATAGCAACTGAAGCGGTAGATGTGTGGACTCGACCCATCTTTTCAGTGGGTGGTACACGTTGAATACGATGAACACCTGTTTCAAAACGAAGAAGTTTGTATACATCCTTGCCACGAAGCTCAAAAGAAGCATCTTTGTAGCCCCCGAGAGAGTTTGTTGACTCATCGAGCGTTGAGAATGACCAACCCCGCGTTTCACCGAAGCGACGATACATTTCGGCGAGTTTTGCGGCGAAAAGTGCAGCCTCATCTCCCCCCGCCCCCGCTCGAACTTCTAAAATGACTTCGTTAGGGAATTCCTCTTCTTCTTTTTCAGATGCCAAAATCTCCTCCATCTGTTTCATAATGGCGTCTTTTTGAGTCTTGATTGTTTCGAGATCATGCTTCGCTAGATCAGCAAGTGTAGCGTCGCCGGCGAGCATAGCTTGAAGATCCTTCTCCTCAGCATGAAGACGCTCCCAAGATTCTGCGAGGTAGCTTGTCTTATGACTTTGTTTAAACTTACTGAGATCCATTTACGCAGACTTGTCTGCTTTTTTGGTCGCCATCTTCTCTTTAATAGCTTTTACCGCTGCTGCTTTTGTAGTAGTTTTTGTCTGTCGAGCTTTGAACTTTTCAACACGTCCTGCTGAGTCGAGAATCTTCTCATTTCCTGTATAGAATGGGTGTGACGCGCTTGAAATTTCCACTCGGTAGAGAGGATATTCTTTTCCGTCCTTTGCTTTGCCAGTTTCCTCAGTGGCAACAGTAGAATTGATGATAAACTCAGCGTTGTTTGAGCTGTCTACAAAGAGTACAGGGCGGTAATTCTTCGGATGAATATCTTTTTTCATGGTCAAGAGAGTATAACCTTAGAGTCCCAAAATGTCAATTTGCTTCTGGTACTTGTCGGCAAATCGCATCACGTCATCACCATAGAATGCATAGGCTGCTTTTGTAGCATTGGTCCACCCCGCAAGGTAGCGGAGCGCTGCAAGACGCTCCGCAGAGCGAGTGCCGGCTGCGGCTCCATTTTCCTTCATAAGGAGAGCTGATGCCATAAATGCTGTTGCCGGATCCCAAGGATTTGGAGGTTGTTTGCCTGTCAGGCTACCGATCCGATCGGCTGATGGATCATAAGTACAGGTAACACTTCCACCTTTTGTACAAGTGTATCCAGCATAAAGAATCCATGTCGAGGGTATAAACTGGGCAGGTCCCATTGCTCCCCCGTATCCATACCACACTTTTTTTGATACTGGCATTTGATCAGGATCGAGACCAAGGTGCTTCATGAGCTCAGCAAAAATAGGCTGATCACGTGTAGGGTGCATATCTACACGCCACGTTCCCTTTCCGACATTTTGTCCAAGATTTGACTCTTCGGTAATGATTCCAAGAATCACCGCAGGACGCACACCGGTCTTTGCGCTTGCAAGCTTTGCATACTGAAGGGCTTGTTCGAATGGAATCGCACTTGAACCACTCAACTGGAAGAGAGCTGTACGGATATCAGCCGCACTTTGCTGTTTTTGTTTTAGAATTTTTTGATAGGTAACCTCCTCACCCTTAGTAATTTTGATAAGATTGGCTTTTTCTTTCTCCTGGTCTTGGAGTCGTCGCTGCTGGAGTTGTTGAATTGCTAGAAGTTTTGTTTGTTCGTCCTTCTTATCTTCAAGAATATCCTTTTGAGTCTGGGTTTGCTTCCTATTTTCACTCACAATATTGTATGACTCTTGAATCTGATCGTTGATAGCAGCAAATGAATCTACATCAGCAAAATATTCAGCAATGTTTTTCCCACCGATAAACGCATGGATGGCATCAATCGATTGAAGCTGCTGCTTTTTTTGAAGTAAATGTGCGATTGAGTCTTTTTCTTTTTCAATGGTATCTGACAGGACATTGATGGTCTTTTGCTTACCTCTAATATCCTCAGAAAGCCCTTGGATTGTGAGATTTCGTGCTTTAATACTGAGCTTTGCTTCATTGATTTGTGCGGTCAAGATTGCGAGGTCGCGCTCAAGGCTCACGCGCTGATTTTGTCGCTGGGTGAGGATGGTTTTTTGTGCATCGATTTCCTTCTCGAGTTGAGCGAGCTCTCGCTCAAGCTGGGCGCGCTTTTCACTTACCGACTGAGCGTGGGTCTGAGGTACACAAGAAGCATAAAAAAAGCCGAAGAGGAGGCATAGGACCGTCATTATTCCAATAGAAAACCGAAGTGTTTTTGACACGTGATTATTATATCAAAATCAAACAAAAAACCCACCGAAAATCGGTGGGTTTTTTGTTTGAAATTGTCTGGGAAAGAACCGACTATTTCTTTTCTGCCTTTGGAGCATCTCCAGCTGGAGCTGCACCCTCTGCGCCTTCTTCTTCTTTCTTTCCTTTCTTCTCAACTTCAATCGCTGAGAGGTCTGGAGCTGCTACTGGCTCTTCTTTTTCTTCTACTGGCTGAGCAACTGAGGCGACCACATCTTCAGCATCCTGAACGAGTGACACACCCTCTGGAAGCTTGAGATCACGCGCATGGATCTGGCTATCAAAAGCAACCAATGGCGCGATATCTACATGAACACGTGATGGCAAATCCTTTGGCAATGCTTCGATTTCCAATGTGTGAAGCACTTTCACCAAGATACCACCGAGTTCTTTAACCGCAGGAGAAACACCGTCGAATTCAAGAGGAACCTTAACCTTGAGCTTCTTACCCTTCTCGATGACATAGAAGTCAGCATGACGAATGACGTCTGTTACTGGATCCTTATCAATGTCCTTGATGAGAGCTTGATGCTCTTCTCCAAGCCCCTTGAGTTCAACAACTGAAGATTCACCCGCTGCCTTCCATACTTTTAAAAATTCAGCGGCAGGTACTGTGATCGAGGTAGTCTTTTCTTTTCTACCATAGAACACAGCAGGAAGTTTGCCAGCTGAGCGGAGTGCCTCCAATTTTTGAGTTTTATCTCGCTTTTCGAAATTAATTGTAAGCATGCGGGCTAGTCTACCTTAAAAGAAGCGAAATGGCAATATACCAACTTTCTTGCGATACTCGACAAATTGGTCTCCAAATTTTGCTTCCAGCTCCTTATCTTCAGTATTCATTACATGCTTTAAGAAGAAATACGGCGGTACAAGTAATAGAATAAACACAGAATTGAGTTGTAGGTAAATTCCACAGATAAAGATAAAAGCACCTACATAATATGGATGGCGAGACACTTTATAGGCACCGGTTATTACTAGTTGATTGGCAGGTACATCACCCATAATTGCCCAGTTTTTTGGACGAGATGCTCGGGTCCAAATCATAAGGCTCAATCCAATCAAGGAAAACACGCCTCCGCTCGCCACAATAATTCGACCCAACACCTCATGCGAGCTTATTCTAAGAAAATCTGGAACTTCGAGAAAAACGAGTAAGACTGGAATAACGAAATAGAGAGACACTTCAAATATTTTTCTTAGCGATAGAATTACTGGAGTACTTTTTATTCTTTCACGCTTAAAAAAATAACTCCACACCAAACGAAAGGCAAAGAAAAAGAGAAGAAAATACAGTGGTAAGAGTTTCATAGCGTTTATAGTGATGGAATAGACTAGGATGTAATTATTGGGTTTACTGGCTTCCCTGTTTCAAAAAAAGTAATGATATTTTGAGCCGCCAAAACCGCCATATCATGTCGTGCCTCATCGCTCGCTGAAGCAATGTGGGGAGTAAGTACGGTGTTGGTAAGTTTGGTGAGGGCTTTGGTTACTTTTGGCTCATATTCAAACACATCGATACCTGCGCCAGCAATTTTTTGGGAAATAAGTGCGTCTGCCAAAGCTTTCTCATCGACGATTGGACCGCGAGCAGTATTGATGAGAATGGCGTGCTTTTTCATAAGAGCAAAACGCTCAGCATTCATGAGGTGGTGTGTTGATGGCAAAAGTGGTACATGGAGCGATACAATATCTGCTTTTTTCAAAACATCTTCGACAGTCGGACAAAAGACGGCTCCATATTCTTTTTCAAGATTTTCGTTTCGAACAACGTCGAAATACACAACATTCATTCCGAAACCGCGGGTGGCACGCTTCACGACACTTGCCCCAATATGCCCGGTACCGATAATGCCGAGTGTTTTCCCAGCAAGCTCCATACCATGGAGAAGCATCGGATCCCAACCTTTGTATTTTCCTTTTTTTACATAAAGATCAGCTTCAGGAATTCTACATACCAACGCAAGAATGAGTGCCCATGTGAATTCTGCCACCCGCTCTGCCCCACCGCTTGGTGTATTGGAAAGTGCAACGCCACGCTTTTTTGCCTCATCAACAGAAAAGTTGTTGAAGCCGATGGCATAGTTGGCAAAAAGTTTTACCGAAGGCGCCGCACTCATAACCTCCGCATCAATAGAATCAGTAAGCACAGAAAGCACTGCATCGTACTGCTTTTTTTGCAAAACCTTCACAAGCTCTGCCTTGGTGAGTGGTCGATTTTTTGTAGTCTGATCCACCTCATATCCCTTCTGGGTGAGCATTGAAATTGCTATGTCAGGAATTTTTCGTGTTACAAAAACTTTTTTCATATTCTCTATAAGATTACATTAACAATGTTTCCGGGGTGATGTATATATTGATGAGGATTTTCAACTTTTATAATCTGCCCATTCTGCTCGTATATCTTTATCGGTGATTGGTAGTCAGAATGAGGTGGTGTGTTGCTATTCATACTATCAAAAAACTCCTTCGAGGTTGATTCTTCAACATCGAGACCGATCTCAGGCTTGAGAGAAACCCTTTGGTTTTTGGTATCCAAGAAAATAATTCTTTCGACCATCGGCTGGACTAAGCCGGTAAAATCAGGTGGCTGGGTGCCGTCGATTCCTTTTGCAAGATCAGCTCGTTTAAGTCGCAATGAAATTCCATAAGGGGAAACAAAATAGATTGAGTCTGAAATTGATGGCTCTACTTCCCCTGTAGTAAACACAAAAGGGAAAATATCTGCCCTGCTCACTAGATAGTTCTCAATAACGAGACTTGGGTTTTCGAATGATGAATACTGCTTAATTTTTCTCTTAAGTTCTTGGTTTATATTCCATAATTCACGCATAAGACCCTCTGGAATAATCTCCAGGCGAAAAGGAACATTCTCGAGTGCGGCTTTTTCGGTTTCCTGAGCACTTTTTAAATCCTCAACCAACTTGAGGAAACCAGTATCGGGAACATTTTTGCCTTCGATTGACATGATTAGAGTGCATTAAAAAGTCTCAGCTTTTCCTCGACAGCTTTTTGCATTGCTTCACGAGGTGCCTTGAGGTATTTGTACGGAGCAACTTCGTCTGGATGATCCTTCAACACCTTATCGAGCGCATTGCGATATGTAACACGAAGCTCAGTACTTATATGTACGATACCGCAGCCATGCGAGATTGCTCCCAAAAAATCTTCGATAGACCCACCTGAACCCCCGTGAAGCACGAGCGGAATACCGACCGCTTCGCTTATCTCACCGATTCGCTTGATATTGAGTGCAGGATCTTTGCCTCCCTTGAGCATTCCATGGATATTTCCGACTGCAGGCGCAAGAAGATCAACGCCGGTCGCTTCCACGAAACGCTTCGCCTCTTCGGGTTTAGTGAGAAATTCTTCGGTGATCTTTACGCCTTCCGGAATGGCCTCAAGGACTTTGGAAGATTTCCCAATAAAACCAATCTCAGCCTCAACAAGAATATCCCGACCCTGCTTTTGAGATTGCTCACGTGCATAGTCAACACATTTTTTGGTAGCAGCCACATTGTCTTCATAGGAAAGCTCGGTGCCATCAAAAATGACCGCGTCAAACCCTACATCAATAGCTTCTTTTACTTTTTCAAATGAATAGGTGTGATCTGCGTTGAGAAAAACTGGCTGGCCTGTAGTGCGGATTGAACGAACAAGTGCGACGATCTGCTCTACGCCAATAAATTCGCGCTCCCCCTCAGAGACGCCGATGATAACGGGTACATTGAGATTTTTGGCAGCCTGTACTACAGCCCAAAAGCCTTCGAGGTTTGAAATATTAAAATGACCGATTGTTTTGTTACTTTTTCGAGCTTCCTGGATGTATTCTCTGAGTGTTTTCATGGTATTTGGACTATTGATCAATATAGAATAGTTTACCATACATCTGCTATAATAAATGTATGTTTGGAAAACCTATCGACATCCTTGCTATTGGTGACGTTGTCACTGATGCTTTTATAAAAATCAAAGAGGCTCATATCAATTGTTCAATCAACAACACTTCGTGTGAGATTTGCCTCAAATTTGGTGATAAAGTTCCGTTTGAGTCTGTGACCGAGGTGCGTGGTGTGGGAAATAGCGCCAACGCCGCAGTCAGTGCCTCTCGTCTTGGTCTCAAGTCAGCCCTGATTGCTCATGTCGGTACTGATCGTTTTGGCAAAGAGTGCATCGAAGAGCTTCAGAGCAACGGCGTGAATACCAAATACATCACTGCACATCCGGGTTTTAAAACAAACTATCACTATGTACTATGGTATGGTGCAGAGCGAACGATTTTGGTAAATCACACTGAGTTTCCCTATTCACTCCCAACCATTTCAAAAAAGCCTCGCTGGATATATTTGAGTTCACTTGGGCCCAACTCAGAACCTTTTCATCATGAGATATCGGCGTACCTCACAAAAAATCCTGATGTAAAATTATGCTTCCAGCCTGGTACTTTTCAAATGAAGCTCGGTATCAAAAAACTTGCTGAGATCTATCGACGAACTGAAGTTTTTGTATGTAACACAGAAGAAGCGCAAAGAATTCTTGGTATAGAGGAGCGCGGTTTTACCGATATCGCATCAATGAAAAAGCTTCTCAGCGACATAGCATCGTATGGACCAAAGATCGTTCTTATTACTGATGGTCCAAAGGGCACCTATATGTATGATACCCATGATCAGTCATATTATTTCATGCCGATTTATCCAGACCCAAAAGAGCCTGTTGAGCGTACTGGTTGCGGTGATGCATTTGCATCGACGTTTGTATCAGCTTTAGCACTCGGTAAGACTCCTCTCGAAGCACTTCGCTGGGCACCAGTCAATCCAATGTGGGTTGTGCAATTTGTGGGGGCTCAAGAAGGCCTCATGACCCAAGACGAGCTTTTGAAATGGCTTGAAAAAGCCCCTACCGATTATCAGGCCAAGAAAATCTAGTTCCAATACTCTTCTGGTAGGATGTTGAGCTTTTGAATATACTGTGACGCTTGCTCTGGACTTGGTGATTTTTCTCGAGTTGGAAAACGAAGTCGAGCGGCGGAAACCAAATGCTCGAGTTTTTTAATCCTTTCTGAAAGGACCGCAGAGAGTCCTGGATCAATCTTGCCTTGCGCAAGTTCTACAAAACCCTTGAGTGCTGTCACAGTGTTTGCATAGGATTGTGCCCAGGTATTCTGGGTTGATTCGAAATCGTGTTGAATGCGCTCTTCTGCATTTTCAATAACGCCTTGAATTCTTTGGAGAATGGCGACCTGCTCAGCAGATGAGGGTTGTTCGATGGCTTCCATGCTATTTCTTTTTCGCGAGAACGCTTTTAACTGCTTTATAAATATCTTTGGTGTCCATGTGATAATGCTCAATGAGTTCGTCGGGGGTACCAGATTGGCCAAATTCATCCTTCACTCCAATAAATTCTATAGGCACAGGCATATTTGAGGCGAGACACTCGGCCACTGCCCCACCCATACCACCAGCGATCTGATGTTCCTCAACCGTAACGATTGCTCCAGCCTCTTTTGCAAGGCGCGTAATCGCAGCGACGTCGAGTGGCTTAATCGTTGAGAGATTCATAACAGTAACTGCAATTTTTTCTTTCTCAAGATCCCTTGCTGCGAGAAGCGCTCGATGCACGAGTGCGCCTGTCGCAATAATTCCCACATCCGCCTTTCCAGAAACTGGCTGCCAAAAGATCTGAGCTTTTCCAATTTCAAATGGGGTTGATTCGGTGGTGATCACAGGAGTTGCCTCGCGCGCGAGTCTGACATAGCTTGGGCTTTCGGTCTTGGTGATTGCAATTGTGGCCTTTTTCGCTTCAAGCGCATCACAAGGAGAAATAACGACCATTCGAGGAATCACTCGAGTGATTGCAATGTCCTCGATAGCTTGATGGGTTCCGCCATCTGGACCCACCGAAATACCCGCATGGGAGCCTGCGATTTTTACTGGGCGATCATTGTATGCAATGGTGGTACGAATCTGCTCCCAATTCCGGCCAGGTGAAAACATTGCATATGAGGTGATAAAGGGAATTTTTCCCATTGCAGCCATACCTGAAGCAACACTTGCAAGATTTTGTTCCGCTACTCCGATTTCAATAAAACGCTCCGGAAACTTTTTCTTGAATGCTGTCATGTGTGTCGAATCAGTGAGATCTGCACAAAGACCGACAATGCGAGGATCAGCCTCAGCTGAAAGAAGGAGTCCTTCGCCAAACCCCTTTCGAATTGCCGCCTTCTCGACATCCTTGTCGAAGATTTTTGGATTGAGTTTTGATGATTGATTAAGCATTGAATTTTCGTGCATTTTTAAGGGTATAGTACAAAGCGCTCAAACCCCACCCTGTTACAAAAAGTCCAAAAACATACTGAGCAAAAAGTTTTATTGAGGTCGCGGGTCCAAATTGGGTGCCGAATGAATTCATGACGAAAAGCGGTTGTGGGCAAGGTGCCTTGATACAGTAGATTGTGGGCTGTGAAAAAGTGATATCTCCAAGCAAGCATGCGATGGTAAAAACAACAATACCAATCAAGACACAGTCCCATGCAAATCGCATTGAATAATGTTTATGGTGGTGATGTTTGTGGTGGATTTTATGCATACAATTATGAATGTGATTCGCTTTGGATCTTTCCATCGAGGGTACGGAGCGCTCTGAGGGCAATTTCCGCCTCTTCCTTATTTGGTGGTTTGCCGTGCCACTCAAACATACGCTCAAATTCTGGAACACCTTTTGAAGCGATCGTATTCGCGATGATTACTGAAGGTTTATCAAAAACCGCTCTCGCCTGTCCAAACGCTTCATCAATCATAGAAAGGTTATGACCGTCGATTTCCTGAACATGCCAATTGAATGCACGCCATTTATCTGCGAGTGGATTGAGGGGCATGATATCCTCGGTAAAGCCATCAATCTGGATGTTGTTGCGATCAACGACTACAGTGAGATTTTGAAGCTTCTCTTTTCCTGCGAGCATAATCGCTTCCCAATTCTGGCCCTCATCAAGCTCGCCATCACCAAGAAGACAATAAAACTGTCTTCCTGAAGTACGTCCATGATCGATGCGATCTGCGATTGCCATTCCCACAGCTTGAGAGAGTCCTGATCCGAGTGGGCCAGAAGAGGTCTCGAGCGCGGGGAGCCACTCACGATGAGGATGTCCTTGAAGTCGAGTGCCGAGCTTGCGCAGTGTCATGAGCTCTTCTTTGGGAAAGTATCCTGCATGAGCCATTGTTGCATAAAGTACAGGACAAATATGTCCATTTGAAAGAATGAGCCTATCGCGTTCTGCCCATTTTGGATTTTTTGGATCGTGTTTAAGGAGATGAAAATAGAGATAGGTAAAAATGTCAGCCATATCGAGGGGTCCTGCTGTATGCCCAGACCCAGCTTCGAGAAGCATTGAAATAATGCTTTTACGAATTTCATTTGCCTGAACTTCAAGCGCTCGAATTTTTTGGTCAGTAAGTGCCATCTCCTTTATTATGACATATTTCCCTAGAGGGTGTTAGGCATTTTCAAGATCGACAAGTGCCCCTTCAATATCACCACTCTCCCAAAGAGCAGAACCCACCACAAGCCTATCGACTCCAGCATCCTTGAGGGCGGCAGCGTTGTGGGTATTTACCCCACCATCAACAGATACTGAGAGCATGGGATAAGTCGCTTTAAGTGATTTAATAGTATCGAGTACTGCACTATTAAATGCCTGTCCTTGAAACCCGATCTTATTGATACCCATACACTGGACACAATCAAGATCCTCCACCATGTCTTTTATATAGGAAATTGGTGTATCACTATGGAGGGCAATACCGATTTCAAGAAGTGAAAGATCTGCCGAGTTGTTTTTTGGATAATTTTTCCTAATTGTGTGGAGCAGCTCGTGAGTTGCCTCAACGTTAGGCAGACTTCCTGCGTGAATTATAATTCGCTTCGCACCCGCACGGACCCACTTTTCAATATCATCAAAACTAACATGATCAATCATAAGGTCAACCTCAAAATCTATTTCATCCCAAAAAGGCATACCCTCAACCTCATGATCAATCATTCCGATAAAATCGTCGCTATATTC
>CAZTPW010000002.1:0-73179 GCA_964615725.1 uncultured Candidatus Saccharibacteria bacterium
GGTAGGTGCGGAGGAGGGTTGTGACGTTGTGCTTGAGGTTGGATTTACTGATCTCGATCCACGTTTTGCGGTACATAGGTTAATTATATGCAAAAAGGCGATTGGTGCCAGTTTTAGATCTATTTGGTAAACTTAAAGTACCATGCCATTTGCTTTCTCCCAGCTTCCATTGTATAAACCGAGACCACAACAAGAGTCAGAGGTTCCACCTGAAAATGGGAAATTTGAGATTGTGCGAAAACCCAATGGGACTCTCTCGGCAGTATTTACTAAGGATTATTATCACCCAAAATTTGATATCTACCTTATGAATCGTGAAGTGGGCGAGGTCATAGGAGAATGTCAGTATGGAAAGTTTACATTTTCCTATTCTCCACTCGGTTTGAAGCATCTCTTTATTGATGCAAAGGATTTTCGTCCAGATTCACTTTCGTATTATCGAGACGAGCTTCTCATTACAAGTATTTCTGTAACATCTGAGGCACTTACATTTCCAGGGGAGCTCCAAGGTCTGGGTTTTTTGCCTCGTACTCCTTTTACTCGATGGTTTTCACCGGTGGCAAAAGATGCTGAGACGCTTTCTGCTTCATGGAGAAAGAATCGACGGAAGGCCCTTGCGAAACACTTGGCACACAGCGAAAGGGTGATTGTGCGAGTCGAGTCGCTGACGAATGAAAATTTCAAAGACTTTGCGCGAATTTATCGCAAAAGCATGGAAGAGAAGCGGGGCGGAATGGAAATTTTTTATGTGAAAATGTATGAGGAGAAGGGTGTCCCGCCAGGTTTTAAGGGGATATTTTTCTATCATCCTGATACGAGAGAGCTTATCGGAGTAAGTATTATCAATACTTGGGGAGCAATCGGTGACACAGCAAAGGAGCCACGAAAATATTGCAGTTGCCAAGGTGGAGCATTTGCACAAGAGTCAAAAGAATTTCATATCGGATATCGAGATTTTCTTGAAGAAATGAAAATTTCCAACTCTCTTGGCGATTCGGTTTATAGTGCGGGGTCAGATTTTAATTTTTATGGAGCTGATTTGGCATGCGGTCTCTATCAAAACAAGACGGTTGCGGGTTTCTATAATTTTCCTGAGGGGAAACTCGAGTGGTTTAAGATTTTGCGGGAGCGAGATATTTATGAAAAGAGTGATGAGAAGAGTTTTTGCTTTCTGTCGCTTCGACTGGAATCTGAATATAGTAAGAAGTTTGTAAACGTCACCAATCCACCACTTCCTGATTACACAAAGTTTTTTAATGAGGATTTGTATGATCCCAAAAAGATGTGGGTGCTTGAATATTATGGAGAGAAGGAAAAGTGGTTCAGTTCTCCGGATGGTATTGAGGTGAGGTGGCATAAGATCGGATAGAAAAGCGCGCCGCTGGTGCGGCGCGCGAAAAAGGTGTGAGATTCATTCTCCTTAATTGTCAGCCTCCTCAGTAACCTGTGGGTGGGCAATGACCTGAAGGAGATCGGCGCCATTTAAAGGCCGAATGAGAACGTGTTCAAACAGATCGCTGGTGTGCACAGCGCGTTGTTCGTTTGTGGTGAGCTGATCAGTAATCAAGATCACACGGAGCGCTGGGCGTAGTTTTTTGGCGCTTTCGGCGAGTCGCAAGCCGTCGGTGCCAGGTATCTTGAAGTCGGTGATCATAACTTCAATGCCTGCGCGCATCGAAAGATAATTTGTTGCATCGCCACCATTCAGGGCGGTGAATACTTCAAATTCTTGGGTGCGAAGTAGGCGTCTGAGTACTGCGAGGCGGTTTTGATTACCGTCAACGAGGAGAATCGGAGTCTTCATAGGTTTTTTTGTTTTGACTGCGTGCTAGGTTCAGAAGATATCGTGCTCCTTTTTATATTGAGAGTCAAGATCAATGAGGGGAAAATCTTGGGATGAATTGGTCACGAATATTTTGCTCGCCGTCGCTCGCAAAATTTCTCGACCCCGACTCGCGGTTCGTCCTGCTGGACTCACAATCGCTCCGTCTTTCAATTCCGCCCATCTCAAAGTCAGACAAAACAAAAAGACCGGAGAAGTCCGGTCTTTTTGTTTTGTTGTGGAGATGGGCGGAATCGAACCGCCGTGCACATGATTCTGACCCTTGAGTCTACAAAGCGTAGATCGCTTCCATGTCTTGCGACACATTCACACGAAATACTCGAAACGAACGAAATATATTCCGTGCTATTCCCTTAATCTCGAACAGGAGCCGGGAAGGGAACCTGTCCTATTTCGTAGATATATCACCAGGTCTCATCCGTACGAACACGAATGAGCTGATGTCACTTAGGCGTTAGCGTAAGCGAATGCGAAATCATTCACACCGAAGTATGGTGACTTCACAGTACCTAGAGTTTTTGCATCTAGAATGTCCAACCTTTTTAGGAGTTATTGGAGCTCCACTTCGCACAAGAGAAAGGTGACCACATGTCGAGGCCTAGCATCCCCATAATTCACTTTTCAAGTTACTTTGGAAAATCAGAAGTTAGTCGCGCAATCCTCGAGCAATATCTCGCTCAGACTGGCGCTTTTTGATGGATTCACGTTTGTCGTAGGTCTTTTTGCCACGGACGACCGCAATCTCTACCTTGATTTTCCTCCCTTTATTATACAACGAAAGGGGAATAATAGTCAAACCCTTCCCATTGCGAGGATTTGCGAGCTCCAAAATCTCCTTTTTAGCAAGGAGAATCTTGCGATTTCGAAGGGGGTCGTAGGTTTCTGGGGTGTTTTTTTCTTGGTAGGCAGGAATATTCATACCAATGATAAAAGCCTCACCACCACGGATTGTGACATAGGCACCGAGGAGATTCCCTTGGTGTTTGCGAAGTGATTTCACCTCAAAACCAAGGAGCTCAATACCCGCCTCGTAGCTTTCGAGGATTTGATAGTCGAAGTGAGCTTTTTTGTTTTCGACAAGGGTCGTCATGGAGGTAAGGGTATCATACTATGGACAAATCTCAAAAATATGATACAAAGTAATTCGAACAAACCTCAGTTTTCTAAAAATATGCTCCTCAAAATCATTCTGGTGACCTCATCAGTCATCGTCCCTCTCGTCTGGTATGGATACCGCCGTCGCAAGCGACACTTACGCCGCTGCAAACACTGCGGGTCAACAAACTACACCCGAGAGGGGCAAATGTGCCCCGATGCCACCTACAACGCCGACCCAGAAAGGGTAAAGCGCGAAGGGTTTCGTTTTGTTACGGATATTTTTCAAACATGCCACAAGTGTGGTGCTGTCACCCATGCAAAGGCAGCTGACGGAAATTACTCCGCAATGGCACTTCGCTGGAAGCGGATATGGGATGGTAGGGTATTCATCCATAAACCTGATCTCTACAAGAAGGCTGGTATGCCTTTCGCCGACCCGTGGCTCCGCCAACGACTTCACGAGCCTCATCGCAGGCATACCGAGAAACTACCTCCTACATGGAGGGATCACCCACGTCACAGCTGATTTTACTCCCACTGGCCCGCCGTTTCGGCGGGCCTTTTTCTTTACCTTTTTACCCGCAGAATGATTTTTAAGAGTTTCTTTCCTTTCGATTGATTTTGTATATAATGGTGCAATGCCAAATCCAAAAAACCAACCTCGAAATCCTGGAAAGGGAGGACCACAACCAATCCGCCCCCAGGGCCCTCAACGAGGGAAAAAACCTCACAAAACCCTTCGATCACTCATAAGTCAAATTGTGTTTGTTATTATCATTTTACTCGCGCTCACCTTCGGTTCATCAGCGCTTTTTCAGTCATCACAAAATTCTTCTCGCATCTCGATTTCCGAACTCGCTACTGATGTAAATGCTGGCAAGGTTGCGTCGGTGGTTGTTGAGGGTGATGATCTCACCATCACGTACAAGGCAGGTGAAATGAAAGAAGCACAGAAAGAATCTGATTCATCGCTCACCGAAACACTTTCACGCTACGGCACCAACGCAGAAAAATTGGGCGCAGTAAAGATCGAAGTGAAAGGCCCATCAGGTTTTGGCTATTGGCTCGTACAGCTTTCACCATTCATTCTGCCGCTTCTTGGAATTCTTTTTATTCTTTGGTTCTTCACTCGACAGACAAAAGGCCCTGGTATGCAGGCATTTACGTTTGGCCAGTCAAAAGCGCGTTTCATAGCAGCTGATGACCATCGACAGAAAGTCACCTTCAAAGATGTCGCTGGTGCAAAAGAGGCAAAACAAGAGCTCGCTGAAATTGTCGACTTCTTAAAGAATCCAAAAAAGTTTATTGAAATCGGTGCGGTCATTCCAAAAGGAATTCTTTTGATGGGTGCACCAGGTACCGGAAAGACTTTGCTCGCTCGAGCGGTAGCAGGGGAGGCGGGCGTATCATTCTTCTCGATTTCAGGTTCTGAATTCGTGGAAATGTTTGTTGGAGTCGGTGCATCTCGTGTGCGCGACCTCTTCAAGATGGCAAAAGAAGCTTCACCTTCTATTATTTTCATCGACGAAA
Source organism: uncultured Candidatus Saccharibacteria bacterium (assembly GCA_964615725.1). Classification (GTDB taxonomy): domain Bacteria; phylum Patescibacteriota; class Minisyncoccia; order Phycocordibacterales; family CAZTPW01; genus CAZTPW01. The sequence continues at coordinate 4,472 of CAZTPW010000002.1, forward strand.
TCGATGCGGTAGGACGAAGCCGTGGTGTTGGAATTGGTGGAGGAAATGACGAGCGAGAGCAAACCCTAAACCAGATCCTTGTGGAAATGGATGGTTTCGAGCCAAATGAAAAAGTGATCGTCATGGCAGCGACCAACCGTCCTGACGTTCTCGATCCAGCGCTCCTGCGCCCAGGCCGTTTTGATCGACGTGTCACTATTGATGTCCCAGACCGACATGATCGAGAGGCAATCCTTAAAATCCACTCTGCAAAAAAACCTTTTGCCGAAGATGTAAATCTCACCGTCATTGCTGAGCGCACCCCAGGATTCTCTGGTGCAGACCTCTACTCTTTGATGAACGAGGCTGCAATTCTCGCAGCGCGTGAAAATCGTACCAAAGTTGCTCAGTTTGATCTCATTCGTGCGATTGAGAAAGTTATGCTCGGACCTGAACGAAAGAGCCATCTCCTTTCTCCAAAAGAAAAAGAACTCACTGCATATCACGAAGCTGGTCACGCTCTCGTCTCATCACTCCTTCCTTTTGCAGATCCTGTTCACAAGATCTCGATTATTTCTCGAGGTCGTGCGGCGGGTTACACACTTCATCTTCCACTCGAAGATCGCAAGATGCAGTCAAAGAAAGAATTCCTCGATAGTATTGCTGTGTCGCTTGGTGGGTATGTTGTAGAGAAAATGAAATACGGAGACATTACCACAGGTCCATCGAATGATCTTCAGGTGGCGACAGCACTCGCACGAGACATGGTTACTCGTTACGGTATGTCAGACAAGATTGGTCCCATTGCGCTTGAAGGTGCTGGAGGCCGAACAATGTTTGGAAAAGGGGTAGAGGAGGGCGAATATTCTGAACGAGTCTCAGCAGAGATCGACGCAGAAGTTGCACTCATTATGAATGAAGCAATGACTCGAGCCCGCACCGCGATTGAAAGTAATATGGCAGCACTCGAGGCGGTCACCAAGCGTTTGATCGAAGTGGAAACACTCGAACGAGATGATTACGAACAGATCATCGTCGCTCACGGAATTCAGCCAAAGAAAAAAGAGGAGTTGACTAAATAGGGGACGGGAGTAGGCTTTAGGGGTAAGTCCTATCAATGGTTGATCGGACCGCTCCTCTCCATGAAAAACTTAGACGAACATCTTTTCTTCGACCCTTTTGTGGTCAGTCCTGATGACTCCCTTTTCGAACTCCACCGGCTTCATCAGTGGATTGCTTCAATCGGAGGCACCGCCTACGGTCTTCCTTGGTGGCCTTCTGCTCCAGTATTCGCCACCTCGTAGTTTGCATGGTTTCAAAAAGGGCGCCCACTGCGGGCGCCCTTGATCATATTGTCAAAATTTGTCAGAAAACCACCGCATGAGCCGGAGGCTTTTCCAAACCCTCGAATGCATTTTGCAGATCATACATGGTGATATGGTTGATGTCTCGGTTTCCCTCACAATTCCAGTGGGTGTGGGAACTCCCAATAGTTCCATAGACCATCGCCGCTTGCGTTTTGAAGGTGAGGTTGAGGACGGTACCAACAACGAAATCATTTGTTGAGGGTGAGTCACCGATAATGGTGCGGGTGAGGGTGATCACCGAGCTCGATGATTGAAAGTGTACAGTGATAGTCTTGCTTTGTTGGAAACACATCACCATTCCATGGCTTGTCTGCCAAGCGATACGGTTCGGTCGAGCCACATGGTTTGTGGCCTCAGTACTTTTTTCAAGCAACGGCAATTGAGCCTTGCTTCCATGTGACCACTTTGGTAGGAGTACGAATGTTAAAAGGCCTAATATGGCCAAGGCCATAAAGCCAGCGACAAAAAGGCCGCCATTTCCACCGGTTGGGACACTGCCCATGGTATTTCGATGCATATCAGTAGTTTTTGGTTTTGAGTGTGCGAAAGGTCATTAAAAACAATACCACACTTTTTTATAAAAGCAAGTATTTTGGAGAACTATAGCGCTTTTTTAGAATTCTAATCTTTTCTTAAATCAGCCACCATAACATGCCATTTCAATCCTGAAGTTGCGGTATAGGTCCCAATATCACTTAGATATTTATGTACCGCGCGCGACGTGGTATTTGTGTCTTCAATTTCACCCACACCAAGTTCAAACCCAAAATCTTTGAGTGCGGATTGCGCACTTACATGAAGTCGATTGAAAGTCATTCCATTTCTGAATTTTTTAGCTATGCAAATCTGTGCAAGTATTGCGTATCGATAGTCCCCAAGAGGTTTTTCCTCATAGGTCATCCTCTCTGCATTTTCCACAAGTTCACGTTCAAAGGGGATTGATAGCGCGAGTTCTTTACTCATGGTCATGAGATATCCTTTTAGTTCAGTTCCTTGAAGACTTAGATAAATTCCTGTGTCATGAATAATTTTTTCTAACTCAACAGTGGTTGGTTCATAATAAAGAAAACCATCACTTTTTTCTTCTTGAGTTAGGTTTTTTGCAAGATTTTCTCTTAACAAGGAAAATATAATCGGGATATCATGTATCTCAGCTTTTCTTAAAATGTTTTCGTTAGGTTTTTTAGACTCAAATGAATTCATAGAATTTATCAATATTTTGTCCGCCCTCTTGGATTCGAACCAAGGACCGCCGAGGTATACTTCGTATCGGCTCTGCGCTCGCACCTCTGAAAAATCACGTCCACCCTCTTGGATTCGAACCAAGGACCGCCGAGGTATAAGCTCGGTGCTCTAGCCAACTGAGCTAAGGGTGGACGTCATTTTTCAAGGCGCTCGTTTGAGCCAATAAGCTCGTTGCGTAAGCCACCATCGCTAAGGCGGATATGGCTACAAACTATCGCAATGTAAGCCTACCGTATTTTCTTGACACCGTCTATTCTGCCGACTAGCATTGGGTTACCATGGTAGCCTTTCATGTTGGGTAATGGCCGATTGGTCCTGGCACTGTTGCCTTGTAGGAGGGTGGGTGATACGTCACCGCCCTCTATTTTTTTATCTAGCTTATTCAAAATGAATCTCGTCTTTTTGATGGGCGATATGTGAAGCCAACTTCGGATAGTCTGAGAGGGTAGGGTCTTCATGAATAATGCGTGCAGCTTCGGTCCTTGCGGCTTCTACCATTTTAATATTTTTGATGCCTTCCATCGCAAGGTCGGAGAGACCCCATTGTCGACGACCATAGAGTTCGCCTGCGCCACGAAGCATAAGGTCTTGCTCAGCAAGCTCGAAACCATTTTTTGCTGTGATGAGTGCCTTGAGACGGTCGACAGTCTTCTGACTTTTTGTCTCTGCAAAAAGATAACAGTAAGGTTGATGCGTTCCTCGAATCACTCGACCGCGAAGCTGGTGAAGTTGTGAGAGGCCAAATCGCTCAGCGCCCTCGATAACGATTACGGTGGCATTCGGTACGTTTACACCGACTTCAACCACTGATGTGGCAACGAGAATATCTGTCTTGTGTGCAGAAAAATCAGCCATAATCTCATCTTTTTCTTTTGCCGACATTTTGCTGTGAAGAATGTCGATTGTGTATTCTTTGAAAATATCACGCTGGAGTCGTTCTGCTTCTTCGGTGACTGATTTTGCATTGAGTGAACCTTCTTTGTCGGGATCGGGTTCGTAAATGCGAGGGCAAATGATATATGCTTGTCGACCTTCTTTGAGAAGTGCTCGAATGTGTTCGTAGACTTTTTCACGGTTATTAGGCCAGACCATTTCAGTGATGACAGGTTTTCGTCCGAGGGGCATTTGGTCAAGTAGGGTAATATCAAGATCGCCGTACACCGTCAGTGCGAGCGTTCGCGGAATCGGAGTCGCCGTCATCGAAAGGAGGTGTGGTGCTCGCCCGTCTTTGCGGGCGAGCTTCTGTCTCTGTGCTGTTCCGAAACGATGTTGCTCATCAATCACTACATACGCAAGATTTTTAAACTTCACTTCTTTTTGAATGAGCGCATGCGTCCCAATCAAAATCGGAATCTCGCCATTTGCCACCCATTTCAAAAGCTGAGTCCTCGAAATATCAGTGAAGCCCTCAGGATTTACCTTTGAAGGAAATTTCTTGCAACCACTCCCAGTAATCAGTCCAATCTGAATCGGCAAATGACGGAAATATTTTATAAAAGACTCATAGTGTTGCTTTGCGAGAATCTCAGTCGGCGCCATGTATGCGACTTGGAGTGTCCCAAAATCCTGACCACGCGGTCGAGTGGTGACAATAGCGAATGCGGTCGAAGCAGCCACCGCAGTCTTTCCTGAACCGACATCCCCCTCGAGAAGTCGCGACATTGGCGAACTTTTTGAAAAATCAGCGAGGATCGTCTCAATCGCTCGTGCCTGCGCAGGTGTTTCTTTGAAGGGGAAGCGATCGACAAATTCGCGAATATCTTCGGGTTGTTTCTCAATCGAAAACGCATTCTGTTCTTCGTAGATCCGACGTTGCATTTGCTTGCGAAGCTGGATCATAAAAATCTCCTCAAAAGCGAAACGTTTCCGTGCAACATCAGCGTCCTGCATTTTTTGCGGTCCATGAATCCAGACCAGTGCTGTGCGGAGTGATGGTAAGTGATACTGCTCCAAAATCTCCGCGGGGATCGCATCATCTAAAGAATCCAAAAAACTCGGCGTCAAAATCTTCTGAATCGCATGATAGATCCAATTCGACGTCACGCCCTTCGACTCCGGATACACAGGATAGAGAATATCTTTCTGACCTTCGCTTCCAAAGAGGGAATTACCAACACCGATCGGTAACGTCGTCACAACCTCGATCTTCGGATTGCTCATATAAAGCTCACCCTTTCTCTCAGAAATCTTACCCTCAGCACGCACAAAGCTCTCTTCAGAAATCATCTTCGCGAGATACGGTTGATGAAACCACACCGCCTTGATCGACGAGCTCTGGTCGGTGATCACTGCATCGGCCATTGCGATCCTCGTGCGAAAGCCTTTCGATGTTTTGAGTTTGGTGATTTTTCCGAAAATAATTGCAGCATCGCCCTTCTTCAAAGAGGCAATACTTTGCACTGAAGCCGTATCGCCATACCGGACAGGGAAATGATAGAGCAAGTCCTCGATCGTCTTGATACCGAGCTTGGTCAAGGCTTTGAGGTGAGCCTCATCGAGTCGGCCGATTTCTTTGATAGGTGAATGCAGATTCATGTGTGGATATTGTAGCGAAAATACCTTTGAAAAGATATTCAAAAAAGTTGGAATTTGATGGTCATATCGATTACAATGCATATATGAATTCAAAACGCATTATCGGAATCGTTATCGGTATTATTATAATTCTTATCGGAGTGGCGTTTGCGACTCGCAACCCACAGTCATCATCGACAGATTCTCGTGAGACGGTGCCGGTCATTCCAGCTACTAATGACCAAGCAACCACAACCACTCCTATCAAAGCAACAAGTACTCCAGTAAAACCACCCCCAAAACCAACCCCTAAACCAGAAACTCCCGGCATGAATACACCCAATCCTATTACCATGGCAGAAATTGCACAGCACAACACAAGCCAGAGCTGTTACTCAGCTATCAATGGTCGAGTCTACAATCTCACCGCATGGATCACGAAGCACCCTGGTGGGTCAGCTCGTATTCTCAAAATCTGTGGCAAAGATGGAAGTTCAGCATTCAATGCTGAGCACGGTGGTGAGAGCAAACCAGAGGCAATTCTTTCAGAGTATTTTATTGGCGTTCTTAAACAATAAACAATCACAATGAATAGTTCAAAAATTGGAATTATTGTCGCACTTCTCGTCATCGCACTTGGCGGCTGGCTTTGGTATCGTGGTGGAACACAAAAGACCACGGAGCAAAATCTCGCTGGCGGTACAATGCTTGCGGGCGATGAATACCATGACAATGGCATGGTAGGAGGGGATGCAGTTGTTGATGATGAATATGTTGTGGATGACGATACTGATACAGGTGGCGATGGAAATGCAGTAGAAACGGTTGATCTCACTCAAGAGGTTGGCACGACAAAGACTGTCACGGTCAAGGGTGGTAATTTCTTCTTTACTCCATCAGTGATCAAGGTGAAAAAGGGCGATACCGTCAAAGTTACCTTTGATAACGTTGGTGGCACTCATGATTTTAAGATTGATGCATTCAAAGCATCCACAAAAAAGATTGGCAGCGGAGCGACGGAAACGATTTCCTTTGTTGCAAGCAAGACGGGAAGTTTCGAATACTATTGCTCGGTAGGAAACCACCGAGGAATGGGCATGAAAGGTACGCTTATTGTAGAGTAGGGGCGCTTGGTGTAGCATTACACCATGAATTCATACAATCGTTACATTCTCCCAGCAATCGGTATTATTGTTGTAATCGCAGTTATTTGGGGCGGTATTTACAGTTCTCGTGGCGGTGAGGTTGTTCAAACCCCCACAAATAATCAACCTCAGAAAAAAGTAACCTACAATCCACAAGTGAAAAAAGCGACGCCACCAGCGCCTCTAGCAAGTGGATGCGGACTTACTATTACCGCTCCTGAAAATGGTGCCCAGGCAGTTTTTCCTTTGACTATCACCGGCAAGGTAAACAATGTCATGGCAAAAACAACGGGTTGCGGCTGGACTATTTTTGAAGGTCAGGCTGGTACTGCTCAGCTCTATCTGAGCTATATCAATGACACATGGATTCCTGTCGAAGGCTCTTCAGCCGTAGTGAAGGTCGTTGGCGATGTTGGCACGACGACAAGTGTGAAGACGGTGATCAATTTTGATAATAAAAAATATGGCTTGCCAGCAAAGAGCAAGATGAGAATTGTCTTTTATGAAGAGGATGCGAAGGGGGATGGAAGTGGGGATCGGGTGAATCTGGATTTGATGTTTTAGGACACTTTCCGAGCAATAAAATTGAGGTAGTTTTTTGAACCGGGCTTGAACTGCTCAAAGTAAATAATTTCAAAACCGTGATGTACTAGGGCCTGTTCGAGTTCGGCTTTAGTATAAAAAGTAAACCAACGAGGTAGATTTACTCCAGAACTCTCACGGTAGCCTTCGAAATCTCCCTCAATCATTCCAAGACCAAAAATCCCCTGGGGCGCGAGCACTCGATGAATCTCATCAAGCGCTTTCGATAGGTCTTTTTTAGGGATGTGAAGAAGTGAAGTGTAAGCCCACACACCTTGAAAGGTGGTGTTGGGAAACGGAAGCGCCAGAAAATCACCCTGAATTGCTTTGAGACCTCGCTCGGCGCAGAGTCTCACCATTGTCTCTGAGGCATCGATGCACGTAACACTGAGCCCTCTCGCTTGGAGAAGGAGGCCGTCACGACCAGGGCCACTTCCAAGGTCGAGAACTGATCCGGTGGTTTTCTGTGTAAAGGTGTCGAGAATAGTGTGGGGGAAGCGCTCCCAGAAGTCGATCGTTTCTTGGTCGTAGTCGTGTGCGAGTTTGTTGTAGGTGGTTATGGTGAGGGGGTCCATTTTTATCAGTGATACGTATAGAGTTTTTAATCGATATTATTTCTTTGGATTAAATTCCACCGTCCACTCGATGCCATATTTGTCTCGAAACATTGCAAAGTAAGTGCCCCAAGGACTTTCTCCCATTGGCATTTCGACTGAACCGCCCGCTGAGAGTCCGTTGAAAATCTTTTCAGCTTCTTCTTTGCCGTCTGCGGTGACTGCGATTTTAGATCGATTTTCGTTTTCGTTGACTCGGCCCATTGCTTCTGGGATGTCATTTGCGATCAAGGTGTTGTGGCCGATAGGGAGGGCGATGCGGAGGATTTTCTCTGCTTCCTTTTCAGGTACGGGGAAGTCAGCGCTTGCGATATCTTTGAAGTGAGTGATGTTGGAGAATTCGCCGCCAAAAACGGATTTGTAAAAAGTGAAGGCTTCGAAGGCGTTGCCGTTGAAGTTGATGTAGGGGTTTATTGATGCCATAGTTGAAAGTATAGACTGGTTTGATAATTAGACAAGGCTAAATCATGAAAGGGATTCGGTCACGGATAATTTTCTCGCCGTCGCTCGAAAATTTCCGCGACCCCGCCTCGCGGTTCGTCCTGCTAGACTCACAATCGCTGCGGCTTTCTCATCTACCCCCTCTTCTCGACGAACAAAAAATGTCTCACAATTTTGTGAGACATTTTTTGTTCGTGGCGGAAGGGGGGGGATTCGAACCCCCGAGGCCGTTTAAAGCCTACAGCTTTAGCAAAGCTGCACGATAGACCGCTCTGACACCCCTCCATGGGCGTTAGATTATCACAATTTATATGATTATTCTAGTGCGCGAGACAGAGTGCAATAACACGCTTGGCGCCAGCGCGAATGAGGGTTGCACGCATTTCATGGACCGTACTTCCTGTAGTGTAGACATCATCAACAAGCAGAATTGTTGCCCCTGTGATTTTCTGAGAATTGGTGACGGTAAACGCACCCTTGAGATTTTTGAGCCGTGCTTCTCGGGTATCGGTCTGAGATTGTTTTTCAGTATCACGATTTTTCCGAAGAATGGTGGTGTCCACAAGATACGAATGCTCTGCACTAGGATCGCACCATTGGCGGGTGAGCAAAAAATGAATTTGATTGTAGCCTCGCTCGCGAAGCCGTGAGGTGGAAATGGGCGCGGGTATGATGACGGTAGTACCAGCGAGATCGAAATGTTTTTTGAGGGCAAGAGAAAAACACTGAGCCAGAAGCTCTGCGATGGCAGGATTTTTCATGTATTTGAGCTGGTGGATGGCTTCTGCTCCGAGTGGAGCTCGATAAGGGAAAAGCACGAGCACATCATCTTCAAGTGCGAGCCTCTCTTGCTTGTCTTGCCATTCGAGAAGGGCTTGGGGTGATACACCAAGCATTACCTCTTCCAAAAACCGCGAGGCTTTGAGCGACTGGAGGTACTGAACAAGGAAAGGTTGCGGAAAAAGCAGGTCGAGAGCAAGCTTCCACAGTGTTCTGGACCATTTCACGAGCCATGCACCAGCTTTTCCAGGCGGGGTGGGGAAAGACAGCGTCATATATTGTTGATATAATTGTTCCAATGCAAAATCCGTTCAAATTTATTTTTAATAAAGGCACGGAGAGCGCCCTCGGTATTGATATTGGTCCATCATCAGTGAAGGTGGTGCAGATTGAGAAGCAGAAGGGGCGAGCCGTACTCAAAACGTACGGAGCTTTGTCGCTCGGACCCTATGCGGGAGTAGAAGTGGGGCGAGCCACACGACTACCAGTAGAGAAAGTCGCTGAAGCGATCAACGACATTTTGCGTGAAGCTAATACTACCACAAAACGCTGCGGTCTTTCTATTCCGATGTCGTCGAGTTTGGTGACCGTGATTGAAGTTCCTTCGGTTGATGAGAAAGAGCTTGCACAGATGATTCCTCTCGAGGCTCGAAAATATATTCCGATCCCTGTAGGAGAGGTGACACTCGACTGGTCTATCATTCCTCGGCAGGAAGTGGGTGTGTCAGAATTTGAAATGCCAACCGCAGACGGAGCTAAGCGTCAGCAAAAGACCACGGTGCTCCTCGTCGCTATTCACAACGAAGCCATCAGCTACGCCCAGGAAATTGTGAAGCTCACTGGGCTTGAAGCGAGTTTTTTTGAAATTGAAATTTTCAGCACCATCAGATCTGTTTTGAATAAAGAAGTGGACCCTGTAATGATTCTCGACATGGGTGCGGGTTCGACAAAAATTTATATTATTGATCGGGGCGTATTGCGGGCGTCGCATATTATTGCGCGTGGAGCGCAGGATCTTACCTTGGCAGTGTCGAAAGCGTTGAGTATCACAGTGGACGAGGCAGAAAAAATTAAGCGCATGAAGGGTCTCACTGTAGGTCTCGACAACGAAGACGCCATGGGTGTGATGAGCACCACTATCAACTACACCTTCTCAGAAATCAATCGCGTCCTTTTGAATTATCAGAAAAAATACAATAAAGGCATTTCAAAGGTTATTTTGACCGGAGGTGGGGCAGTACTCAAAGGCTTTCTCGAAGTTGCAAAGCAAGAGCTTCAAGCTGATGTGGTCCTCGCAGACCCTTTCTCAAAAGTAGAAGCCCCAGCCTTTCTCGATAAAGTTTTGAAGCAATCAGGTCCTGAGTTTGTAGTCTCAGTAGGTCTCGCTCTCCGTCGCTTGATGGAGGAAAATTAGGATATTCACAGGCTTTGGTATATACCACTTTCCTTGACTGTACTATAATGGTGGGGTGCCTCCGACCATTAATACAAAAATGCAGTCGTCGTTCATTCCCAAGAAGCCAGTTGGTGCGGCTCCGCATCGCGCTTCTTCATTGAACATCCTTCTCCTTCTCGGTATCCTTATTTTTCTCGCTTCGGTAGCTCTCGCAGGAGGATCATTTTTCTACCAAAAGAATCTTCAGCAGACGATTGATTCCAACAACCAAAAGCTCGACAAATTCGTCAAAGATTTTGGCTCAGGTGCTGAGGAGTTTGTTCGCCTCGATCAGAAGATTCGCACGGCTCAGACGGTACTCGAAAATCACCTCGCTGGCTCTCTTGCTTTTCGTATTTTGGAAAATATCACTGCAAAAAATGTGCGATTTAGCCATTTCAGCTACTCTATCAAAGGTGATGACAAGATTGCCTTCAATCTCAAGGGCGAAGCTCGAACCCAAAACTCACTTGCATTTCAGTCAGATCTTTTCAGTGGTGGTGTGATTGGTGTCGATCCTGTGGTAAAAAATCCGATTTTCTCGGATATTAAAGTAGATGAGAAGCTCGGAGTAGTCTTCTTCACCGTTGACGGAACCCTTGATAAGTCTGACATCCTTTACAAGAATAACTTTACTGCACAATAACATGACATCAAATATCATTGCAGTACTTTTTGTGATTGCTTCAGTCGGACTCTATTTTGGTTATACAAGTGATGCAATCACTCACATCAAAGATTTGCGTTCTCAGGTGACAAGCCAGGATGTTGCTTTCGACCACACACGACAGATTACAAAAAAGAAGCAGGAGCTTATTGAAAAGCGCAATAGTATTTCTGCTGATGACCAAGCTCGACTTTCTCATCTTATTCCAGACAGTGTTGATACGGTACGCCTCATCTCAGAGGTAAATCGTATCGCCGCTCAAAATGGAGTAGAGGTGAAGAGCCTCGACATTAAAGGTGGTGATGCGTCACGTGCCGGCAAGCCTATCGGTCCTGATGATTCACCAGTTGGAGCAGTCCAGATCGATCTTGCGGTCAATAGTACCTATCCACGATTTTTTAACCTTATGAATGACTTGGAGCGAAGCCTCCGAATTATGGACATTACTTCAGTGAATGTAGTAGCGGCTCCAAGTAGTGCCGGGTCTGGTGCGCGTACTCCAAATACTGGTGTCTATCAGTACACCATTAGTGCAAAGACTTATTGGCTCAAGCAATAAAATTCTATGAAAAATAATCTTTCTGCAATTGCATATTTTGTTCTCGGCGCGGTAGTTGCGTCTGTTATTGTTCTTTCTTCATCGAAGTCTTTTGCCCAGATTACGTCTACCAAACCAAGCGATCTTCGTGATTCTGATCGACGCACTCAGCTTATTCTCCAACAGCTTAAGTCTGTTGTGATGGATACGAATTTCTTTACATCTCCTCTCTACAAAAACCTCGAAGATTTCAGTGTTACTGTGCAGCAGGAACCATTTAAACGAACTAACCCATTCGCTCCTATTGGAGTTGATGCAAACTAAGCATGAATCCTCTCGAAGCCTTGCTTCAAAAAGGAATACTCACATCGGAACAAGCTACGGAAATTCAGAAGGAGATTACAGAAAGTGGCGCTTCGCTTGAATCTGTTTTGGCAAAAATGGGGATCGGCCCAGAAGTCCTTTTGTCTGCGAAGGGGGATTTTTACGGCATCCCTTATCGAGCTATTGGCAATGAACCTATCCCGTATGATGTACTCCGCTATGTACCACAGGAATCTGCCGATCATTATCACTTCACACCACTGGCGGTAAAAGACGGTGTGCTCGATGGGGGTATTGTTGACCCGGACAACATGGATGCGCGCGACGCCATCAGTTTTATTGCGTCGCGCGCCAACCTTCCCTTTAAAATTTTTCTTATTACCGAAGATGACTTCGAGCGAGCGATGAATTCATACAAGGGTATGACCGGTCAGGTCGACAGTGCTCTGAAAGAGCTCGACACAGAATCTTACACCCTTCCCAAAGAAGCTCAGGATGAAGTTTCAGAAGCAGTCAATGAAGTCGATCCATCACAGGAAAATCTTGGTATGGAGCCGACTCAGGGTGGTCGCATTATCGAAGACGCACCAGTCACCAAAATTGTGGCAACCATCCTCAACTATGCGAGTGAAGGTAGCGCGTCCGACATCCACATCGAACACATGGGGGAGAGTGTTCGTGTTCGATATCGAGTGGATGGTGTTTTGAATACCAGCCTTGTCCTTCCACCAAAAGTGCACTCAGCGCTCGTTGCACGTATCAAAATTCTTTCGCAGATGCGACTCGATGAAAAGCGAAAACCACAAGATGGCCGTTTTTCTGCAAAAATTAATACTCGCAAGATCGATTTCCGAGTTTCTACCTTCCCAGCATATTACGGTGAAAAAGTGGTGATGCGATTGCTCGATTCTACTCGAGGTGTGAAGGCGATCAACGACATGGGTCTCACCGAGCGAAATCTCAAGCTTATTAGAGAAGCAATCAAGAAACCCTACGGTCTTATCCTTATTTCAGGTCCTACTGGTTCCGGAAAATCAACAACTCTTTACTCTATGCTCACTGAAGTCGATAAAGAGCAGAAAAACGTTTTGTCACTTGAAGACCCAGTTGAATACAATATTCCTGGTATGAACCAGTCTCAGGTTCGACCTGAAATCGGCTACACCTTTGCCAACGGTCTCCGAACAACACTCCGACAGGACCCAGACATTATCATGGTGGGAGAAATTCGAGACAAGGAAACTGCGCAGCTCGCCATCCAAGCGGCGCTCACAGGTCACCTTGTGCTTTCAACCATTCACACCAACAACGCAGCGGGTGTTATTCCTCGACTTGTAGACATGGGTATCGATCCATTCCTTATTGCGCCAACCCTCGTTCTCGCAATTGCACAGCGCCTTGCACGTAAGCTTGTTCCAAATACCGGCAAGCCGCTCAAGGTGGAAGGGCGAGTAAAAGACATGATTGATGCTGAGTTTAAAGATGTTCCAGAAGAATTCCGTAAAAAAGTCCCATGGTCAGATGTGGTCTATGAGGCGGTACCTACACCAGGCGCTCCGACGGGTACCAGTGGTCGTGTTGCGGTCATGGAGGTGATTGAAATGAGTCCAGAACTCGAGCGTGTTATTTTGAAAAACCCAATCGAAGATGAAATCATGAAGGTGGCACGAGCGCAGGGTATGCTTACCATGCGGGAAGATGCTATGATAAAGGCATTCCAGAAAGTCATTCCAATTGAAGAAATTAACGGACTCTAAAAGAAACACTGCTATGGCACAAGAACAAAAAACCTACAAAATACTTTTGGTTGATGATGATCATTTCCTCCTCAATATGTACTCAATCAAGTTCAAAGCATCAGGTTTTGATGTGGAAGTCGTCGCTGGCGCCGAGGAGGCTCTCTCAAAAATCAATGACGGCTATGCACCAGACGTCATGATGGTGGATGTGGTCATGCCAGGTATGGATGGAATGACATTTCTTGAAAAAATCCGCAAGGAAAAGCTTATCCCAAAAACAAAAATCATCATGCTCTCAAACCAAAGCCAACCTCAGGACATCGATCGAGCAAAAGCACTCAACGTGGCCGGCTACATCGTAAAGGCAACCACGATCCCATCGGAGGTTGTAGCAGAGACGCTTCGCATTATTCAAGGATAAATAAACAATTATGCACATTGATTACGCACAAGATTTGAATGACATTCTCTCCACGGTAGAAAAGGAGGGTGCTTCTGATATTCATATTGGAGAAGGGAAGCACCCCACTATGCGAGTATCAGGCTTCCTCATTCCTATGGTCAAAAAGCCTATCCTCACCAAGGAAATGATGCTTGGCTACGTAGATGTGCTTTTGAGTAAAGAGCAGAAGGAGCGTTTTTTCCAGTACAAAGAAATTGACGTTTCTTATGAGCATGAAAAGACTGAGCGATTCCGAGTCAACGGCTACTTCCAGCAGGGTCGGATTACGTTTGCGATGCGTCTCATTCCCAAGAAGATCAAAACACTCGCTGAACTCAACCTTCCTCCAGCACTTGAAATGTTTGCAGAAAAACCTCAGGGCTTCTTCCTCGTAGTGGGTCCGGTAGGTCAGGGAAAGACCACAACGCTTGCAGCAATCATTGATCACATCAATCAAGAGCGAGCGGAGCACATTCTCACCATTGAAGACCCGATCGAATATATTTACGAACCAAAGAAGGCAATTATCAACCAGCGAGAAGTCGGTATTGATACCCATGACTTCCACACCGCCTTGAATGGTATGTTCCGCGAGGATATTGATGTATGTCTTCTTGGAGAAATGCGAGACCCAGAGACGATGGCGACTGCGGTGACTGCGGCAGAAACAGGACACCTCGTATTCTCAACCCTTCACACCAACAACGCAGCTCAGACTATCAACCGTATCATCGACAGCTTCCCAGCACAGCAACAGGATCAGATCCGAGTGCAGCTCGCTTCATCGCTCACAGGTATTTTCTCCCAGCGTCTTATTCCTCGAGTATCAGGAGGACTCATTCCTGCGTATGAGCTTTTGATCAATAACAATGCCGTAGCAAACCTCATCCGAGAAAAGCGAACTCACGAAATCAACACTGTGATCGAGACAGGTCTCGAGCAGGGTATGATCAGCATGGAACGCTGCCTCGCTGACCTTGTGCGAGCGGGCGAGATTACGGTTGAGAACGCCTATCTCCACTCACAAAATTCAAAGACGCTTGAGCGAATGCTATAATCTAAAGACTCCACACTATGCTATTTACATATAAAGGAATTGAAGGAAGCGGCACACCGGTACAGGGAAGTATCGAGGCTATTAATATTGATGTCGCTATTAGCTCGCTTCAAAAGCGTGGCTTCAGTATCACTACGATCAACCCTGTTGAAGCAAAGAGCGATTCTCTCCTTTCAAAGAACCTCACATTCCTTTCTCGAGTAAAAAACAAAGATATTGTCATCCTTTCTCGACAGATGTCGACGCTTTTTGGTGCGCAAGTCTCAGCACTTCGAGTGTTCCGACTTCTTGCTGGTGAGACAGAAAATCCCATTCTTCAAAAGACCCTCAACGAAGTCGCTGAAGATTTGCAAGGTGGTAGCGCTATTTCGAAAGCGCTTGCAAAGCATCCAAAAATCTTTTCAAGCTTCTATGTAAACATGGTCCGATCTGGTGAAGAGGCTGGTAAGCTCGACGAAATTCTTATTTACCTTGCTGACTACCTTGATCGAAGCTATGAAGTTACCTCAAAAGCGAAGAATGCCCTCATCTACCCAGCCTTTGTTGTGTTTACCTTCGTGATTGTGATGATTTTGATGCTCACGATCGTGATCCCAAACATCAGCAAAATACTTACTGAATCTGGTCAAGAAATTCCTTTCTATACAAAAGTTGTCCTTGGTATTAGTGACTTCTTCGTCAATTTTGGTCCATGGCTTATTCCTGTGGTCTTGGTTGGAGGATTCTTTCTCTTCCGATATGCAAACACCGATCAAGGAAAAACAAACATTTCTCGACTCAAGATTACGGTTCCTTATGTAGGAAATCTCTATCGAAAGCTTTACCTGGCCCGAATCGCTGACAACATGAACACCATGCTGGTAAGTGCGATCCCCATCATCAAGGCACTCGAAATCACTTCAACGCTTGTGGGAAATGCTGTCTACGAGAAGATTCTCAACGAAACGCTTGATGCGGTGAAGTCGGGAAGCTCGATGTCCGAAGCTCTTGGTCGCCACCCTGAAATTCCAGGCATTATGATCCAAATGACCAAGGTAGGAGAGGAGACTGGTGAGCTTGGCGAGATTTTGAAGAGCCTCGCGAAGTTCTACAACCGTGAAGTTATCAATGCCGTCGACACCCTCGTCGACCTTATTGAGCCTGCCATGATCGTCTTTTTGGGCGTAGGCGTAGCTATCCTCCTCGCATCGGTCCTTATCCCTATCTACAACATCTCAACTGCTATCTAATATCCACAGGACCCCTATTTACAAGGCTTTTTGTACGATATAATACTTGAAGCTCTCAAGAAGAAGCAGACTTCCTGGCTATAGACAGTAAGGGGTCGGTACTATTCTTCCGGGGTTAAAAATTATTCGAATAAAATCTTTTAGTAAGTAATATACGTATATGAAGAAAACATCACGAGGTTTTACCCTTATTGAACTCTTGGTCGTGATTGCTATCATCGGTATCTTGGCTGGCGTTGTGCTCACAAACTTGAGCTCAGCTCGAGACAAGGCAAAGGTTAGCGCTGTGAAGGAAGCTATGAGTGGTATCCGAACCTCAATGGAGGACTACAACACTTCTGGTAACTATGGTGCTATTACTGATGTAGCTTCGGCTTGTACAGGTACCAACGCGGGTGGAGGATTTGCTTCTAACGCAGTGGTAAATGCAATTGCAAACATTACTAACAACGGTGCCACAGTTATTGAGTGTACAGGTGATGCTGCAACAGCAAACGCATGGGCACTCTCTGTGACACTTCCTGGTTCAAACGGATCATGGTGTGTTGACTCAAGTGGTGCTGCCACATCAACAGTTGATACTGGTGATGATGGAGACTGCGGAGCGTAATCTACGCTTTGTAAAAGAAAAAAACCGTCCACAGGGCGGTTTTTTCTTTTGTGTGATTTTGTTACAATAAGAGGGAATTATTATTTACCTTTTTACTATGAATATATTCCTATCAAGACGAAATAAAGGCTTCACCCTCATCGAGCTTCTTGTGGTGATCGGTATTATTGGTGTATTGACCGCAATCGTCCTTCCAAACCTCATCAGTCCCCGCGCAAAATCTCGTGATGGAAAGCGTGTTGCTGATATCAAGCAGATTCAGCTCGCACTCGAGCTTTACGCTGATCGTAACTCAGGTAAATTCCCAGCTACAGATTCAGCAGGTCTTTCTGCTGCACTCACACCTACTTATATCCAAACACTACCGAAGGACCCAACAACAGGTGCAAACTATCAGTATATTCCACGTGGTTCAAGCTCTTCATTGTGTTACGGCTACCACCTTGGTGCTGCTCTTGAAGAGGGGACAAATACCGCACTTCGTGAGGATGCAGATTCTGCGGTCAGTGTCGGTGGTTTTTGTGGACAATCCGTCTCTGATTTTGAAGGGACAAGTGCAACGGCAAGCAATCTTTGCGATTCAACCGCCGGAGTTGCCCAAGGCCAATCAAACCCAACAGAAAAGTGTTATGACGTCGTAAACAATTAATCTATGGAATATATCATCGCGCTCATCGTATTTGCTTTCGGCTCAATCATAGGAAGTTTTCTGAATGTTGTTGCTCTCCGCTACAACACCGGCATGACACTCGGTGGTCGCTCGGCGTGTTTTTCTTGCGGTAAAAAACTTTCATGGCACGAACTCTTTCCGATTCTAAGCTACCTTTTTCAGTTGGGCCGTTGTCGTGGATGTAAAAGCAAAATTTCTCTTCAGTATCCGATGGTAGAGGCGCTTACCGGACTCCTTTTTGTGGCAGTCTTCTTTAAAGAGCTTGGTGTGGGCTTTGATATGATTCAGGCAACATACGGCGCCATCGTACTTGCTGCATTTGTTGTGATCGTGTTCTCACTTCTTATTGTCATTTCTGTCTATGACCTTCGCCATACGATTATTCCAAACGGCATGGTCTATTCATTCATCGCTCTTTCTTTTATCGGTCTTTTTATATCAACATCACCGACGCTCTCATTCAATGTCCCATCATATGCTGAGCTCGCATCGGGCCCCATCTACGCACTCATCTTTGCTTCACTTTGGTTTTTCTCACGAGGAAAGTGGATTGGCTTAGGTGATGCAAAGTTGGCGCTCGGTATCGGATGGCTCCTGGGGCTTGTGGGCGGCGGGTCCGCACTTATGTTTGCGTTCTGGCTTGGTGCACTTGTGGGAATTGTTCTTATTATCGGTACAAAAGTTGGAGTACTTATCACCGGTCGAAAGATCGACATTCATAGCGAAATCCCATTTGCGCCATTTATGATTCTCACTGCATTCTTCGTTTACTACACAGGATTTACCATGGTTGATTTCCTCAATCATCTCCAAGCATTCCTTACGCTCGTTACGTGGTCATAGGTAGGGGGTTGATTCAATTATATTCATGAAATTTCTTCATTCAAAACCACATACCCAAAAAGGCTTCACCCTCTTCGAGCTTTTGGTTTCGATTGGAATTTTCACACTCCTCACAACAACGCTTCTTGTTAAAAACTCACAGTATAAAGGGAATACCGTCATCACCAATCTCGCATATGAAATGGCACTTATCGTCCGTCAGGCTCAAGTCTACGGAATCAATGTACGTCAAGTTGGTACGGGCAACTTCGATTATGCGTATGGTGTGCACTTCAGCTTTGATCCTGCCAACAAGGACTCAGACGGGCATGTGACCAGTTTCAAACTTTTTTCTGATAGTCACCCAACTCCTGTCGATGGTAAGTATGACCACCCCAACGAAGATGTCGAGCTTTTCAATCTCTCGCCCGGCAACTGGATCGAAAATATATGTCTCGATGTTGGTGGGGTTCCGAAGTGTGTAAAGGATGGTGATTTTACTACACTCGATGTGATGTTTAAGCGTCCAGACCCATCAGCTATCTTTTTCACATCGGGCGGTACTACCAACTTTTCTTATGCCTCAACCGCTCACGTGTACATCCTCTCAAGTAAGGGGATCTGTCGACAGATCGATATTAACAAAACTGGCCAAATTTCAGTGCCGGACGTAGACCCATCATTCACATGTTCTTAAACCACTTCTCTCCAAATCAGCGATATGGTCAGAAAGGCTTCACGCTCATTGAGGTGATTGTTTCGATCTCGATTTTTATTGTCGTTATGGTTGTTGCGGCTGGGGCAGTACTTTCGATCATTGATGCCAATCGAAAATCTCATGCTACAAAATCTGTGATCGATAGCCTCAACTTTATTCTTGAGGATTTCGCGCGAAACGTGGTGACGGGTTCTCTTTATTCATGCAGTACAACGCCTTCGTCGGGTACTATTTCAGGTGCGTTACCTACGGATAATTGTCCAACCGGATGGACCAACAATTTCTCATTCAAGGACCAAAACGGTAAAGTGGTTGTGTATTCATATGATCCAATCAGCCACCAAATTACTGTGTCGCACGATGGAGGAGTTTACCTTCCGGTCAATTCACCGGAGGTCTACATCACCTCATTTGATATTTATGTGATGGGGGTTGGTCGTCAGTCTCCAAACCCTGAGCAGCAGCCTCGTGTATTCGTAACGATCCGTGGCTACGGGGCATTTGGTGATCCAACCAATCAGAAATACCGCACTGAGTTTAACGTTCAGACATCAATTACCCAGCGTAATATCGAACGCCTTGAACCATAATCCTATGAAAATTTCCTTTCCAAAAATGAATACCAAAAAAGGCTTCACCCTGATTGAAACATTCATTGCGATTTCTATTTTAATGATTGCTGTGGTTGGTCCAATCACTATTGCTCAGAGAAGTCTTTCATCTGCAAAATTTTCACGAGATCGAGTGATTGCATACTACTTGGCACAGGATGCTGTTGAGTATATTCGAAGTATTCGAGACGACTCCTACCTTCAGGGTAAATATTGGGACGATGCTGATGGTTTCTTTTCTCGAATCTCTCAATGTCGCAGCAATTCCACTGTTGCTACCCAGTGGTGTTATCTCGATACTCAGCGCACGTATGATGAAAACAAATCTCTATTCCCGGGAGCCTCAAACCCTGCATCATTCCCAAATCTCAACTACAATACTGTCACTGGGGTATATAATTATGACAACCTGTCGTCCGATAACCAACCAACTTCATTTACTCGATCGATAAGTATTCGTAATGCTTCCACACAAAATGGTGAAGATGAGATTGTGATTCAGGTTGATGTGCATTGGGAGTCAGGTCTCTTTGGAAGTGGTGGGGGATCATTTACTACATCAGAGCATCTTCTTGATTGGCAAATATAAGTATGAAATATCTTTTTTCACAATTTCATAGTCTCGGAAAAGGTGGCCAAAAAGGTTTTACCGTACTTTACGCTGTGCTGATAGCAAGTCTCCTCCTGTCGATTGGTCTCGGTATTTACTCTGTATCGCTTCGTGACTTCATTCTCGCATCATCAGCGAGCGAATCTCAGAAAGCAATTTATGCCGCCGATAGTGGAGTAGAATGCGTCTTGTACTGGAACATCTATGAACTTTTTTCACCACCAGCGCACGCACCAGCGGGGACACCGTGGGTAGGAGATGCATATTGTGCAAACACCAAAATAAACTCAAACCCAGATTCTGGATGGACTGTCGTACAGACACAAAATACTGCAACTTCAACCTACACTATTCACTTTGGCTCAACCGATGAAGCTCCGTGTGCTGTTATTAATGTAGGGAAATGGAATACTGAAGCAGCAACAACCACCATCTATACTCTTTTTGAATCTCGTGGGTATAATACCTGCAGAGTAGAAAACCCTCGCCGAGTAGAACGCGGTTTGAAAGGTGCATTCCACTAATTCCGTATTTATATGAAAACCAAAGCCCCGAAAACGACCCTTGAGCGACTTGAAGCGCTGCGCAAGGCTATTGAACGCCATCGCTACAACTATCACGTCCTCGACAAGGATGACATATCTCCGGAAGCTCTCGACTCATTGAAGCGTGAGCTTGTTGAAATTGAGACTCAGTATCCCGAACTCATTACACCCGACTCACCGTCGCAGCGTGTTGCGGGTGCGCCACTCTCAGCTTTTAAAAAGGTTGAGCATAAAGTCGCCCAATGGTCATTTAATGATGCTTTCACCGAAGACGATATTTGGGCTTTTGACGAGCGTGTGAAGCGTTTTATCAAAGCTGAGACTGGCAAGGATCAGCACCCAACCTACACCTGTGAACTCAAAATTGATGGGTTGAAAGTCGTTTTGGAATATCAGAACGGTCTTTTGAAGACGGCGGCTACGCGGGGTGATGGAAAAGTGGGGGAGGATGTTACAGAAAATGTAAAAATGATTGAATCGGTACCACTTCGTCTCACGAGACCCATTGACGTGATTGTTGAGGGTGAGATTTGGATGGCCAAAAGTGTCTTTAGTAAACTCAATGCACAGCGTGCTCGAGATGGCGAAGAGGTTTTTGCCAATCCTCGTAATGTTGCAGCAGGTTCAATACGTCAACTTGATCCAAAAATTGTGAAGGATCGCGCTTTGAAAACTTTTATCTACGACATCAGCTATTCAAGTGAAGCAATTCCCAAAACCCAACAAGAAGAGCTCGACCTCATAGCTGAGCTTGGTTTCAAAAAAAATCCTCACAACGTTGTGGTGAAAAGTGTTTCTGGCGTGATTGAGTATTGGAAGAAATGGCAGAAGGAAGCTCCAAAGCAAGACTATTTGATTGATGGTGTGGTTGTGAAAGTGAATGAACGACCACTTCAAGAGGCTCTTGGCTATACTGGCAAGGCGCCACGTTTTGGAATTGCTTTTAAATTTCCCGCAGAGCAAGTTACAACAGTCGTTGAAAATATCATTCTTCAAGTTGGCCGTACAGGTGTCGTAACTCCTGTGGCCGTACTCCGCCCTGTACTTGTCGCCGGCTCAACCGTCTCGCGCGCAACGCTCCACAATGAAGATGAAATCAAACGTCTTGATGTGCGTATTGGCGATACTGTTATTCTCCAAAAAGCAGGTGATGTGATCCCAGACATTGTAAAAGTGCTTCCTGAGCTACGAACAGGTCGCGAGAAACCATTTGTATTTCCAGCCTACGTTGAAGGATGCGGTGGTGATGGGCGGATTGAGCGAATCCCTGGTCAGGCAGCATATCGCTGTGTCAATTGCGACTCTGAGGCACTCCTCAAACGAAAGCTTTACCATTTTGTAGGAAAAAAGGCATTTGATATCGAGGATATGGGCCCAAAAATTATCGATGCACTTCTCGATGCCGAACTTATTTCGAGCGCTCCAGATATTTTTGCTTTGCGAAAAGAAGATGTGCTTGGACTTGAACGGTTTGCTGAAAAGTCCGCAACCAACCTCATCAACTCCATTAAAAAAGCGCGCACTATCGAGCTCCCACGATTTATCATTGGACTTTCAATTCCGCAAGTGGGGGAGGAAACCGCGTATGATTTGGCGAATCACTTTGGCACCCTTTCGGCCCTCCGAAAGGCTACCTTTGAGGACCTCGAGATGATCGATGGTGTTGGCCCGATAGTAGCGAAATCAATCACTACGTGGTTTAGCGAAAAGAATCACGCTGAAATGGTGGACCACCTTCTTGAATACGTCACAGTAAAAAAAGCTCAGGCTCAATCTCAAACAATGCTCGGTGCATTTGCTGGCAAGACATTTGTCCTCACAGGAACACTCGCGAGTATGTCTCGCGACGAAGCAAAAGAAAAAATTCGCGCGAGGGGTGGCGATGTTTCTGGATCGGTATCGATAAAAACCTCGTATGTAGTAGCAGGGGAAAGTGCAGGCTCAAAACTCGACAAAGCAACTGAGCTTGGCATCGCCGTCATCTCTGAAGCTGAATTTATAAAAATGTTGGAGAAATAAAAAATGCTGGGCACCTGTTCAGGCCCCAGCACGGGAAAAGTGAAGTTGAAGGGTTACGCTGCCGCCAGTTCCACGAAGGACGCAGCACCAGAGGTCCACGAGCGAAGGAGCTCTTTGAGCTTGCGGCGATGACGCCGGCGGGTGGTGGCCGGATCCTCCCGATGTTGCTTGACCCTCATGAAAGTGCGTTTGCAAGGTTCGATCAAACCTTGCCCATGATGCGTTGATGTGTTCGGCATGGACTATGATGTTGTATCTGCGGTTGTTGTTTTCCGACACAATCTGCTCTACCACGAGCAAACCGTAGTGCAAAGCTTCACTTTTTGATGAATTTTAGAGAGCCAGCACCGGGGTCTAAGTATACTGATATTTTCCAAAATGGCAAGGGGTGTGCTATGATGACCGCATGAATCGAGATATTGATTTAAAGCAGATAGAACGACTCGCTGAGCTCTCACGAATTTCGCTTACTGATACCGAAAAGGTGGCTATGCAAAAGGATATTAGCTCAATTTTGGGTTATGTAGAACAGATTCAAAATGTCTCAGAATCAGCCCCCGCACGGAAGCCTCAAAAGGTCCGAAACGTTATGCGTGAAGATGCCCCCCGCTATGAAAGTGGCACGTATACAGCCGACATTATCGCAAACGCCCCAAAGCACAAGGACGGCTACGTCGAAGTTAAGAAAATCCTCGGCTAAATACATTTTATGATTGATCTCCAGACACTTACGATTCGCAAAGCTCATGAAGCCTTGAAAAAAGGTGAATATACAGCCGTCGATCTCGCGAAGGCCTACCTTGATGTTGCTACGAAAAAAAATCCAGACACAAACGCTTACCTCGAAATCTACGCTGACGTTCTCGAGCAGGCAAAAAATGCTGACGCACTCATCAAAGCAGGAAAAGCAACACTTCTTACCGGCATCCCTCTTTCTATCAAAGACAATATTTTGATCAAAGGACGATCGGTGACTGCTGCTTCAAAGATTTTGAAAGGATATATTGCTCCGTATGATGCGACCGCAGTTGCAAAGCTCAAAGAGCAGGGTGTCGTCTTCATTGGCCGTACCAATATGGATGAATTTGCTATGGGAGGCTCAAATGAAAATTCTGCATTCGGCCCCGTAAAGAATCCTCATGATCTAACTCGAGTATCGGGTGGTTCGTCTGGTGGGGCAGCGGCATCAGTAGCGATGAGTGGGGCACTTGCGGGGCTTGGCTCAGACACTGGTGGCTCGGTGCGTCAGCCAGCAAGCTTCTGTGGAATCGTTGGATTCAAACCAACCTACGGTGCGATTTCTCGTTACGGTCTTATGGCTATGGGTTCTTCACTCGATCAGATTGGAACGCTTGGAAAAACAGTCGAGGACACAAAAATTCTTTTTGATGCAATGAAGGGCAATGACATCATGGACGGTACAACGCTTCCTGCTGGCTCCCTCGACAAAGCTCACACAAAAAAGCACTACACCATCGGTGTGCCACGACATTTCATGAAGCAGGGAATCGACAAGGATGTTCTTGAAAATTTCGAATCGTCATTGGAGAAACTCAAAAAGGCAGGACACACTATCAAGGAGGTGACACTTCCTCATATCGACTATTCACTCGCGGTGTACTACGTCATTATGCCCGCTGAAGTTTCTTCAAACCTCTCACGATTCGATGGTGTGAAGTATGGAGCGCTCAAAGAAGGTGACACACTCCTCCAGGATTACCTCAAGACCCGTACCGAAGGTTTTGGAAAAGAAGCTCGACGACGAATCATGCTTGGAAACTATATCCTTTCTGCCGGATATTATGATGCGTACTACAACAAAGCGCAGACTGTGCGTGAGCTTTTGAAACAAGACTTCGAAACAGCATTCAAAGATGTCGATTTTATTCTTACACCCACATCACCAATCCCAGCATTTAAAATAGGAGAGAAATCATCGGACCCACTACAGATGTATCTTGCGGATATCTTTACCGTAATTGCAAACCTCGTAAGTGTGCCCGCAATTTCAGTCCCATCAGGCTTTGCGGATCGAGAAGGCAAGAAACTTCCGCTCGGAATCCAGTTTATGGCACCTCAGGAATGCGACGATACCCTTTTTGACATTGGCGCGCAGTTCGAGAACGTGAAATAATAGGGCATATATGATGCCATTCGTTTTGACACTCATTGCACACGCTCAATCTTCTCCAGAAGGTGTCCCACCCACACCATCGCTTCCACTCGAGGATATTTTCTACGCGTTTTTCTCGTTTTTCTTTTCGATAGATTACTCGATATTTCCAGCAATAGGTCGTGAGGTGTGGACGATTGCCCAGTTTGTTGGCACGTTTGTTTCACTTGCGCTTGTGTTTTTGATTTGGCATATAGGCAGGAAGACCGCTGATTATGAAGCACTCATTGAGATGAAGTCTGCACCAGCCATGAATGCTCCGTCTACGAAGCAGGTTCATGGCAAAAAATGGCAGCGAGTCCTCGATTATCTCGAGTCATTAAATCCAAATGATTGGCGCCTCGCGGTACTCGAAGCAGATATTTTGCTTGATGAAATGCTTGAGGAGCGTGGAGTGCCAGGTGAAAGCCTCGGGGAACGACTCAAAGCCACAACACCAGCAATGTTTTCAACGGTCCAAAAAGGTTGGGAGGCACATATTGTGCGTAATCGTCTTGCACATGAAGGTGCAAATTATGAACTTAATCAACGTGAGGCGCGCAGGGTGGTAGGTCTTTTTGCTGAGATGCTTCGGGAAGGAGGTTTTATTTCATAGATGGTTGGGGATAAGGGGGTGATTGAGAGGCCTTGATTTTTGCGCGCTTTTCAGGTATTATTTTTTTACTCGAAATCGGGTATATATCGCGGGGTAGAGAAGCAGTAACTCGCAAGGCTCATAACCTTGAGGCCTGGGTGCGATTCCCAGCCCCGCAACAAGAATTAGTTGGTGGATAGGGCGGTTATATGATATAAGACATATATATCAGCGTAGCTGATTTGGTTAGATAACGTCAGTGTGGTACATTTTCAAAGTCTTTTAAATAAGCCAATAAACATGTCGGCGTAGCTCAGTTGGCTAGAGCGTGGGACTCATAAGCCCAAGGTCGGAGGTTCGATTCCTCCCGCCGACACAACTTTTCGTATCTTTTTGCAGTGCTATACTTATAGTCAGAGTATTTAGGGTCGTTTGGCACGATCCGCTCTTCAGAAAACCAAACACTTAGCACCCACAAACGCATGAAAACATTAGCTACAGCGCTCGTGTTGTTCGTACTCACGGTGAATGCTTGGACTCAGAGCACAGTCTCGAGCCTAGCTTCACTTTTTAACCCACTCACCGACATTCGTCAGGCGCCGCCCCCACGCTTCACCTTCAAGGCTTCGGCTCCGCAGCCAAGCCAGGTGACAAACCTTACCCAAGTCACCCTCTCCGGACCACTCCTGACTTCGAACGATCCGTACTGGAAAACCAATACGCGTATTGCTCGCGAAATCGCTGCGTCGCTCGAATTGCCAACCCGTGATAACTTCTGGGAACGCATCGAGATGAATTTGAATCAGAAAGATGCGAGTGGTCGGTCCGCTCAAGACGTCTATTCTCAGCCCCTTTGGGGGTTCGGGAAGGGGAAGCACAAATACGACACATGCTTTGGAGCTGGTGGTGCCTGTCACTATGTTTCGAGCGTCAATTACGTCTCAGAAGTTCCGGCGCGAACAGGTGACACGTACCGCCTCTTCGCTTTCTTCCGTCACACGTTCTGAGGAAGCAACGATGGTTTCGATAGTGGCGGCCCGCCGCGGGCCGCCTTTTTCGTCCCCCAACTTTTTCGATAAAGAAGCAAATAAAGGACGATGGGGGAGGGATTGCTTTCAACCAAAAAATCTGATACATTTCACCCCATGCAGCCATAGCTCAATTGGCTAGAGCACTCCCCTGTCACGGGAGAGGTTGCCGGTTCAAGCCCGGTTGGCTGCGCAGATTTAGACTCATGCCTTCTCATAAAAACTTTTGGAATAAAGAGTACGCGAACCCTGAACACCTCACACTTTCAGACGAACCGTCAGAAGACCTCGAGAAATTTACTCGATGGATAGAACGTCAGTACAAGGGAGCCGTCTTGAACCCAACGACCAACGTCCTTGATCTAGGATGTGGTAATGGACGTAACCTTGTATATCTCTCACGAAATTTTGGCTGTCATGGCACCGGCTATGATATTTCCGGTGAGGCGATTGCTCAGGCCAAGCGCGCCGCCCGTGGTGAAGTACTTATCGACAAGTGGCGACCGTATGTGCATGGCACAGCGGGGAATACCCGAAAGAAGCATGGGGCCCAAGTTTTACCTCTCACATTTGTCGAGCGACCAATTCAAGGAAAATTTGATCTCGAAGATGAGTCTGTTGATCTCGTACTCGACATGATGTCTTCCCATTTCCTCAAAAAATCAGAACGCGAGGCGTGGCGCGACGAGATTGTCCGCGTCCTCAAACCTGGTGGTTGGTTTTTCCTCAAAACATTTCTCGATGAAGAAGATCTCCATGTGAAGCGTCTTCTCAAGGAAAACCCAGCTGACGAAGAGCATGCTTACATTCACCCGAAGCTCGGTGTTTACGAGTATGTGTGGTCAGAAGAGCGCATAGAAGAATTTTTCAATCCTTATTTCATCATTCATAAAGTAGAGAAGTCCCACAAACATCTTCTCAAGGGTAAACCCTTCAGGCGCCGCACTATTTCCGTGTATTTGGAAAAAAATTACTAGCGTTATACACTAATTCCATGACATCAAAGACCAAAATCATCATTACCATCATTGTAATCGTCATCCTTGCAGGAATTGGCTATGGATATTACTCATGGAAAATGAAAAGTGGGGAAGCTGACCGCCCCCTCTTTAGTCCAACATCAAGCTCTATCACCACTCTCGCAGAGGAGGTGACTAAATATCTCAATGCTGGCGGTGAAGACGTGGTTGCTCGTGTGTCTGGCGAGCCACAGCTTTACACCATCCAACCGATTGCCTCAAAGGATCTTGCACAGATGCGCACCACCTCAGTACTCGGTGTATCTTTCAAAACACCGCTTGGACCAGCAACTGAGAATGAAGCAACAAAAAAATATGAAGGTGTGCGCGAGGTGAGTTACACCAATGGTAATAGCATTTTGGTCACCAATAATCGCAATAAAATCATTGATGAGATTCGTGAGATGACGAATGCATCATCTACGGATGTCTTCACCCCCGTTCTTGGTGCTAAGGTTGCATCAAACTACGACATGTTGTCATTCATTTTGCATTCAACACCAAGTCGTGTTGCACAGTCAAAGACTATCGAAGAGGCTCGTGCTCGCGCTCAAGCTCTCGTCATTAAAGATCTCAGTGCATTCGGTCTTCAGTCAAAAACCTATGAAATCAGCCGCCCTGGCATCAAGGCATTCATGACCCAGTTTATCGACCAAGATGGGGGAGCGATCCTCGAAGTATTTTTTGATAATGGCGCATGGTACTCAATTCTCATGAGTCAGACCGACCTCCCAGCAATGGATGCAATTATCCAGACTATTAAACTTCAGTAGGTCGTTTCCTCGCAGTATCAAATTGAAAATATCCACATTTCGTGTATGATGGCTCCATTGCACATCATGAGCGATGTGTGGTGAGTGCCAATGTAGCTCAGTTGGTAGAGCACGTCCATGGTAAGGACGAGGTCATCGGTTCAATCCCGATCATTGGCTCCAGTAAATTGTGCCAAAGTAGCTCAGTTGGTAGAGCACAGCTTTCGTAAAGCTGGGGTCGCGAGTTCGATCCTCGCCTTTGGCTCCACTACGAAGATCATAGTCACCATAAGCAAAACTTTTCAACAGTTTTGTGTTTTTCTCGTACATGAGCGTGATAAAATAAGTGGAAATTATAATCCCTTATGCAAAAAAATATTTTTGAGAAGATAGTAATGTTCGGCGCACCCCTTACTGTCCTCGCTCTCCTTACTGTTGTTGTGACTCAGTTTCAGGATGCGCGACTCGTTCGTCGTTCTACCGCTTCGATTGTCGATGCTGGTGGCACCTCACTCGTACTCCATTATCCATTTGATAGCTACACTTCTGGAGTAACAACACTTCAGGATAGCTCTGGAAATGGTATCACCGCTTCATTTCTCGGTACTTTACCAACTTCTATCGCAGGCAATGTGGGTAGTGGTGCACTCTCAATGAAGAGTGGCGGTTTCTTGCGAGCCAATTCATCACTTGGAATCACTAGTTATCCTTTCACAATCTCAGCGTGGGTACGACAGCCGTCGAGCGTAAAAGGCCTTACACCAATTGCAGGCTTCTATGACACGACCACTGGTACCGACATGAAGGGTATTAGTATTAACAATTCAGGAAAAGCAGGAATCTTCTTTTCAAATACTGAGGGATATGAGGGAACATCACCTTGGCTGCGAAATAATGCATGGCATCATATCGTAGGAATTTTCACATCGACAGGTATATCACTCTATGTTGACGGGACTTCAGTCGCAAACCTCCCATCCCAATTTACATTTCCAACAACACTTCAGAAATTCACAGTAAGTGGTTTTGATCGATATGCTGCGGACATTGTTGACTATCCATACACAGGCGACATTGATGACGTACGAGTATATAAAACAGCACTTACAGCAGATGACGTGCAGGCACTCTTTAGCCTCGGTCAGTACACCGGAGGTGGTACTGGTGGTCCTGACACGCAAGCACCAACCATTTCTATCACTTCTCCAACGACTGGCTCATCACCAACTGGCTCCGTAACACTTACCGCTCAAGCGACAGACAATGAAGGGGTTGCTGGTGTACAGTTTTATATCAATGGCGAAAAGTACGGCCAGGAAATTCTTTCTGCGCCATACTCGGTATCATGGAACACCACAACTGTTTCAAATGGTACCTATACAATTACTGCGGTGGCGAAGGATTATAGTGATAACACCACCACATCAAGCGCCGTATCAGTGTCTGTCACCAACCCGGTCATAGCGCCAAAGCCTCATAAAGTCATTAGTTGGAACGCTCCGATTGGAATCCCAGAACCATCATTTGGTATTCGGGAAGATGTAAGTCACTTCATTTTGCGCAGTGGTGAGACATGTGCAACACAACCACAAAAATGCTTCGACTATGGAAATGGTCAGCAGGCTTACAAGCTCAATTCAGTCGGTGAGCCATATACCCACTATGTTGAACCTACCAATCCCAATAGTACAGATTCTGATAACCCATTCGGAAGTCCTGCAAAGCCACGTGTGACGCTACCAACACTTTTTACTCCCGGAATGATTGTAGAGCTTCATGGAACCTACAATAAAGCACGAGTACCAGTACACTACTACACATCAGGAGGTGGTACGAAGGAGCGCCCAGCATTTATCCGTGGGCTTGATACGAATGGTCAGAAAGCAGTCTTTGCAGATTTGAACTTCGAGATTGCCTCATCGTATTTGATTGTTGAAAATATTGAATTCCGTAATACTGCACCTCGATTCTATCCTTGGGCGCCAGGTCTTTCTATCCATCACAACGCATTACGCTACTGCGACCTTCATACCGGCACCGTGGCGGCAAGCTATACCCCTGGAATTACTGTCAGCAATATCGTGATATTCGCAAATAACATTCAGACTGACAAGAATGTGTTTGATTATGACGCACCTGGAGAAATTTATGAGAATGATATAAACGGTGTCTACATAGGACGGCAATCAGAGGATGTGTGGGTGCTCGACAATACTATCCACGACCTCCCGGGTGACTCTGTGGGCGGGGGACATGATGCTGATTATACTGCGAAGCGATACTATATCGGGCGAAATGATCTCTATCGAACGGGCGAAAACGCAATCGATATTAAGGAAGTTGATACCGTGATTGTGTCTCAGAATAAAATGCACGACTTCAAAGGTGGCTCAGAGGGTTCAGATGGTACTGCAACGGTCGTTCACTACGGTCCTACCTATTCACCAAAAAATGTTTGGTTCCTCTTCAACGAAATTTATAATGCTTCTGATACTGGATTCCAAGTCGGCGGCGATCAACTCTTTGACGTTAGATTTATTGGTAATATTGTACGCAATATTCACAATTCATCCGGGAATGCATGGGGTTATCGAGCATGGAACTCAAATGACGTATATCTCGTTAACAACCTCTTCTACGATGTCGACAATGGAATTTACTCAGATACCGGTGATGGCTCAAAACTCACCGTCGAGAACAACATCATTGCCAAGGTAAAAGATGGCGGTTATCATGTGTCGCTTGCAGGATCAAGTCATATGAATCTCTCTCAGTTTGCGAATAATATTTTCTATCAGCCGGGTGGCAACGCTCGAATTGCATGGGGAGGCGTAAATATTATCAACCTCACACTCTACGGTTCTCTCCTTAATGTCGGTCAATTTATGAGCTCAACAGGAAAGTGTGTGGGATGTCTTGAAGCAGATCCAAAGTTCAACAATAGCGCTCAAAATGATTTCAGTCTCCGACAGGATTCTCCAGCAATCAACGCTGGTAGCTCAGCGGTCATTGATCGACTTGCTGCTCTCTATCCAATCCCAGGTATTTCTATCAAAAAAGATATTTCTGGTGGTACACGACCAGCGTCGGGTGTTTGGGATATTGGCCCTCATGAATACCTCGGCACCATTGATTCGACTCAGAAAAATCTTACTGTTGTTCTTGGTGGACAGGGGCAAGGTAGTGTTACCGTAACAGCATCGGGTTCAGTCCTTCAAACTGCTGAATCATCTGCGGCATCGAGCTATACCGTGTCAGGGGTCGTGACGTTGACCGCAGTACCTGAGCCGGGGTCAACGTTTGGTGGATGGCAAGGTGCCTCATGTACTGGTACTACTTGTGTTATCTCACTCGTGTCTGATCTATCGGTGGTCGCACTCTTCAATGCAAATCAAGGTAGTGGACCTGCAATTATTTCACCTAGTGTTACCGTTGGTGCTGGACGAGCTACGATTTATTGGACTACCGACGTGGCAGCAACTGGCCAGGTGCAGTATGGACTTACCACATCATATGGAAATGTATCTCCACAAAGCACAGCAAAAACAGTCCACAGTCACACACTCACCGGTCTCAACCGACTCACCACGTATCACTACCGAATTGTCGTAACTTCTGCTGATGGCACAACACAGTCTGCAGATGCGGTATTTACAACTCCAAATAGTCCACCTCCTCCTGTTGTAGGGGCACCTTTTGTCCCAGGTAATGGCACAACAACACCTCCAGTTGTCATTACTCCATCAAGTACACCGGTAGTGTCTCCATTTACCCGAAACCTTCAGCTTGGTGCGCAGGAGCCACAGGTCGCAGTCCTCCAGGATGTGCTCGTTAAGGAAAAGGTTCTCGATGCAGGTGCCTTTAAAAAGGGAATCTTTGATACCAAGACCGAAAAAGCAGTTCAAGCATTCCAGAAAAAATACGATATTGTGCGTTCAGGAAAACCACAAACTACAGGATATGGTTCAACCGATGCAAAAACTCGTTCGATCCTCAATGAAATTGCTAGTCAGCAAGCCCAGACCAACGCCATTGTTCAAAGTATCCCTCGAACATTCACTTTTACACGATCGCTTCAGATTGGCTCGGTTGGTGAGGATGTTCGATATCTCCAAATATTTTTAAATACCCACAATTTCCCTGTGGCGAAAAGTGGTGCTGGCTCACGTGGCAGAGAGGGAACTGTCTATGGAACAGCAACAGCTCAGGCCTTGGCGAAGTTCCAAGAATTATACAAGGATGAAATTCTAACACCAATGGGTAAAAAGAAAGGAGACGGTGTGTTTGGAAAGACAACACTTGCAAAGGTAAATGCTTTGCGAGCAGCGGGTAAGTAGGGGGTTGGTGAAAGTAAATTATTGACAAAAAGCTGAATTGGGGTATTGTTATACCGATTCAGCTTTTTTTGATTTCGCGCAAGGAGGTGTTCCTCCACATGCCGCATAGGGTTGCGCCTTTGCGAAGACGGGAGTTGTTAACCCGTATCGGTTACCTCCTTGCGCTTCTTCCTTTATGCCACCCCTTGGCGGTGTCCAGATACATTCCTCGCCACCAACCCAACCTCCCATGGTTGAGTTCCGCGACGAACGGCCCTGCTCACGTCAAGAACAGGACTATCTGTGACACCCCTTGGGGTTGGCAGTTCATAAGGGAAAATTCTCCGCCCTTTGGTGGGGACAATAGACCGTGCTTGGAAACGTAGCCCCGATCAATTCGGCGTACAGCTGCTGAGGCAACCTCGGCACCCAAGGACTCATTGTTCTCACTAGGGCGGTTTTTGTTTTATGCTATTTTGATATAGTATTTTCACATACATCCATGGAGACAAATCCTCGCCATACCAAAATCAACGAACGAATCGCCGAAATCGAAGCACTTATGAATAGTGCTGATTTTTGGCAGAATCCACACAAGGCACAAGCAATGATAAAGGAAATGCAGGACCTCAAAACCGAGCTTGAAGGGGGAGGTAAGTATGATAAAGGCGATGCGATCGTTACGATTTTTTCAGGGGCTGGTGGCGACGATGCCGAAGATTTTTCAAGTATGCTTTTCCGTATGTACCGCAAGTATTCCGAAAAACGAGGCTGGTCACTTTCACTCATTCATGAAAACCAAAATGATCACGGCGGTTTTCGCAATGTCACTTTTGAAATTTCAGGAAAATCAGTATATGGCACCCTCAAAAACGAATCAGGCGTCCATCGCTTGGTCCGAATCTCCCCATTCAATGCAAAGCAGCTTCGGCACACATCGTTTTCAATGGTAGAAGTGATTCCAAAGTTTGAAAAAACAGACTCTGCTATCGAAATTCCCGAGAAAGACCTCGAAGTGACTATGTCACGAGCAGGAGGTCCTGGCGGACAAAACGTCAACAAACGCGAAACTGCGGTACGAATTGTCCATCTTCCCACAAAACTTTCCGTGCATGTCACCTCAGAGCGCTCACAGGCTCAAAACAAAGAAAAAGCCCTCGATATTCTCAAAGCAAAACTCTATAAAATGCAGGAGGAAGAGCGTATCGCAAAAGAAAAGGGAATGTATATTTCAAAAACGACTAGCATAGAATGGGGCAATCAAATTCGCTCGTATGTTCAGCACCCCTACAAGATGGTCAAAGACCACCGCACCGATGTAGAAACCTCAGATGTGGAGGCGGTCCTCGAGGGCGATATCGACCTCTTTCTCGACGCTGAAAAGAATTTGGGCTAACGCGTTTGTTGGAGTATAATGGTGGGTGTCTATGATTTATTTCGATAAAGTCTCAAAGAAGTATTCCCCAAGTTCAGCGGCACTTCACGAAGTGAGCTTCAAGGTAGAGCCAAAGGAGTTTATCTCGATTGTGGGCCATTCTGGAGCCGGCAAGTCGACTCTCCTCAAGATGATTCTCGCCGAAGAGAGCCCTACAAGTGGGGAAGTCTATTTCCAGTCGGTCAATATTCACAAGCTCCGTCGTAGTGATATCACGAAGCTTCGCCGTCGGATTGGTACGATTTTCCAAGATTTCCGCCTCCTCGCTGACAAGACTGCATACGAAAACATCGCTTTTGCTATGGAAATTGCAGGTCGGACCGACTCGGAGATTGCAGCGGATGTGCCTCATGTGCTCGACCTCGTCAATCTCAAAGACAAGGCATCACATTTTCCTCACGAGCTTTCAGGCGGTGAGAAACAACGTGTAGCGATTGCCCGTGCCATCGTCAACAACCCCGACATTATTATCGCCGATGAGCCCACAGGAAATCTCGACCCAGTAAACACCTATGAAATTATTCAGATTTTGAAAAAGATCAACGACCTCGGCACGACCGTCCTCATGACCACCCACAACAAGGGGGTAGTGGATGCAGTGGGCAAGCGTGTGATTACTATGGAAAATGGCCGCGTCATCCGCGACGATGCTTCAGGTAAATATATTTTGTAATACTATGTTCATGAATCTTAAAAGAGTAATACGAGCGGGATTTGTCAGTTTTTGGAGAAATGGCTTCATCTCTATATCATCAGTCTTCGTGATGATTGTGACACTTTTCGTGATCGGCTCAGTCATTTTCACAAGCGCTGTTCTCAAGGAATCTCTCAATTCACTCCAAAATAAAGCAGACATCAATGTGTATTTCGTCACCAATGCCGACCCAGCCGAAGTTATTAGTATTCAAAAATCACTCCAAAAACTCCCTGAAGTCGCATCAGTCAAATATGTCTCAAAAGAGCAGGTGCTCGAAGATTTCAAGAAGGACCCTACTCGTACTCAAGGCGATTTCGATGCACTTGATATCATTGGTGAAAACCCATTTGGCCCAAGCTTGAATATTTTGGCAAAGGACCCCGCAAAATACACATCGATCGCACAATACCTCGCTGGCAAAAAAGATATCATTAGTGCCAATGACTATGATCGCAATGGCGCAGCTATTGCCAAGCTCAGCACCCTTATCAAGGCATCCAACAAAGCAGGTTTTGGCATCGCTATCCTCTTGATCGCTTTTGCGCTTATTATTACGTTCAACACTATTCGCGTCTCGATTTTTGCTTCTCGTGATGAGATTGCGGTCATGAAGCTTGTCGGTGCAAGCAATCGTTATGCTCGTGGACCATTTGTGGTGAGTGGCATCATGTATGGTCTCATTGCCGGGATTATCACCTTGATTATTTTTGCGCCTACGACCTATTTCCTCGGCCCAGTCACCAAGAGCTTCTTTTCAAGTGTGAATCTCTATGAATATTATCGAGCAAACTTTGGTCAGATTTTCCTTATTATCGTGGGCTCAGGTCTCGCCATCGGTGCGATCTCAAGCTACCTCGCGGTGCGACGGTATTTGAAGGTGTAGGGAGTGAAAGGGTGGTTTCGTTGACTTTTGTCATCTAAAGAGCAGTATTATGAAGTACACCATACCCGGTGTGCTTTTTGAAAATAAACCTCAACAAAATCCTCACATACCCGTGAGGTGGAGAATGCAGTTATGAGCCTTAAGCCGTTTCAACCACTCATCAAGTTCGATGGTGTCCATATTTTTCACGAAGATCAATGGACAAGGGAAGTCGGGAAGAATCCACTCGCCATGCTTCCCAAAGCGCAGACGATCAAGCAGCTCGAGTTTGTCCTGAGTAAAATGCCACGAATTGCCAACGCGGAAACTGAATTGGTGCTTTCATCACTCCTGACCATTTACCATGATCAGCGTCAGTTCGAAGCTTTTGACACGGTTGCTACGTGGGTGATGGGTACTGGCGCCAGACAAGGTTCCACATGGGAATACGACCAGGACCAATCTTTTCACTGGCTTCTGACTCACTACAAGCAAATGCTTGGTGCAGATGCTTGGAATGGAGCAATCCTTCACAAGCCTTGGATCAAGGCAGGAATTTCCGAGTCACCGCGCCGCTATTGGCAAAATGGGTACTATCAAGATGTGTTGCTCCAAGCTATTGAGCGTCATGCTGAACAGATCCGACCTGAGATCAAGGCAAAAAAGCCTGGCTCAGCACTGGTGGATTGGAAACTCTTTGAGCACATTCTTCGGCGTGCAATGAATTGCGGAGATACCGCTCTTTTGGACGCGCTTCAAAGGGTCACTGCTCTTCAGGATGAAGCTGGTCCCGAATTCTGGAGTGGTGACTTTGCTGGTGGGTCTGGTGTGCATGACCCACTCATTTGTGGAAAGTTTACTGGTATGACCAGTCAGGTGGTGGAACGCTTGACCGCCATTCGTATGAGCGAGACGCCGTTCGGCGACAAATCAATCGAAGAGAAGATTCAGCAATTCTTCCGTACTACCGCCCCTGATCTTCAATCGTTACCTACGCGTTTGATTATCAAAAAGGGGACAGGTCAGAACAGTGGTCAGTACCACATCGGTTTCTACCTCAATGCAGAAAGTTGCAATCAGGCGATGCACGAGGCTTGGAATACAGCTTTGATGCGGGATTTTTGGTTTCGAATCCAACCCTCCGACACAACGATGTACTGCCTTCAACAATGCTCGCGTCGCCAGGAACCTTATCGCTTCAAGCAGTTTTGCTTCGGTGATCATTTCACAACTTCAAATGGAAGAAAGTATGTCGACATATCGATCTTCCGTGGTCGGTGGGATGAACATACACACAAGCTCGACTTGCGCATTCCTTTCACGGTCGCTGACATGGCGGAATAGAAGCGACTTTGCTCTTTTCGGTTTTCAGCCACCACGTTGCTCAAGTGACGGAGGTGGTTTTTCTTTTTTAAAACAAATCGTAGCGGAGTAGCAATTCCTTGTCAGAATTTTTTGGAAGTGGTCGAATGTTGCGCGAGCTTTGACGTTCAAAAAAACCAGCCTAGAATGAAGTATGTCACTCACATCAGAAAAACCACGAGCCGGTAAGCAGAAAAATCATAAATTTATTTTCGTAATCGGCGGTGTTATGTCAGGAGTCGGAAAGGGGATCGCTACTTCATCGATCGGTACCCTCCTTCAGGCAAAAGGCTACAGTGTTCACCTCGTAAAAGTTGACCCGTATTTAAATGTCGATGCAGGTACTATGAACCCCACTGAGCACGGTGAGGTTTTTGTCTTAAATAGCGGACTCGAAACGGATCAGGATATGGGCAACTATGAGCGCTTCCTTGATCGCGATCTTTCAAATGACGACTACATGACGAGCGGTATGGTCTACAAGCATGTCATCGATCGAGAGCGCAACCTTGGCTATCGTGGCAAGTGTGTGGAGGCGATTCCCCATGTGCGAGATGAGATTATTGCACGGTTTAAGCGTTCGGCGGAGCAAAGCGGTGCTGATATCTCAGTAGTGGAGATCGGTGGTACCGTCGGTGACTATCAAAACATTATGTTCATCGAAGCGGCACGTGTACTCAAGATCTACAACCCTGACGACGTCCTTGTGGTGATGGTCAGCTACCTGCCGATTCCAAGCAAGATTGGTGAAATGAAGACCCGTCCGACGCAAAATGCCGTGCATCAGCTCGCATCCTACGGTCTCAACACTGATGTGATCATTGCTCGAAGTGAAGTACCGCTCGACATGAAGCGCAAGCAAAAAATCGCTGATGCGTGTAGTGTGCGACCCGATCACGTCATCTCTGCGCCTGATATTGATAGTGTCTATGATGTACCTATAAACTTTGAACGCGACAACCTTGGTGCAATCATCCTCTCATCACTTCATCTCAAGGAAAAGAAACTCACCAAAGACGGCCTCGCACCATGGCGAGCATTTGCTTCAAAAGTAAAAGAGGTGAAGGCGGGGCAGAAGGAGATCAATGTTGCAATTGTTGGGAAATATTTCTCGACCGGAGACTTCGTCCTCACCGATGCGTATGTGTCCGTGCTTGAGGCGCTCAAATATTCTGCCTACAAGCTCGGCGTGCGTGCCAACATTGCTACCGTAAATGCAGGGGATTTTGAAGGTGCGAAGCCTGATTTTTCAGTACTCAAAAAGTTTGATGCAATTCTCGTGCCGGGAGGCTTTGGTGAATCGGGTATCGAAGGAAAGCTTAAAGTGATCGAATATGCTCGTACTCACAAGGTGCCGTATTTTGGTCTCTGCTACGGAATGCAACTCATGGTCATTGAATACGC
This sequence comes from uncultured Candidatus Saccharibacteria bacterium, assembly GCA_964615725.1. GTDB lineage: Bacteria > Patescibacteriota > Minisyncoccia > Phycocordibacterales > CAZTPW01 > CAZTPW01. The sequence goes on from CAZTPW010000002.1 coordinate 42,797, forward strand.
TCGCAATATCCTTGGCTGGAAGCATGCCAACACCGCTGAGATCAATCCAAAAGCTTCCCATGTCGTCATCGATATCATGCCAGATCAAAAGAAGAAGCTCGCGGAGGGGAATTATGGTGGTTCGATGCGACTCGGCGCTTTTGAGGCAAAGCTCAAGCAGGGCACGGTAGCACAGCGTGCCTATGGATCGCAGAGTGTGATGGAGCGTCATCGCCATCGTTATGAGGTCAATCAAGAGCATATCGAAGCGATTGAAAATGCTGGCCTCGTTTTCTCCGGCACATCACCCGATGGCAAGCTCATGGAAATCGCAGAGCTTCCAGAGTCCAAGCACCCATTTTTCGTCGGTACACAATTTCATCCGGAGTTTTTGGCACGTCCTTTGCGCCCACACCCGCTTTTTTCTGCGTTCATCAAAGCTGGTATCGACAGGAAAAAGAGTCGGGGGTAGTATTGGGTTAGGGTAGAGCACAACGCTCCGCCACAATCGAACTTCACAAATTTATGAACACAGACCTGTCTAGGATACACACGTGGTACCTGATTCGTCTGCTGTTTATGCGGGCGAATTTTCAATACCATTCCGGCGGTATTTCAGGCAACCGTCATCCAAACAGTCTTCTCCTTGAGGGGACGTGGCTTCTCCAGTTTCCCTATGATGGGGGACAATTTCAGAATGTTGGTGATGATGAGTTCATTGCCGAGCTTGCCACCCGCGAGCCATTTGGAGGTTACTCGACCACCATCTCAAACATGCGGCCATTATCGGAATTTGACATGGTCCAGGTCACCGCACTTATGGCCTGGGTAATGCAGGATTTCCATACCCGCCTTGAAGGATTCACTCAGGCGCGAAAGGCGATTAATGCGATCGCGGCTTTCTTTCAGAGGGGAATTCCACCCACCTCTGGACTCTACCGTCGCTTCTGGAATTCAGATTGGGCGCAGTACTACTTTCACTCACCGGGGGTTGATAAGAGGGAACGCTCGCACGGTCAGGTGAATGCCATCGTCCTAAGCATCAAAGGTCGTCGCAGAATGATTATTGATGTGAGTGGGTGCAGCAGGCCTGCTCCTGATGATGAGGTGGTCTAGAGCGTTCTTTGGGTTTGTTTGGTGCGAAGCCACCGTCTGCGCGGTGGCTTTTCTTTTTGATGAAAAAGTGATAGTGTAGCAGTACGTTTTTTCACAATCCAATTGGTGGAAATATATTGCCGGATCGTCTAAAGGTAGGACACCGCTCTCTGAAAGCGGTAATTTTGGTTCGATTCCAAGTCCGGCAGCACGAAGCTCGTTGAAACGAGCGAGTTCGCAGGAAGCTTTATGCTTGAGCATAAAGCGGCTTGGAATCGAACGCCGGAGCGATGTCGAGCTAGTAAGCGAGACCGCGAGGCGGTGCCCAGCCCTCACTGAGCGTCGGCGAGGTGAGAGGCGAGGGCGATTCCAATTCTCACGAAAATATATGGATACACTCTCAGAAAAAATATTAAATAGACGTATGGTTAAGCTTTTTATCAGATCATGTTTTGAATCGATGGAAATTCTTTCTAAACATCAATCTAGTGCCAGTTACCATCTTCCTTACTATTACTTAGCACAAGCTATTCTTGAGTTGTGTCCAAAATTAATTCTTATATCAAAGTTAGAAGGTGAAGGTTTGTCTGGTGATAATATTAAAAAAGAATTAATGAAGTATGGACATGATCTTGAAAAACTCTTTTCAAATGTGGATATTAAATCAAAATATAATCAAGTTGGTGGTATAAAAGTTACTAAAGTTACCGAGGAGAATAAAAATTTTTATTACGAATTTGAGACGTTTTCCCCCAAAAAAAAGATTATGATCTATGATTCAGAATCTCTTAAATACGGGCTTCTTTCAAACAAGGTTAATATCAGTTACGTTGGTTATCAGTTTAATGATCTTCTTGAACTCTGTAGTATGGTAAGCGATGCTTCTTTTATTAAATAATCTACATGCTTAAAGAAAACCTCTACGCAACAAGTTTCTCAAAAGTGTACCCATACTATATTGCCAAAGCAGAAAGGAAAGGTCGTACCAAGGCAGAAGTTGACCAGATTATTTGTTGGCTCACCGGCTACACGCACAAGCAATTTGAAAAGCACTTGGAGAAGGGTACCGATTTCAAGACCTTCTATCTCAAAGCCACAAAACCCAACCCTAAAAGGAAGCTCATTAAAGGTGTAGTCTGTGGCGTTCGCATCGAAGAAATCACCGACCGAGTGATGCGCGAAATCCGCTATCTCGACAAACTCATTGACGAACTTGCAAAAGGGAAGAAGATGGAGGCTATCCTGCGCGCGTAGCCGCCTTGTATAATAGGGTTATCCGTAGCAAGATATGCTTTCAAAATCATTACTATGAAAAATCGATACAACAACCTATTAAGTAAGTATAATAAGAAAATCTTAGCGCTTTGCCCCTATAACCCTTTTTTGTTTACTCTTAACGCGTTAGAGATTCAGAAGATTCATCACCCAACCATGAGAATACTTGAGGTTGGTTCTGGTGAAGGTGATTCAGCATTACCAATTCTACAGACCACCACTGCAAAGCTCGATCTCCTCGATGTTTCAGAAGAGATGATTGCAACTTCAAAAAACACACTTCAGTCTTATAAAGAAAGGGTCAATTTTATATGCGAAGATGCCCTTATTTATTTAAAAAAGGCAGATCCTTATGATCTGATCTATTCGGCTTGGACAATTCATAATTTTCCTCAGAAAGATAAGAAGGTTCTCCTCCAGGAAATGTATTCAAATTTAAAGTCAGGTGGCACCCTTATGATTTTGGACAAGGTGTATCAGGATAATAATCGTGAAGATTTTTTGCAGCGACAAAATAATCGATATAAAAATTACCTCGATAAGGAACTTGCCAATGCGATTATTGAGCACGAGATCGAAGATGCTACAGATGAATATAGACTTGATGAAACATCTTTTTCCACACTTCTCAAATCTATTGGCTTTCGAAGTGTCGATAGTATCGATCGAATTGAAAGAGATTGTTTGATACGAGCAGTCAAGTAACCTTATTAAAAAACCATGATCCACATACGCTACAAACTCAACATATCACCTCACCACGGAATCGGTCTCTTTGCAGATGAAGATCTCAAAGCTGGTCAACTCGTCTATACAGCAAGTCCTCTCCTTGATGTAAATATCACAGAGGAGCAATTTGCGTCACTTCACGAAAAAGAAAAGGAAGAAATTCGTTGGTGGGGTTTTAAAATTGAAGACAAAGGAGTTTGGCATGTCGATTTTGATGTATCAAAATTCATTAATCACTCATACACACCAACACTCACGCAAAGTCCGGACCATACTGATGCATATCTTGTTACAACACGTGAGGTGAAAAGTGGGGAAGAACTCACGCAAAATTATTTAGAATTCGAATCTCCTGAAGATTTGAAGCGTAGAGGCATACCAGTCAAGTAACACATCGCACCACCTCTCCCATGCTAAAATAAACCCATGAAAGAAACGATTGCAATCATTGCGGCGGTTCTTGCTTTTATCGGCAATATTTCCTACCTCATTGATAGTGTGAAGGGTAGAATACAACCTCACCCGTATACATGGTTTATTTGGTCTATTGTTTCGATGACCACTTTTTTCGGTGGCTTGATGAAGGGTGCTGGTATTGGTGCGCTTCCCACAGGCGTTGCCGAAATGTTTACCGTCATGATCTTTTTCTTTTCACTCAAAAATCTCTTCAAAAAAAGCGCTGGCCCTATCCGCAAAGTTGACCATTATTATCTCGCAGCCTGCCTCCTCGGCCTCGTGCCTTGGGTAATGACCAAAGACCCAACTGTATCAGTCGTGATCGTTGTCTTGATTGATATCGTCGCTTTCATTCCAACACTTCGCAAGACATGGGCAAACCCACACACCGAAAAGCCAACGCTCTATCAGATGAATGTTTTGCGTCACATCATGACGTTGTTCTCACTGCAAACCTACAACATTGCCACCACCATTCACTCAATTGCTATGATTTGCACAAATACTCTCATGACCTTTTTTATCAACCGAAAACGAGTATAATGCTGATCTATGAACTCACCACACCCAAAACAATTTCTCGTGATTATTGAAGGGCCAATGGGAGCCGGGAAGACTACGATCGGCAATTTTTTACGAAAAGACCTCAAACGCACCGCGATCCTCAGTACTGACATGATTAAGTATTTTCTCACTGATTTTGAACGAGGGGAGAGGGACAATGCAATCACAGCCGCCGTCCTTTTGAGTATGTGTCGAGAGTATGCAAGGCAGGGAATCAATATCGTACTTGCACAAGGTTTTTGGAACAAAGAATTCGTTGTGCCATACAAAAAACTCGCTGAAGAATATGGTATGAAATTTTTTGGGTATGAGCTCGAAGCACCAAAAGAATTTCTGATGGAGCGTGTAAAGAATCGACCCCGATCTGAATTTGCCAAAACACCTCTTACTGATGAAATCATCTTGCGGAACCTCAAGAACTGGGAAGATAATCGATATCACCTCGGCAAAGTTTTTGATGTTACAAAGATGAACTCTGAGGAGATTGCCAAGGTTATTCTTAAAGACCTCACATCATAACCATGAAAGCCCCGCATTCAATCCAAGACTATATCAGGCTCTACCCGGTTGCCACTCAGAAAAAGTTGCGTGAACTTCGAGCTACGATCAAAAAGGTTGCACCGAAAAGTGTCGAATCAATCGCTTACGGTATGCCATCATTTAAACAGCATAAATATCTTGTGCATTTTGCTGCGTATAACAATCACATCGGATTCTACCCAACACCTTCCGCGATTAAGGTCTTTGCCAAAGAGCTATCACGCTATGTAACATCAAAAGGGGCTGTGCAGTTTCCCCTCGATGAGAAGCTTCCGCTCGGGCTGATCAAGCGAATTGTGAAATATCGGGTTGGGGAGGATCTTGTGCAAGCTAAAAAACAAGAAAAACACTAGGGTTTTTATATTGACAAAAATATAAAAATGTGCTAGGGTCTTTAGCAGCATGCTTACCCTCTAAGGTTTCTTGGTAGGGAGAAATAGGCATAAAACCGCACACTCAAAACCCTTATGAAAAAGTTGTTTGCTGGGATCATCCTGGCTTTTCTCCTCTCGAATTCACTCACTGCTCAGACCAACACCAACAGTCCGTTGAGTTACAACGCCGGTGTCATCTTGATGAGCAAATACTACGGGACGATTTTTGGGGGGACGTTTTACAACGGCCCCATGTCCTTCTGGGATGCCAACGCGGTGTACAAAAATCGCTTTGGTGATTTCACTGCCACAATCATGGCGGGGCAAAAGCTTGACCGCCTGAATACCTACAACGTTGACGGCGGCACCGAGTACGATGCCGGCTTCGACCAGACCTTCACGTTCGGTGGGCCGAAATACCCAATCAAGCTCGACGTCGGCTGCTTGTATCTTTTTGTCACCGACCTCGGCAAGACTCACGACGACTTCTTTGACGAGACCATTCGCATCGACTTTCCCATTCGCGCTGATCGCAAGGATGGTCCGCTGGTCCAACCCTACTATCAGATTTTCCATTACCACTATGTGGGGGATGGACTGAAAGATGGGGGATGGATTAGCTACGCCGGACTCATCCGCGACCAGAAGCTCGGTCTCCATTTGTTTGGTAACGAGCTGAAGCTTCGCTTCGACTATCGCATGGGCATCAACCTCGGTGTCCTTGGAAGTAAACCGGGGATTGAATACCATCGCTGGTCTTTGTCACTACCGATCACCAAGGGGAAATGGACATTCACCCCCGAGGTGCTCGCTCAGATACCGGGCGGTCGAAATCAAACTTGGGTGACCGAGAAGAACGAAAACTTCTACGGGAACCTGAGCATTCGCTACAACTTTTGATAGCCCACATCTCGTGGGTTGCCACTCCGAAAGGGGTGGCTTTTTTCATTATCCTGTTACATTTTTGCTATACTATCTGTATAACACCTATCATCAACACAACTATGAATACCAAAACTCTTTATATTGGCGGAGGAATTATTGTCTTATCGATTTTAGTTTCTTTGACACTTTTCATTAGTGCCCGAGATTTCTCAAAGCAGGGCTCGTATATTGAAGTGAAAGGTCTTTCAGAGAAAATCGTGAAAGCAGACAATGCGATTTGGTCATTAGGTTTTGAAACAAAATCAAATGATATCGACAGTCACTATGCAGATATCGATCGAAATATTAAAGCGGTCAAAGCTTTTCTCACCGAAAAAGGTTTCGATGAGTCAGAAATAAATGTCGCTCCTGTAAACATTTATCAGGACACCTACAAAGACGCAGCATTTCGATACAATTCATCGAGCCAGATTTCGGTCTATACAAAGAAAGTTGATCTCGCCAAAACCGCATCGAATTCAACACTACTCTTGGTCAAAAAGGGCGTCGCCTTGAATCAGAACTACATCTCATTCGAGATTTCGGATCTCAACAGTATTAAACCGGAAATGCTCGCTGAGGCTATCAAGAATGCCCGAGACACAGCATCGCAGTTTGCTTCAAGCTCGGGATCGACTGTCGGGGAAGTTGCTCGTGGCAATCAAGGGGTTTTTGAAATAACCAACAAAGATCCAGGATCACCCGAATACAAAAAGGTTCGACTCGTTTCGACCCTCAGATTCCTTATTCAATAAAGCATCAAAATATTTTTTAAAAAACAACAATGGCAAAACTTAATCCATTCATTCGGTTTAATGGCGGAAAATGCGCAGAGGCGATGAACTTCTACAAAGGTATTATTGGCGGCGAGCTTTATTTCATGCCCGTCAAAGGGAGTGTAATGGAGAAAGACATGCCGGCAGACAAGCAGGATTTGATCATGCATTCTTCTCTTACAAAAGATACTTGGACGCTTATCGGCTCTGATATGATGCGAGACACTGCAACAATCGGCGACCATATGGGTGTGGCATACGAGGCAGAGACTGTAGAGGAAGGGCAGGGGGTGTTTGCAAAACTCTCAGAAGGTGGAGAAATCTTTATGCCCTTCGAGAAGCAGTTCTGGGGTACAATGTTTGGTCTTGTGACTGACAAGTATGGGGTAGAGTGGATGGTGACGTGTATTAAAACAATCTAACCTCGGTACTTTAGCTTCTTGAGCATGAAGATTTCTATTGTTCGACACGGTGAAACTGACTTAAACAGAGCAAAAAGACTCATGGGGCAGCGTATAGATGAACCTTTGAATGAGGAGGGTATACGACAGGCTGAGAGTCTTGCCCTGAATATTAATGATCACGAATTTGATCTCATCCTAACCTCTCCATTACAAAGGGCATATCAAACGGCTACAATCATCTCTCAAAAAACCCGCACACCAGTCATTAAAAAACAGGATCTCATTGAACGTGACTTCGGAAGTCTTACAGGAAAGACTTGGGAAGAAATGGATCAGCAAGTCTCCGCAGATGCAATCGACTTTAAGAAAACTGACCTCGATCAAAAATATGACTATCGTCCTTATGGTGGCGAATGTATTGACGATGTGAAGAAGAGATTCTCGAACTTCATTAAAGAAATAAAGAAGGATTACTCAGATAAGCGAGTTCTCGTAATTGCCCACGGTGGAATTATAAAAGTAGCGAATCTTGTTTTAAAAACAGAAATACTTGATCAAACCCCAGATAATATGACAGTTCATGAGTTTGAGATTTAGGTAACCATCATTTCAATAAAAAAGAGATCGAACAACATTCGATCTCTTGTGAGTTTATCAATCCTATTTTTTCCAAACGATCAGCGCACCTAGGATGAGTGCCGCGCCAGAGAAGATCCACGCAGTACTGATGCTTGTAGATTCCGCGAGTGCTCCACTTATGAGGAGGCCGAGCGCGCCACCGATATGTGGAGCGATGGAGCAGAACGACGATATGGTGGCGCGCTCATGCGACGGAATCCGATCGTGCAAGTAACTTGTTATAAGTGGCCCCCAACATCCTCTTCCAGCCTCATGAAGCAAAAAGAATGTCAGTGCCCACCCAAAGCTCGGAGCCAGCGCCGAAGCAATGACTGTTGCACCAACGTAGCACTGCACCGAAATGATCCATCCACGCTCTTTACCATGGCTTTTCACACGAGCAATGAAGACGTTTCCAAGAGCGAGCGCTGCCATCATAGTGACAAAGACATACCCGTAATGAACCTCCTTCACGCCATGGCTTTTGAAAAATGGTTGCCAGAACATGTTGAGTGCCATTACTGAGTAGATTTGAATTCCGCTGATGATGAGGATGAAGCGCACTGCCTTGTCATGAATTGCATAATGAATACTCGAGGTGGCAATCGCTTTCATTGCATGCCATCCATTGTTCCAAGAGACATCTTGTTTTTTGAAGTATTCTTCTCGCATGACTGACCATGCAATACATGCGGTGGTTATCATTACAAACCCCGCAATGATCCACGGCAGAGAAAGGCTCACTGCCATCAGGTAGGAACCCGAGACAGCACCAATTCCGCTCCCGATTTTGCAGATCAATGCATTTTTGGCGAAGATCGGTTTGAGATCTCCGTCGTGACCGTGGTGTTTCATACTGTCTACGAACCAAGCCTGGAAGGCTCCACTCATAAACGTACAGCCAATCCCGCCAATTACTTCAGCGAGGATGAAGCCATAGAAACTCGATGAGAGTCCATAGACAAACATACTCACCGCCAGGATCGCACACGAGATCACGAAGGACTTCTTCCTTCCGAATAGGTCTGCGAAAGCTCCTGTTGGTATTTCACAGACGAAGAGGGTAAGGAAGAAAGTGGCATTGACCACGTTGATCTGAAAGAGGTTGAGGCCGCTTTTCATGAGGTAGGTGGAGTAGATTGCCGCGATGAGGTCCATACCTGCCGCACTGAAGAGGAAGGAAAGGAGCATATACTGACGAACGATTCGTTTCTGCATAGGAGTAGTATTGATTTGTTAAGGAACTATTTCCCTGGACGAGGGAATGAGGAAAAGAAAAATCCCGACTTTCGTCCAGTCGGGATTTTTCTTCAAAGAATAGATGATAGGAAATTAACCCTTCATAGAACAAGAACAATCACGACTAGGCGCAAGATACGCACATGGTGTATACGCAGAAAGAGATCCCTGAACGATAGTTCGGGCCTTTTTCCAGATATGCGTGATGTTCTTTGTGTTGTTCACGTGTAAAATAATAGCTTATTTGAGCCATTCTGTCAATACTTTCCCATTTTAATCCGCTTTGCTACCATAGTGGGGTCTTATCAATAACGGGGCAATGCCCATAATTTTTTAAAACATGCCAAAAGCAAATTCCGCATTCATGAAACCAATGACCATCAGCGCTGATCTCGCTCCTGTCGTAGGAAAGGGTCCAATGCCTCGATCAGAAGTCGTAAAGGCTCTCTGGGTCTATATCAAGAAGAACAATCTCCAGGATCCAAAGAACAAGCGAAACATCAATGCTGATGCTACCTTGAAGAAGGTTTTCGGCGGAAAGGCTACTGTTACTATGTTTGAAATGACAAAGCTCGTTTCAAAACACCTCTCATAAGGAATCGCCAACCCTGGAAGACAAAAACGCCCATAAGAGGGCGTTTTTGTTTTGTGTTATCCACGCCACAAAATACTCAGGTTTGGTATACTAGCACCATGAATCATCCATTGAAAAAAGCACTTGTAGTCCTTCTCGTCATTGTGGTAGGGCTGGTATTTTATTCATTTATAGCAAAATACACCGCGCTTCAGCTTCCTGATTTCTCATTCCAAAAATCTGAAACAGAGATTATTGAAATGATGGGGAATCGTGCCGTAAAAGCTCTCAAAAATCGAGATTCAAAGACGCTCGCTCTCATGATGCATCCTCAAGTACACCTTCGATTCTCACCCTTCCCATCATTCAGTGCAGATTCCATCTCATTTTCACAAGACGAAGTCCAGAAGCTTTTTGCTGACAACCACAAGTATCTCTGGGGCTACACCGACGGCAAGGGCGATCCGATTCTTATGACGCCTCAGGAATATTACACCTCATATCTCTATGCCGTTGATTTTTCAAACGCACCTCAGAAATATTTCGCCCAACCCCAAACCTCTCGTGGCAACAATGTAAATACCATCCTCCAAACATTCCCCGGAGCGCGTGTGGCAGAATTCTATTTCCCTGGATTCAATCCAGAATATGAAGGTATGGATTGGAAGAGTCTTCTCATCATCTTTGCTCCGTCGGGCGGTAAATGGTTCCTCGTCGGTATTGCCAACAATCAGTGGGGGATTTAATAGCTCGTATATTTCTATGAAAAAGAAGCATTTTCAATCAAAAAAACTTCAGTCATTCATCGCTTTGTGTGTCCTCGCAACAGTGATTTGGATAATTCCTTTCTTTATTGATCATACCCAGCCAGCCCCCGACCGACTTTGGTATATGCCAGGTGGACTTCTTACCAACACTTCGTGGGATATCTATGAAGTCCGTGGCGCCGGAGCACATTATTCTATCGTCGTACCAGGCAAGACACCAAAGCCACAGTTTTCACTTTCATTCGAAAAGGACAAGCTCACCGGCACGATGTGTAACATCTTCAGTGGCCCTTATACCTTCAACGGTATGGCGGTGCGCGCAGAGCCAATTACAAGCACAAAGCGTGCATGTATCAATGGCGGTCTCATGGAGGCAGAGCAAGCACTCTTTACAGCACTTTCTTCAGGTTCGCAGTACGCAATCATCGGTAACAAGCTCGAAATCATTGATGTGAAAAACGATATTCATATCGTCATGATGAAAAAGCAGGGTGAGGATAAGCGCTAAGCAACAATATCACCTACCTCTATACGATAGCCACGTCCTGGTACATTGTGGATGAGCTTGGGCTCTCCTTTACGCTCTATTTTTCGTCGGAGATTGAGAATGTGAGACTCTAGGGTGTTTGAATAAGGATCATCTTCTTTGTTCCATACATATTCCATCATCATTCCTCGCGAGACCACATGACCGGCGTGACGCATAAGGTATTCGAGAAGAGAAAACTCTTTCTTGGTGAGATGGATCGGGGTATTTGCACGAGATACTTTCATACTTCCGGAATCAAGCTTGAGGTCGCCGATTGTATAAACAGAGTCCTGGAGTGCCTTTGGTCTTCGGAGAATAGCTTTCATTCTCACAAGAAGCTCCTCGAGGGCGTAAGGTTTGCAGATATAGTCATCTGCGCCAGCATTGAAGAGAGATAGCTTGTCGCCAAGCTCGTGCTGGACGGTTGTGACAAGGATCGGAACTGTCTTTCCTGATGCGCGAATTTCCCGGCAGATCTCTAGACCGCTTTTCTTAGGCAAAATATTATCAAGGATAATCACATCAAAATTTTCTGTCCGAGCAACATACGAACCTTTTTCGCCATCTGCGGTAGCGGTAATAGTATGGCACTCAGCTTCGAGTGCTCGTTTGAGAAAGTCTCGAACATCAATATCATCCTCGACGATCAGTATCCGCATAGGGTTCATTATAGGGAATTGGAGGGGTAAGGTGAAGTATTTTTAGTAATCCTTGAACAAAAATTGAACATTCCTTGATTTTTGACCCCAATTTTTTCGTAGATTTGGCAATTTCCCGTAGAAAGTAGCTCTGTGCTACTATTATGGTATGGATACATCATTAATACACGCAGACATTTTCTTCTTCATTACCAGTATTTCTGTGGTCGTTTTTACTATTCTTGGCATCATTGCCATGGTCTTTATTGTGAGAATTCTACGCAATGCCGCATCACTTTCTGATACTGTGCGCGCAGAAGGGGAGCTTCTCGCGGAGGATTTTTCTGAATTGCGTGTCGCCTACAAAGAAGAGGGTATGAAGATTAAGTATCTCCTCCAGTTCATCACCAAAATGCTCGGTGCAAAATCTCCTACACCACGCAAGGCTCGCCACATTCATCCAGACGACCATACGAAAAAATAATCAAGATTTACACCATGAAAAAACAAAACAATTCATCAAAAAAGGCACTTATCGCAGGGATTGGCGCGGTGACCATAGCAGCAGGAGCTATCGGCGCATACCTCTATGGCACCAAAGACGGTGCCAAGAAGCGTAAGCAGGCAAAAAGCTGGATGTTGAAAGCAAAAGCAGAAGTTCTCGAAGAGCTCGAAGCTCTCAAAGATTCTGTGAGTGAGGATACCTACAATTCCATTGTTCATTCTGTACTCAGTAAGTACAAAGACCTTTCTCATGTCGACCTAAGCGATTTTACCGACCTCGCTCAAGAGCTTAGGGCGCATTGGGATGATATGAAAGCAGATTTCGGTGGCCATCATCCAAAAAAGAAGTCATCACGTCGTAAGGCAAAATAAGTACCATGAAAGATACCTCGTGGGGTAATGTAGCAGATTGGTATAGTGATCTTCTTGAATCAACGTCGGACACTTATCAGTCCGAAGTTGTTGCACCCAACCTCGTCAGACTCATAAAACCGTCTGCTGGTATGAGTATTTTAGATGTTGCATGTGGTCAGGGTTATTTTAGTCGTATTTTTGCAAGCCATGGCGCCCAGGTTACCGGGGTAGATCTCGGAAGTGCTCTTATTGAATACGCAAAAGCTCACTCGCCACAAGAAATTCTCTATTTCAACGCTCCGTCACATACGATGGATTTCCTCAAGGATCGCTCTTTTGATGCTATTTCCATAGTTCTTGCAATCCAAAATATCGAATTGTTTCGAGAAACATTTCTTGAGTGTAGTCGGGTTCTCAAAGAAAAGGGAAGGATGTATCTCATCCTCAACCATCCCGCATTCCGCATTCCAAAGCAGAGCCATTGGGGCTTCGACGAAAAAACAAATACTCAGTATCGTCGTGTTGACGAGTACCTTGGCGAATCTACCGTCGAGATTGACATGCATCCAGGTACAAAAGATTCACCAAAGACCATATCATTTCATCGCCCGCTTCAAGTTTATGCAAAAGCACTTGAAAAATCCGGCTTTGCCATTACTCGCATCGAGGAGTGGACATCACACAAAAAAAGCCAGCCTGGTCCTCGACAAAAAGCCGAAGACAAGTCTCGCGCAGAAATTCCTCTTTTTATGATGCTTGAAGTGCGAAAAATCGCATAGATTGCCAGCGCGTGTTGTTGGAGGTACAGTATAGATATGAAAATTATTGCATATATGAAAACGGGCTGCCCTTGGTGTATTGATGTCGCCAAGTTTTTTCATGAGAAAAAGATTACCTACGAAGAGCGAAATGTTACTGAGAATAAAGCCTACTTCGATGAGATGGTAAAAAAATCAGGACAAACAAAAGCTCCAACTCTCGATATTGATGGGGTAATCCTCGCAGATTCGGATAAAGAACAAGTTGCAAACTACCTAACTTCGCGGATGAGCTCGTAGAGCGATGACGTGGCGGATTCCATAGAGAAGGACGAATCCGAGCACGATGAAGATTCCATAATAGCTTTCGGTAAAGTAGAGAATGATCGTTGCGATAATCGGCGCAATACAATACGCCCATGGTCGCATGGTTCGATATACACTCATAATATGAATGCTCGTTGGGTTGATGTGGCGGAAAAAATGAGCCTCCGATCCAATTTCAACAAGACTTGCACCAATTCGAGTGGCTACCAAAATAAGTGTCCACACTACGATGCTTTTTGATTGGATGTATGGAATGCTTGCGGTCGAGATCGCCATGCAAAGGAATCCGAGAGCGAGAATCCCTTTTTCTCGATGAGTGCGGTCGATGTATCGACCCATCGGAATATCGAAAATAACAAAAGGAAGCAACATGATACTAAACATGATGCCAATCTGCTCCCAGCTAAATCCTATGTATTCGTGGAGATAAATAGGCGCATAGATAATCATCCACGCATAGAAAAACTGCTGAATGAATTGAATGATAAAGCTCCCCAAAACATCCTTGCTTCGCCAGATTTCAAGAACTGTTTTAAAGAAAGGGTGGCGCACATACTCAGGATCTTTGAATGTGTCGAAACGATACATAAGAATAAAAATCACGGGAATGATGAGCATTGCCGCGGCAATATAGATGCGCCAATATTCGTCACCTTGCGTAAGGAGGAGACCAGCACCAACCTGACCCACAATCCATGCTGTATTGCCACTCGTAAGGAAAAAGCCACGAACGCGACCCATTTCATTGTGGGTGCTCAGTTTTTCAAGAAATACGTCCATGTTGAAGTTGATCAGTGCAATCGCAATGAAACTCAACATAAAGAAGCCGATAAGGAGCCATGGCGCATCCAAGAAGGCAAGCCCCAAGAGACTTGCAAGCTCGAGAAGAAGTATGATCACGATGGTTTTGTAGTTTCCGATTTTTTTGAGAAGGCTCGGAATAAAAACAAAAGCAATGATTGTGATGACTGATGAGATGGTGTAGATCAAACCAACAGACTCTTCATTGACGAGCGTCTTGAGGAAGCTTGAGTTGATGTAAACCGGCAGGGCGCAGTGAAGGGAAAACAAAAACCCTAGGATGTACATCAAAAACTTTCCTGAGCTGAAGTGTTTATGAGTGTGGAGCTTGGAGCGATGGCCTTCCATCCCTCTATTATAATTCGATAATCACCGGAATGACAATTGGCTTCTTGGCTGTCTGCTGGAAGAGGTACTTACCCACAGCGTCAGTAATGTTGTCTTTTACGTAGTCGATGTTAATCGGCTTCATGCCACGAGTAGAATCCTCAACGGTTTTCTTGATGATGAATCGGGCTTCTCGGAGGAGTTCCTGAGATTCACGGAGATACACGAAACCTCGAGAGATGAGATCTGGGGATTTCTTGAGCTTTCCTGTCTGGGTGTCGAGGAGGGCAACGATGACGAACATACCATCTGCTGAAAGCATTTGTCGGTCTCGAATCACTACTTCCTGCATATCACCCACAGAGAAACCATCCACCATCATATTACCAGCTGGAGCTGACTCTTTGAGGCGTACGAGTTTGGTTCCTTTGTCTCGAATTTCAACAATAGTACCGTTATCAGGAACAATGACGTGATCTTTTGGCATACCAAGGCTATATGCAAGGTCTGCGTGGAGCTTCAACATGTAGTGGTTACCGTGAATTGGCATGAAGAACTTCGAATTGATTTTCTTGTGAAGCCATTCAATTTCGCCTCGGTTGCCGTGTCCTGTTGAGTGGATGTAGACGTCTGACGTTCGGTAGTGGACGATTCGCACATTCTGACGAGCGAGATTGTCTTTGAGTTTCTGCACAGTCTTTTCATTTCCAGGAATAATTGAAGATGAAAGGAGGACGGTATCACGCTCGTTGAGCTTGATGTGCTTGTGTGACTTGGTAGCCATTCGCATAAGCGCAGCGAACTCTTCACCTTGCGCACCTGTTGAGAGGACAACCACTCGATCAGGCGGAAATGAATCCACTTCTGATGAATCAATGATCGTACCTTTTTTTACTTTCAAGATACCTGCGAGGGTAGAGATTTCGATGTTGGTCTTCATGCTTCGACCCTCAATCGCAATCTTTTTGTTGTACTTCTCACAAATCTCGATGATTTTGATCATTCGCTCGAGCTGTGAAGAGAAGGTACCAATAATGAGGCGTCCTTTGATGGTCTTGATAATAGTGTCGAGGTTGTCGTGCACGATTCGCTCTGGAGTAGAGAAGCCAGGGTTTTCGATGTTGGTTGAATCAGTCATCAAGAAAAGCGTCTTGCTGTTTGCAAACTGCTCGTATTCTTTTGCTTCCTCAGAGGTAGGCACGCCATTTTCGTGGTCGAGCTTGAAGTCTCCAGGGGTAACAATGTTTCCATACGGAGTCTCGATAATCACACCCATTGAGTCTGGGATGGTGTGGGTAACAGAGAAGAATCGCACAGGAAGGTTACCGAGTGTTACTTTGCTATCTTTCTCTACAATCTTGTAATCAATTTCTGGAAGGTGAGGGAATTCTGACTGGCGCTTTTTCACCATGATTGCGGTGAGGTTTCGGGTGTACATTGGGGGATTTCCAATACGATCCATGATGTAAGGAATACCACCGATGTGGTCGAGGTGACCGTGGGTGACAATAATTGCGCGAATCTTCTCCTTTCGCTCTTCGAGGTATTTTGTGTTGGGAAGAATATAGTCGATACCAGGAGTGTTGTCATCTTTGAACATGAAGCCGGCGTCAATAACGACGATGTCATTTCCATATTCAACGATAGTCATGTTTCGACCAACTTCTTCTACACCTCCAAGCGGAATGATACGAATAGCATCACCGATTGGTGGAATGGTGTCGTTTGGTTTCTTTGGAGCGATCTTGTGATCGTTACGAGAGAATTTTCGGTCGTGGCGTGTTGATCGGACTTTGCTTGATGATCCGCCAGCTCCCGCGACGTGACCATGTGGACGTCGATCCTGGCGCGGGCCATGACCTCCACGAGTATGGTGGGGGTTGTGTGATGACGTGTGATGGCTTGTCTGTTTTGGCGCTTGTAGCGCTCCGTCTGTCTGATTGTTCTGTGTTTGTGGGTTCATAAATGTTATTAATTGTTATGTAATTTTATTTCCAAATATTTTCTGTTTCTATATACCATTTCTCAATATCTCCAAATCGTTCGTTCTGTTCGGTAATGTTTTTGAAGGTTACATTCTGAATCTTTTTTGGATAGAGATAGATGATGTCTGGCGCGTAGAGGAAGAAGGCAGGAATATCTTTCTGGATTTCATCATCGAATTTGATGAGGAGGTCTTTCTGGGCTTTGGTACTTGAGGCTGAGCGGGCATTTTCGAGGAGGGTGTCGGCTTTGCTGTTTGCATAGAGCGCCATATTGAGTCCTGGATGATTGCGCTCCGATGAGTGCCAGAAACTATAGAGATCGAGATTTCTTCCAACAACTTCTCCAAAAAGGAATGCTTGATACTTTCGAGGCTGGAGGACGTTTTGATTGAGGTCGCCTTGCTCGAACACCTTGATGTCAACTTTTGCACCGAGCTTCTTCCACTGATCTTTGAGAATGAGGGCGGTTTTTACAAGGTCAGAAGCGTTGGTGGTAGAGAGTGAAAAGGCGAGTGGTACTGTTTCTTTCTTGGCTTTCTTTTCGTAATATCCATCGACATTCTTCTTCCATCCAGCTTTTTCAAGAAGTGCCTGAGCTTTCTTCAAGCGTTCTTCTGGGGTGCTGGTACTGTGATGGGTAGCCTCTGTGTTAAAGAATGGATATGGAAGGGGGCTGTCGACGGGTACACCATAGCCGTTCAAAACCTCACTCACGATAACATCTTTGCTGATAGTCATTTCGAGCGCCTGTCGCACTTCATGCTCAAGGAAAATTGGTGCCTGACTCTGATTGAGGAAAACTGCAAAGGTGCGAGGAAGGGTGCTTTCAATCACCATTGATCGGTCAAGGTTGAAATCTTTTGTATTGTCAGGTGATGGAGTGATAAAGCTATCAATTTCCTCTTTTTCATAGGCATCAAGTGCGGCGCTTTCATCACCAAAAAACTTCAACTCAATTTTTGAAATATAAGGAGTGCCGAGCGCGTATTCCTCAAAAGGTTTGAGGGTATATGAAACAGGAATACCATCCGCATCCTTTTCCACGGATGAGATTCGATATGGTCCACTACCAACTTTTGGCTCGCTATTAGCGAGAGATGAGGTGAATTGCTCTACAGAAAGGTTGCCCCAGACTGCATGGGGGAGAATACCAAGGGTAGTGCTCTCAAGAAAGGGCGCGTAAGGTTGCTTGAGAGTAAATCGAATTTCTCGATCATCAACCCTTTCTACCTCAACACCTTCCCAGTGAGCTCGGCGTGGACTCTTGAGTGCAGGGTCGAGCACTTTTTTAATCGTAGATTCTACATCTCGAGTGGTGAGGGGGCTTCCATCATGGAAGGTGAGACCTGCTTTAAGTCTAAAGGTGTAGACTTTTCCATCAGGTGAAATGGTGTAGCTTTCAGCAAGCTCTGGTACAAGGTTGCCAAGTGAGTCGGCTTTCATGAGACCGGCATACACAAGGCTCGTAACGTCTCGATCCACATCAAATGATGCCAAAACCGGGTTTACTGCATGAGGAACACCAACAATTCCCTCAATAAACGATCCTCCTTGAGCGGGTACAGGGGTGAGAAGGTAGCCATTGAGTCGCACAATGATAGCTGCAGAGACAATACAAAGCACAATTACCGCTGTCCAAAAGACAGATTTTTCCGTGGTACTGAATGATTGTATAAGAGAGTCAATCTTTTGATTGAGAGAACGCCCGTAATGACGAGCAAAAAGAGAATTGAGAAATGCTTTCACAAATTTGAGGAAATGGCGAACATGCCAGTTCCGAAATTACACTAGAAATAATTATCGAGTAAGCGCAAAGATTGCACTTGCCACGAAGAGAACACTCAACACAATCGTGCCATTGAACAAGAATTTTTCGAAGCCTCGTCGAGTGTGGAATCCGGAGCCGAGGTTATTGTTTTCACCGAAAGCACCGCCTAGGCCTGCGCTTGATCGCTGGAACAATACCGCTGCCACGAGAAGCACTGCCAAGACTATCTGTATGTACGGTAGTACGTGGGTAAGAGTATTCATTACTGATCAGTATAGCAGAATATAGTACAAAGGCAAGTTTTTCGAGCACGGATATTTTCTTGGTAGAAAATTCCTCGTGCTCGGCTCGACAGCCTCGCAAGTCTCTCAAAACTTGCCTTTGTACTATATTCTGCACCTGATCCCTTGGTTTTATTCATTGTTTTTATTATATTTGGTATAATTCTTTCTATGAAGAAAACAACGATAATTATTATTGCAGTAGTGGTTATTTTAGGACTTTGGGTTGGAGTGAAGTACAACTCTCTCGTGACTGCGCGTGAGTCGATCGACGCACAGTGGTCACAGGTTCAGGCACAATATCAGCGACGTTTCGATCTCATTCCAAACGTTGTAAATGCTGTAAAGGGTGCTATGAAGCAAGAGACAGCCATTTTTACTCAGCTTGCAAATGCCCGAGCACAGTATCTTTCTGCTAAAACACCAGCAGATCAGGAGGCGGCAGCTCAGTCTGGCGATCAGGCACTTTCAAAGTTTTTGGCAGTAATTGAGAATTATCCTCAGCTTAAGTCTATTGATGCTGACCGCGACCTCATTGTGGAGCTTGAAGGTACAGAAAATCGCATTGGTGTTGAGCGAAAGAAATACAACGAGACCGTAAAAGAGTACAACCTTGGAGTTTCTCGATTCCCAGGCTCTATCATTGCGGGAATCTTCAACTTCGACATAAAGGAATACCTCAAAGCGGACGCGGCGGCGCAGACAGCACCGAAAGTTGACCTCACAAACTAACATGAAGCTCGGAGCTCGTATCATTGGAGTCGTTTTTGGACTTCTCCTCTTGGGTGCGGGCTCTTTGCCTGTCTGGGCCTATGAGATTCCACAAAATCCTACACAACCCGTCTATGATTTTGCCGGTGTCTTGAGCCCATCCCAAGAAGCAACCCTTTCAGAAAAACTCACCGCCTTGTATCAAACAGGGAAGGGTGTGATGGTTATTCTTACCATCCCTTCACTCGACGGTCAGTCAATCGAAGAGCTCTCACATTCGATTGCAACGAAATGGGGAATCGGTGACAAAAAAGAAAGTAACGGTTTTCTTATTCTCGTCGCCCCTTCCGACAAACAGATTCGCTACGAAGTTGGATATGGTCTCGAGCCTTATGTGACTGACATCCAAACAAGTATCGTGCATCGAGATATTGTTGTTCCGGCATTTCGAGCCAACGATTATTTTGGAGGACTCAACGGTGCGGTTGATGCCTTTATTGCTGCTATCGACAAAGGAGTCCCTATTTCAGAAAAATCATCATCAAAGGCACCTCTCGACAGAAATACCATTCCCGGTTTTCTCTGGTGGATTATCGGAATTCTTTTCAGTCCAGTAGGGCTTTTTGTGGTCGTGTGGCTTTCGGTGGTTCTTGGTCGTTCACGATCATGGTGGCTTGGTGGTGTGATTGGCCTCATTGTAGGTTTTGTTTTTGGTGTGTTCTTTAGTATCACAATGGCGATTATTGGTGCGGTGGTATATATGATGATTGGTCTCATCCTCGACCTTTTTGTGTCAAAGGCACACCAGAGGAGTGTTGCGACAGGTAATCCGCTTCCTTGGTGGGCTTCAGGATTTATTTCTGGTCGAAGCTCAGGTGGCCGATGGGGTGGGGGTGGCGGATTTGGCGGTGGTTTCGGTGGAGGAAGCTTTGGGGGTGGCGGATCGACAGGGCGCTGGTAATTTTTTTCATCAACCAATGAAATTTATTCGCATTATCTACATACTTTTAGCAATCGTTGCGGTGCTTTTTCTAGCGCGCGCACTCTTTTTTAAGGGAGATGGCACAAAAACGACGATTTCTATCAACAATACCCCAATTACCCTTATGCTCGCTCTCACCGATGAAGCACGTGCACAAGGATTGTCAGGCAAACCATCACTCGATACAGATCAAGGAATGTGGTTTGTGTTTCCCGAGTCAGGAAAGCAGGGGATTTGGATGAAGGATATGAAATTTCCCATTGACATTGCGTGGATTGATGAAAATTTTGTAATTGTCGATATAAAAGAGCACGCACAACCAGAATCATACCCAGAAATTTTCTATCCAAAAGCAAATTCGCGATATGTTTTGGAGGTGAACGATGGTTTCCTTCAAAAACATGCGATTAAAATTGGAGACCTCGTCAGTTTTTAAAATGCACGAGTCAAAACAGCCAGCATTTGAGTCATTTTCTGTCGACCTATTTTACAGAAAAGAAATTTTGTTTCGCGCTCGATTGTCCACAGGAATTTTTTAAAAAAAATTTCAATGCGAGGAGTAAAATAATGATTAGGAAGTTCTCTCGGCATATCGATGCCGGGTTTTTATTCCGACAAACAAGGGTTGTGTGAATGTGTCGTGTATTCACCACATCTCGAGGATGTTGGAACGAGGGTCTGAAGCCCTTATTCATCAAATTATTCATAAATGTGTATTGCAAGAGAGGCACTCACCGTTCATTATGACCAAAAAAACAAAAAAAGAGGGTTCTGAGCAGAAAATTTCAGCAAAAAAAGAGAGACCAGCAAAAGCTTCAACGCTTATCAAGCAGGTAAAGAAGAGAGATGGACGCCTTGTGGCGTTTGATTTTTCTCGAATTACCGGGGCGATCCATAAAGCAATGATGGATGCTCAGGAAGGCTCACTCCAAGAGGCGGAGCTTGTTGCTTATAAGGTCTTGGCTGACTTGGTAAAAATTGCCAAGAACCATAAAGACTTTGTTCCGCAGGTGGAGGGCATTCAGGACATGGTCGAGTATCAGCTGATGATGAGTGAGTACTTGAAGACAGCAAAAGCATTCATCCTTTTCCGACAGGAGCGAGCGAAACTTCGTGAAAAAGGTATCCAGGTGCCAGAGCATGTCAAAAAACTTGCAGCAGAAAGTAAGAAAAGCTTTCGAAATGCACTCGGTGAATTTATTTACTACCGAACCTATTCGCGATGGATTGATGCAGAGGGTCGCCGAGAGACATGGGTGGAGACCGTCGATCGCTACATGGCGTTCATGAAAGAAAATCTCGGAGACAAACTCAAAGCCTCTGAATACAAAGAAGTCCGCGATGCAATTTTCAAACAAGAAGCGATGCCCTCAATGCGCCTTCTCCAGTTTGCTGGCCCAGCGGCACGAAAGAGTAATGTAACTGCCTACAACTGCTCATTCATTGCACCGTCGTGCTTCCAAGATTTTGCCGAAATCATGGTGCTCTCAATGTCGGGTGCTGGTGTTGGTTTCTCAGCTGAGTCAAAAAATATTCAGCAACTTCCTATCATTGCTGAGCAGACAGGTGAGCGGGTAAAGTATGTTATCGAAGACAGTCGTGAAGGATGGGCCGATTCACTCTCATTTGGTATGAAAGCTTGGTACGAAGGAAAGGATGTTGATTTTGACTACTCACAGCTCCGACCTGCTGGAGCCCGTCTCAAGACAATGGGCGGCAAAAGCTCAGGTCCTGCGCCTCTCATGGATATTCACCAGTTTACTCGAGCAAAAATTCTCTCACGACAAGGTCGTCGTCTATCCAACCTCGACGCTCACGACATCATCTGCAAAATTGGTGAAGGTGTCGTTTCTGGAGGAGTTCGACGTACAGCGCTCATTTCATTGTCCGATCTCTACGACGAAGCAATTCGAGATTCAAAGAAGGGTCAGTTTTATATGAGTGAGCCGCAGCGTTCTCTCGCAAACAACTCAGCGGTCTACAACACCAAACCATCAAATGCTGAGTTTATGCGCGAGTGGCTCTCTCTTATGGAGTCAGGTTCAGGTGAACGAGGAATCTTCAACCGAGGTGGCCTCAAGACCACGATGCCAGAGCGACGAATTGCTCTTTCTACAAAACAGTGGGACAAGTTTGGAGTGAATCCTTGCGGAGAAATTATTTTGCGCTCAAAGCAGTTCTGTAACCTCACAGAAGTTGTGGCGCGATACGAAGACACCGTTGAGTCTCTCAAGCGCAAGATTCGTGTTGCTACCATTATTGGTACCTACCAATCATCACTCACTGATTTCCCATATCTTTCACCAGAATGGAAGAAGAACTGCGAAGAGGAGCGACTCCTCGGTGTGTCAGTGACAGGTCAGTGGGATTGTCCGGCATTTCGTAAGCCTGAGGTGATGAAAGAACTCAAGGAAGAGGCGATTCGCGTAAACAAAATCTTTGCAAAGCGATTCGGCATCAATGAATCAGCATCGATCACCTGTGTGAAGCCTTCAGGAAATCTTTCTCAGACTGTAGACTGTTCTTCTGGGGTGCACACACGATTTGCGCCGTACTATATCCGACGAGTGCGAATCTCTGCGACGGACTCACTTTTCAAGATGCTCAAGGAGCAGGGCATTCAGTATCACCCAGAAGTTGGCCAGACTATGGAAAACGCTACGACCTATGTCATTGACTTCCCAGTCAGAGCACCAAAGGGTTCTATCTTCCGCGATCACCAAAATGCAATTCAGCAGCTCGAATACTGGAAGATGGTCAAGGAAAATTTCACCGAGCACAATCCATCAACGACCGTCTACATCAAGGAACACGAATGGATTGAGGTGGGGAACTGGGTCTATCAGAATTGGGAAATTGTCGGCGGTCTCTCATTCCTTCCACATAGTGAGCATGTCTATCGACTCGCTCCTTACGAAGAAATTACCGAAGATCAGTTCAATCAACTCTCAAAGCGTTATGCTCACATCGACTTCTCAAAGATTGTGACCTACGAGCGAGCCGATGAGACAGAAGTGAAGAAAGAATTGGCGTGTGCTGGCGGAGTCTGCGAAATCGAAGCGGTGCCGGTAGAGTCAAAGAAAGCCTAAGTCAAAATTAAAACAGGATTATTATAGAAAAAAGTGCGCCGAGAATTCGGCGCACTTTTGCGGCAATGAGAGTTTGTGCTCAGGGGAGATCTGTATCGTAGGGACCCAAGTCAATTCTAGCAGCGTTCTTTCGGTCTCGGTGTTGTATATGAGACCCCCACACAAAAATTGAGACAATAAGTAGTGCCAACATCACAAACACTGCCTTGCTGTTCTGGACTATTGCTGCGAAAAGCATGAAGGTGCCAAAAAGTGCAAAGAGGATGATGAAGCAAAAATCAAATAGCATAAACGTAACCTTTCAATTCCAATTGAATACTATTTATAGATTTTTGTAAAGAAAATCCCCGCGTTTGAAGCGGGGATTTTCATATGCTTTGTATCTATAAGCCGAATTTTGTACTCGCAAAAGCGATGATCATTTATCTGGGCCAGCCGTTACCGTCTGGCTCAAGCGGCACTCTTCATCACCGAAGCGATGAAGCACGACCTTGCACGTGGGTAAGAATTTAGCCGTTGCACCCTCCGTATTGCTACGAAGACTCGTCTCTGTTCGCATCTCTTGGATTGCTCCAGACGGGCGTTACCCGCTACCTTGCTGATTCTGTGTTGCCACAGAGTTCACGTGTTCGGACTTTCCTCACGAAAGATAGGGAACTCGCTTGGGGCAAGCTATGTCTCACGCGCGATCATCCAATACAAAGACCCTACTATTATATCACGAATATTGCTAGTATGCAAACGTGAGGGAAGTGCCGTTACCCACAAGGACTTATTCGTTGATGGAATATGCCTATTTCTATATAATAAAGCCACTTAGTAGAGTATAGAGCGATAGCACATTAATCATGAACACCATCGTAACAACCCGGCTTTTCAAAGTTTTCCTTTTATTCATCTTCCTTCTTCCAATTTTCATCATTCCTCAGAGTTCATTCTTTGTTGCGAAGGGTGTCTACAGTCTTCTTGGTGGAGGTATCCTCGCGAGTTTGTGGCTTTTTGAAAAGTGGAAAAAGCCAGTTTTTGAGATTCCAAAAAACATTTCATTCTGGCTTCTTTGGATCATTCCTGTTTTTGCTGCGTTTGCGTCGCTCGTACAAAAGACAGGTACGCTCGGTTTTTTTGGTCAGAGTTTCGAGCCTGGTACTGTGATCGCTCTTTTCCTCGGTGCGTGTATCGCAAGCGTTACGCTCGCACTTCTCAAAACACGTCAAAATATCGCAACCCTCTACTTCGTGGTGCTCGGTTCTTCGCTCGCTATCGCACTCTTCCAACTCGTCAAGATTCTCCTTGGCACTCATATGCCAACCTTCGGTATTCTTTCAGGTAATGCAGCCAATCTCCTTGGTAAGATCAATGAATTCTCAATCTTCTTCGGTCTTGCAACCATTATTTCAATGCTCGTTTTCTCACTCCTTCCGCTTCGTAAGGGGCAGAAAATTCTCACGAGCATTTTCCTCGGCGTTTCGCTCATCTTCCTCGCTTGGGCAAATTTTGCCTATGTAACTATTGCAGTCGGAGTTTTTGCAATTGTTTCAGCGGTCATTACTTACATGAAGACAAAGAAGATCTCGTACCCATCGCTCACTGTGGTGGTGGTGTCGATTCTTATTTTCTTCTTTGGTGCCACAGTTTTTGGATACCTAGGTACAAAAGTATCTGATCGCTTTATCGTATCGCAGGTTGAGATCTCTCCAACGATGCTCCAGACACTTTCGATTGGTTGGAACGTTGCAAAGAGTCATCCTCTCACTGGAGCCGGTGCAAATAGCTTCACCAACGCATGGCTTATGCATAAGCCTGATTCAATCAATCTTGACCCACTCTGGTATCTCGATTTCGGATTTGGGAAAGGTCTTATTCCGACATACCTCACAACATTTGGACCAATCGGTTTTCTTCTCGCAATTCTTCTCCTCGTTTCTCTAGCCCTCCTTGCCATCAAGGCACTTCGTCTCAAAGAGCTTGATGCAACCGCTCGCTTTATGGTTCTTGCTTCGGTGGTGACTGCTGTATACCTCTGGCTCTTCCATGTGATTTATGTGCCTACTCACGTACTCTTTATCCTCACCTTTGTCTTTACTGGTGTATTATTTGCAACGCTCAAGCAACACAATCTTCTCTCAATCAAGACCATCGATCTAACAGGTGCACCCTCAGGTGAGGGGGTTGCTAAAAAATACTGGCCGATCGGTTTGGTTGGCTGTGTTGTGCTGATCCTGACCCTTCTCATTACGTGGGCAGGAATTTCACGTGTTTCGGCAAGTTATTATTATCAAGCAGCACTCGCACAGACCCCAAATACCGAAGGTGTTGTAAAAGCCGAGACTTACCTCAGAAAGGCAATAGCAAAGTATCCAAGCGATGATTATTTCCGTGCCCTTACCCAGATTGACCTCGCAAAGATTTCTACTCTCGTTGAAACAGCAACTGCTCAAAAGAAAAAGAATGAAGAAATCGTTCCTATTATCAAACCAATTGTTGATGATGCAGTCTTGAATGCAAACAGTGCTATCTTTCAGAATCCAAAAAATTACCTGAACTATCTCAATATCGCTCAAGTCTATTCACTTGCTCTTTCTCCAGAAAATAAAGAGGCATATGCCCAGACGCTCGATGCATATCAGAAGGCACTCGCAATCAACCCAAAAAACCCTTCAATTGTTTTCTCAATCGCTCAGCTCGATGCTTCAATGGGTGACGCTGCAAAGACAAAAGCCAACATTATCGAAGCTATTCGTCTCAAACCAAACTACTCTGAGGCTGTCTATGCTCTCTACCAGATTCAGGCTTCGGAAAATGATTCAAATGGAATGTTGAATTCCCTCGTGGCACTCGCTCTCATCAACCCTGGCGACCCAACAATTCACTTCCAGCTCGGGTATCTCCTTTACACCCTCAAGGATGACAAAAATGCCTCTCGAGCGTTTTCTGAGGCGATAAAGATTGATCCATCATACTCAAATGCTCGCTACTTCCTCGCTATTCTTCTCGCGCGAAATGGCAGCAAAGAAGAGGCGCTCAATCAGTTGAGTATTATTAAATCTCTCAACCCAGACAACAAGGAAATTGACTCGATGATTGCAAACATCAAAGCCGGGCATGATCCACTCAACAAAGTCAAAGAACCAGCAAAGCCACCAGTACAAACTCCTAAAGCTCCAGTAAAGAAAAGGAAATAATACCGCCGGGTATATATGGTAAAGAGCATACTGCGATACTTCAATAAAGAGATAAACGGCCTCCACGAGGCCGCATATCTTTTGGCAATCTTTGCCTTTTTGTCGCAGGTGTTGGCGCTGGTGCGTGAGAAGCTTCTCGCATATACGTTTGGTGCTACTCATGCACTCGATCTTTACAATGCATCGTTTCGCGTACCAGACATTGTGTTTGTATCGATTGCCTCGCTTGTTTCTGTTTCGGTTCTTGTGCCATTTTTGACGGAAAAACTTGAGCAGGGGAAAGATGAAACAAAACGTTTTGTGAATGGAATTTTCTCGGTCTTCTTTGCTCTTGTTGTTGTGGTGGTGGTAATTCTCTTTTTTACCCTTCCATATATCTTGCCGCACGTTTTCCCTGGTTTTAATAATCCCGAGACACTCCCTGAACTCGTGAAGCTCACTCGCATCATGCTCTTGTCGCCGTTTCTTCTTGGAATTTCAAACTTCTTTGCAAGCATCACTCAGATTCACAATCGCTTTACGCTCTATGCGTTGAGTCCGCTTGTTTACAATTTCGGTATCATCATTGGTATCCTCGTTTTCTATCCGTTGTGGGGCATTCCTGGTCTTGTGTGGGGAGTAGTACTCGGCGCATTCTTTCACTGTGGAATTCAGGCACCCTTTATCATCAAGCAGGGATATTGGCCAAAAATTTCATTCAAAATCCCAGCAGCTTCGGTGCGAAAAGTGATGCTTGTTTCAGTACCGCGAACCCTTGCGATTTCACTCTCTCAGATCTCTACGTTTTTCCTTCTTGCGATTGCATCGACAATGCGAGAAGGCTCAATCTCAATCTACAACTTTGCATCAAATCTCCAGGCAGTGCCACTTACTATTGTGGGCATCAGCTATTCTTCAGCAGCATTTCCTCTTCTTGCAAAATATTTTTCATCAGGCGCTCGTGACAAATTTCTTGAGCGAATGATCATTACCGCGAAGCATATTATTTTCTGGTCGATTCCAATCATGGTGCTTCTTGTGTCGCTTCGCGCGCAGATTGTGCGTACGGTACTTGGTGCAGGAGAGTTTACGTGGACTGATACACGACTCACTGCAGCTTGTCTAGCACTCTTTACCATATCGATTGTATGTCAAAGCCTCGTTATGCTTTGTGTGAGAGCATTTTACGCAAGTGGCCGCACACGCCGACCTCTCATGCTCAACCTTTTAGCGACGGGCGTGATTATTGTCGTTGCGTATTTCTTGCAATGGCTTTTCTCGGTGTGGCCTGTGACACATTATTTCCTTGAGTCAACACTGCGAGTGCCGGATATCGAGGGAACCGAGGTGCTTATCTTGCCTCTCGCGTTTAGTATTGGGACAATATTCAACTGTATAACACACTGGATCGATTTTTCACGGGAAAATAAAGGCTTTACCAAAGCTGTCTGGCCAACCATTTTCCAAAGTCTGTCAGCATCAATCCTTATGGGGACTGCGGTCCATTTCCTTCTCGATATTTTCGATGATATCTTCGATATTAATACAGGTCTCGGTATCTTCCTCCAAGGTTTTTGTGCAGGTATCATCGGTCTGGGTATTTGCGTCGTACTTCTCTGGCTTTTGAGAAGTCCTGAGTTGGGAGATGTGTGGAAAACACTTCATAAAAAAGTTTGGAAAACTGGCCAAAAGCAGGTCATCGTTCCTGAGCAAGAGCAGCTCTAAGCCTTTATTTTTCACGGATTTCTGCTAGTATGGGCGGACAAGCGCAGAAGCGCTTTCTTCTATGGAATTACGACGAATTCGCAACTTTAGCATCATTGCTCATATCGATCACGGAAAATCGACTCTTGCCGATCGTATGCTTGAAATTACTAATACTATTGAGAAACGCAAAATGCGCGATCAAGTTCTCGACAGTATGGAGCTCGAAAAAGAGCGAGGGATTACGATCAAGATGCAGCCGGTGCGTATGGAGTTTGCCCACAAGGGTGAGGACTTTGTTTTAAACCTCATCGACACGCCAGGGCACGTAGATTTTTATTATGAAGTATCTCGAGCGCTCAAAGCGGTTGAAGGTTCTATTCTCCTTGTCGATGCCACTCAGGGTGTGCAGGCACAGACTCTCACCACATTGTCGATGGCCCGAGAGCAGGGTCTCACTATCATTCCAGTGGTGAGCAAGATCGATTCGCCGCTTGCTCGTGTGGGAGAAGTAAAAGCAGAAGTAGCAAAGCTTCTTGGATGCAGTGAGTCAGATGTTATGGAGTGTTCTGGGCGAACTGGGGCGGGGGTGAAAGAGCTTCTCCAAGCAGTGATTGAGCGAATCCCGGCACCTACAGCAAAATTTTCTGAAACAGAAGGTTTGCGTGCACTTGTGTTTGATTTTCAATATTCAAATCATCGCGGTGTGATCGTCTATGTGCGTGTGATGGATGGAAGTGTTTCAAAAAACAGTAACCTCATCTTCAGTGTTGCCGATCAAAAATTCATCGCCCTTGAAGTCGGGGTATTTTCACCAGGCGAAACACCAAAAGACAAGATCGGAGCGGGGGAGATCGGCTATATCGTCACAGGTATCAAGCAGCCGGGTATTGCATCGGTGGGAGACACCATCACCACACTCAAAGACCCGCTTCCAGCCCTTGAAGGGTATATGAGTCCGAAGCCTGTGGTATGGGCATCAATCTATCCTGAAAGTCAGGATGATTTCACAACACTCCGCCAAGGTCTCGATCGACTTCGACTTTCCGATTCATCCTTCACCCATGAAGAAGAGGCGTCCGGCACCCTTGGACGAGGCTTCCGTTGCGGTTTCCTCGGCATGCTTCATCTCGAGATCATCACCGAGCGACTTCGCCGTGAATTCAATCTTCAGCTTGTCGTCACCCATCCAAGCATCACCTATCACGTCACCACAACACGTGGACAGAAGAAAATTATTTATTCACCGTCACTTTTTCCCGACTACGGTGAGGTTGAATCAATTCAGGAGCCGTGGGCCAATATCAGTTTGATTGCACCATCCGACTATGTGGGGCCAATTATGCAGCTGCTCTATGAACACGAAGCCAACGTTCTCGACACCGAAACCTACGGTGACAATCGAAATCTTTTGCGTATCGAAATGCCACTTCGCGAGCTCATGCGAAACTTTTTCGACTCCTTGAAAAGCATTTCTTCAGGATATGCCTCTATTTCATATTCTCTCGGTGAAATGCGTGATGCTGATGTAGTTCGACTTGATCTCATTGTGGCAGATGAAGTCGTTCCTGCTTTTACGCGAATCGTATCTCGTCGCCGAGTCCAAGAGGAGGCAGAAAAAGCGGTCGCGAAGCTCCACAAGAGTCTCCCTCGTCAGCAGTTTGCGCTCAAGATTCAGGGTAAAGCTCTCGGGCGAATTCTCTCTTCAGAGACACTTTCTGCATTGAAAAAGGACGTTACTGGCCATCTTTACGGTGGAGACATTACCCGAAAGCGAAAACTCCTCGAACAGCAGAAAGAGGGTAAAAAGCGACTCAAGGAGCGTGGTACTGGCAACGTGACCATCCCTCAAGATGTTTTTCTTAAAATGATGAAGGGGGACGAATAGGGAGAAATACCCAACAAAAAAACCACCCGAAGGCGGTTTTTTGTTTGAATTAGCTGAATAATCCTGGAAGGTATACCACCACCATACTAATCACAATCAGAATGACGAGAATAGTCCAGAGGATACCGATCTTTTTCTTATGCTTTTGGTCGAACATCATATGGTAGAATTACTCTACCACAATGAGAGAATTTCAGCAAAAAAAACGTATACAGCGAGCCATCTATTCACCACTCTCACTTGCGTTGCTCATTATCCTTTT
>CAZTPW010000003.1:0-54136 GCA_964615725.1 uncultured Candidatus Saccharibacteria bacterium
TTATTTGAGAGAATCGATCTTTACCTTAAAGAAAGGCTGTCGATGACCGTATTTTTTGAAATATCGGCTCTTCTGCTTGTAGTGGATGACGTCTACGGTCTTTTCTCGACCTACTGAGTCGAGTGTCGCCACAACCTGAGCACCCTTGATATAAGGAGTACCGATTGTAGTGTCTTTACCATTGTCGACGAGGAGAACCTTGTCGAAAGTAATTCGATCACCTGCCTTGAAATCGCCCGTGATTTTCTCAATCGAAACGACATCTCCCACAGAGACCTTATACTGCTTTCCACCTGTTGCTATCACTGCGAATTCTTTCATAGTTGCTCTATTTTACATATTCTATCTAAAAAGGCAAGCCCCTAGGCCTAGAATCCCGGGGATTTCTCACTTTTTGGCCTTTACAGGGGCTTTCCTGGTGCTATGCTTAAAGGGAAAGAAAAACCTGCCTAAAAAGGCATACGAAAGGAGGTGAGTTCATTGCATTTGCTTCTTCCGATCCATTCGGTCCTCGTTCCAATCCTCATTCTGCTCGTGATTGTGTTCTGCGTCGGATTCATTGCCTCGATGCTTTCAAAGCCACGCTGCGAAGCGTGTTCGAGTGAGCATGTCTCCGTCACGAGTGACATTGTGGACATGACGACTGACTGTCATGGACTGATCAGGATCAAAACCTGTCGGGTACAGTGCAAATGTCACGAGTGTGGCCAAGTCACTGTGGAAACACACAACGCCCCACCGTGGACATGCGAATAGTGCCATCAGAAGCACACCGCAGTACAAAACAAACCTGGCCCCGCCTTTGAGACGGGGCCTGTTTCGTCCATTTTTTTGTAAAATTTCTTCTATTCCTCAGACTCAGGCTTGTCCAAAACAAGCGAACTGATCCCCTGCGCCTCACCAGTGATACGCAAAACATCCTTGTCGATTTTACGGAATTCTTTGTTGGAAGCGTTGAAATGATTGATCACAGTACCAAGACTGTTGCCAAGCTTGCTGTGGTATTCCTCGTAGCTCTTGAGATGCTTTCCGAGCTCATCCACGCGCTTCACAATATCCTTTGCCGTCTCCTCAATCTGCATCGCTTTCAGGCCTTGCAAAACGGTCTGGAGATAGGCCAGGAAAGACGTGGGTGACACAATAATCACCTTGTACTTACTCGCCGCTCGCTGAATGAGATTTTCGGTATCTTCTGTAATCGCACCAATTTTGTTGATCAAAAGATCGTAGTAAATGGCCTCATGAGGAATAAACATGAAGGCAAAATCCATCGTATTTTCATCAGGTCGAATATACTTTGATGTTTCAGTGATTCGATTTTTCAAATCGCTCACAAAAATTTTCTCAAGACGCTCTTTTTCAGCTGGATCGCGCTGCTCGATCAGGCGATTGTAGTTTTCGAGTGAAAACTTTGAGTCGACGGGGATGATTTTGTCTTTTACAAAGACCACCGCATCTACAATTTCGCCATTTTTAAAACCATATTGCATTTGATACTGGCCAGGTGGCAGAACATTTTTCAAAAGCGTTTCGAGATAGTACTCACCCAAAATTCCACGCTGTTTTGGATTTTTCAAAATATCTTGGAGGTTTTGAAGCTGGTCAGCAAAAGAAACCACCTGACGATTGGTCTCATCAAGCTTGGTCAAACCCTGAGTTACATCCTTCAAAATACGGAATGACTCTCCCATCTGCATTCGCACCGACTCACTCATATGCTTGGTACTTTCGCCGATTTTTGTGTCGACAGTTTTGGAAAGATCCGTCATCTTGCCATCGACGGTGCGGGCGAGATCATTGACCTGCTGGAGAATGAGATTGAGCCCCTGATCAGGCTTCTGCTCCCCCGCCTCCCCGCCGGCTCGCTTGAGCACTTTGAATACAAAAAAGAGGATGATTGCATTCACTACCACAATTACAGCCAATATTCCCACCAGAATTTCTGTTGTCATGACCGTATTATACCAATGACTCGTGAGGTGTGATAGTATGGGTATGTTTACAAGCTTTTCAAGAATATATGTCACTTCACTCAAACATCAAAGGTGCAATCAAAGAAGCGATGATTGCTAAAGACACTGTCCGCCTCAGCGTAGTTCGCGGCCTCGTTGCAGCTTTCACCACGGAAATGATTGCAAAAAAAGTCGCTGGGGATGAGCTTTCAGACGATGACGTACTCACCATCATCCGACGATCAGTAAAGCAGCGCAAGGATTCTATCGATCAGTTTATCAAAGGCGGTCGCCCAGAGCTTGCTGATGCCGAAAAGGCAGAGCTCGCCATCCTCGAATCATACCTCCCTACCATGATGTCTCGCGATGAGATCAAAAAGGTAGCTGAAGCAAAGAAAGCGGAGCTTAGTATTACAGACAAAGCAAAGCTCGGCCAGTTTGTGGGAGTAGTCATGAAGGAGCTCAAAGGCAAGGCAGATGGCGCTGATGTAAAAGCTGTTGTTGAAGGATTGTTTCAATAATCCGAAAAATAGCAAAACAAAAAACACCCTCTCGGGTGTTTTTTGTTTTTACCTGAGATGTGGTAACTATGGGAGAATCTGAGCTACAATCTTCAACACACCACTACAAGTACCCTGTGTGATGTACTTGAACTGTCCAGCAGAGTTGAGCGGAATAAAGACCTGGAAGTCCTGAGCAGTAACTTCCTCTGAAGCACCGGTTCGTGCACCAACCTGCGCAACGAGGGTGCTATTTGGGTCTGCGGTGTAAATGCTCCATGCATCTGAAAGGTCAGTACATGTTGTGCTTGATTTAATAAATCCAATCACACCAAGAGCACCAGGACTAATACCTGCGAGTGTTGTTGTAGAAACAGTGCCGTGATCAGTAAGATTCTGAGATGTGTAAGGACCGAATGAAATACGTCCCCCACCAGATGCACTTGCTGACCATGTTGCTACACCGTTTGCATCAGAGGTGAGAACCTTTCCAGCGCCCTGATTTCCATCAATGATCTGAATCTTTCCTGTGAGGCCACCAGTAGTAGTACCAACCTGAAGCGCTACATCACCAGCAAAATTTGGATACAAAAGAGTTCGTCCAAAAGCCTTGAGGCCAGTGCTCAATGGACTTGCATCAGTATTGAGGAAAAGTCCTCCTGACTTTGTCTGCAGGCTTGGGCCAGCATTGATAGGAGCTGCCACGTTGCCATTTGGTGGAACAGTACCTGCTGGTGGATACGTAAACGTGCTTTGAGCAAAGATGTATGCCCCGCCAACAAGGACGAGCGCTGCTACAATCATATGCTTCGTGATGGTTGTAAATAGTGATTTCATAAAAATAATTCTAATATCGTACGTAATAAGTATCTCACACCTCTTGGAAAGTGTCAGTGTGGAAAATCCTTATTGTGCTAATAATTTTGCTTTAAGCGCACGCTCTTCAGGTGAAAGAGTGACCCTTGTAGTGTCTTTATTTACCGCATTGATCACCTGCTGCTTCGCCTGTCTCTCCTCGTAATTCAATATAACGCGATCACCCTGCTCTCGATGTACATCACGTGATCCTCTAAAGATATAGGCTACGAGGCCCAAAATGATGATAAAGAGAACAAGAATAAGAAGAAAAATATATTTTTTATTTTGCATAATGTTACCTACTCTGTTACGTGATAATCATACCATGCGAAGATGGTGGCATCATTCACTTCGACGTTTAGGTGTTGATAACTCCACTCGAGAGAAAATTGTGGCCTTGTTGAGGCCTAGTATTTTCTACACAATATATTGACATACGCTGTCAATATGCTATACTTAGGGTCAGTCCGGTGCATGGTGCACTGGGTAGCTCCAAGAAAGGAAACATGACGACTTCAGACGCCTCATCACCGTCTCCAGGTTGGACTTTCGCCCGCATGAGGGATCTAATCCAAAGTGGCGCAGCTGCCCTCATGGAAATCCCCCAAGAACCACCTCACCTCACCCTTCAGCTCATTGGTGAAAAGGTTGGTGGTGCGAAAACCCCACACAAGTCTCCTCGGAAACGTACTCCACGGAAGCCCCCGGAGCACGTTCCAGGGAAACACCTCACACTCAGCCAACCACCTGAGCGAGAGGACTGAGCGCATCGCGCTCTCAAGGCTGCGGCAGCTTCTGCCGCAGCTTTTTACCCCCAAAGATCTTGGTTTTCTTTGCAGAGCTATCATCTCCGTAGTAATATTTCCGTATGGAAACTCAAAATATATATCGTCCAGCAATTGTCTGGCGTCGAATTGCAGCCGGTATTATCGACGCACTTCTCATTGGTCTGATTCTTTTTGCAATACGACACTATTTACCCTTTTTAAATCTTCCTGGTTTATCGCCAGCTCAGACCACCGATGGCATTCGGTTCATCTGGACGGTGGTTTTGTACAATCTCGCCCTCAATCTCTTTATTACTTTCTTGTATTACGCACTTTTGGAATATTCCTTCAGCGCGACGCCAGGTGCGTGGATTCTTGGTACTCGCATTGTAAATCGAAATGGTGAGAAAATATCTTTCCTTCAAGCACTTGGTAGAACCGGGTGTCGTTTCATTCCTTTTTACTGGATTTCTATTATTATTTCAAAATATCCAGTAGCATGGCATGACTCATTCTCTAAGACCCTCGTCGTGCCGGCATCGTACACCCCAGACAATGTGCGAGCCATTACAATTGAGCCAGTAAAGACACGTACTGCGATCATTGTGATTTCATGTTTGTTTGCACTTTTTGCTCTTGCTTTTGCTGGTATCGTTGCAGTAAATATTTTGACTGCGCTTCATAATGCGCGGACTCGAACCCAGTCACAGACACAAAATCATACACAGTCTCAGTACATTGATGAGGTCGTAACTTCAAAATCCATTACAAAAAATAGCGCCACGGTAGTATTTCCAGGAATCCCTGAAGGGAAAACCGCCTTGCCTCTTGTTGCTCCTGGTGGTGGTCAGTCCGTAACCTACTCACTCTATCGATATTTCGACCCTGAGCATTCGGTTGTTTACACCTCAACATTCTATGCGCTCGATACCCCAATCATTGTGTCGCATGAGGAGTTTCTTGATTCAATGGTACAGGGAGCGCTTTCCGGTGCAATTGATAGCAGTCAAAAGTCAGTGACGGTCTCTGGTCATGAAGCTCGTTATTTTGAAATTGAATTAAAAGATTCAACAATTCGTGGATATGCGCTTTACCAAGACGATCAGCATTCACTTCTTGTGTTTACTGCCAAGGCGGTAGGCTCTGCCGGTGATCCTGTACAGGAGAAAAAATTCTTTGATTCAGTGAAGATTGGGTCTACAAAAAAGTAGCGTTCATCAAAAAATTCAGGGAGGAAAAAAGCGGCGCCCCGGAGGGGCGCCGCTTTCGCGTTCAAAATTACTTTGATTACTTCCGTCGGCCATACATTTCATGGGCGACTTCAACCAACTTCCGGTACCTCGTCCTGTCGTTTTCCTCCGTGACGGGTGCGTAGCGGAGAAGCGAGTTGTAAGGACCAGACGGTTTGTCGAGCGGTTCATTCCACCGACTGAGAGCGACTGTGATTATCGGTGGATTGAAATCAGGAGTGCGATAGAGCATCCGATAGACAACCATCCAACGACCCTTCCCTTCAGGACCTTCATAGTCCTTGTCCCACGCAATCGCAATGACCTCGTAGGTGTGATCGTTAAGTCCCAGAGCTGGATCATGCTTCGCATGGACGAAGAATTGCCCAATCATCTTGGAAGCGGCTTCGGGCGGCATGCCGACCGATACGTGAGATGTAGATGACATACGTTTTGTTCGCGTTTTGAGTTTTTGTTGTGCTGAGAGCGAACGCTACTATGCCAAAAAAACTGAAGCAAATCAAGGATGATGGAACAGCGTTGCAATCAGATGAATCTCATCAAGGTGCGAGGCAATTTTCATGGCTGGCTTCCACCATGGAACAAACAAAGACTGCATCAAATACTACTGCATTTTGAAAAAGAAATTTTTTCATAAGTTTCGGCAATCAAAAACCTCTTCCGTAGGTGAAAGAGGTTTTTAAACATGGTTATCTTTCCCTTGCGGGCTAGAAGGAGCACCTTTTCGTCTGCAAAAAGACTTTGCGAAACGGCAGGTTGCTGGCAGGTCATCGGGCTAGTTCCCTCGCTGCACTCTGGATATGGAGAAGTTGTGAAAGCCTTCAGAAATTATACTCCTGATCACAAACTGATCAAAATTGACATAGTGTGATAAAAGTTGTAATGTGTGTTTTGGCAATCACGCCCTCTCAAAACCTAATACCTTATGATTTTCGAAGACAAACCTTTCGACTTCGAGGTTCTTCCTCGCGTCACCCTTTCCTGGGATCAGTTTGCCCAGCACGGCAACAATCTCATTGCCCTCGACGGTGTAGTCGGTGGCGGCCCTCGCTTTGACCTCAAACACAACCGCTTCAACTTTGACCACCACGCAGGTGTCATTCGTGAGGTGACCATGTGCACTGCACGACAGGTCTATTTCGCCCTCAAGGGTGCAATGATCCAACGACTCACTAGCGCAGATGGTTCGCTGAATGGCACCATATTCATCAATGACACCGATCAAGACAGTTCCCTCGCCGCATGGCTTCTTCAGCATCACGAACAATTTACGCGTGGTGCAAGCAATCCGACCATCGGGCGACTTCTTGAGCTCACTGATCGTCTTGACGTTACGGGTGGGGCATTTCCCATGAATCTTCGCGGCTCTCTCGAGCGCAGGCATAATTGGGTGTTTGCCCCTTACTCAGAATTTCGCAAGTCGGGTGGCTTAGCGACAGCAAAACCCGCTGCCCTTTACGACAACCTGATGAGCGTCTTCGGGCGACTTAACAAGTTTGTGATGGGTGAAGCTGAGGAAAAACCCTTCGACATCTGTCACGACATTCTTTACCAAGGTAAAGATTTCTGGATTGTGGACGAGATCGGTGGCAACGAAGCTCGCTATCATCTCTTCCAAAACGGAATGACCTGCTACATCAGCTTGGTGGCCCGCTTGCCCGACAACAAGTTTGTTTACACCGTTGGCAAAGCTTCGCAATACTACCCTTTTCCGGTTGAGTCGCTTTACAAGGCATTCAACGAAGCCGAGGGACTCACTTGTGAAAACGGCTGGAACGGGTCAACGATTATCGGTGGCTCTCCGCGAGCAACTGGTAGTCGACTCTCGTGGGAACAACTGTGCGAGATAACTCTCGAAGTGCTCCGCAAAAATCACTGAAACCAACACGGTCGTGCGAAAGCACACAATTTCAAAGAGCCTGACCAGCTCTTTTTTTATTTCCTCAAAATCAATTCCATCTCGGGTATCGTGAGATTTTTCATGTGTGGTGCGTTGTGATTTTCTGTAAAACGCTTCCCCGTATCAACAAAGCCAAGTTTTGTATAAAACCCCAAGGCTTTCTCTGCATAGGTTGCACAGTGAACAGGTGTTGGTTCTTGAATTACGATGGAATTCATAGTTTGAATATAAAAATACAATATGTTTGATATGGTAAATTTGAATACTTACTTAGGTATACTTGATACGACTGCGATAATGAGTAAAATCACCGCCACAGCAACTCTTATAAATTGATTGATGAAAAATTCTTTTGGTCGTTCCGCACGATAAATAATTCTGCCAAACATACTATTATAATTTCTAATATACCCTCTTACCTTATTGATGTACGCACCTGACAATAAAGTGCTAGACGCAAAAAACATAATAACAGGAAAGTAGTGCGCATTATCTTTGTAAAGAAAAATTGTAGCCATCATCAGAAAAAAACTTACAGCAAAGATTATTCTTAGTGACGAAAGTATTTTCATAGTTCGAATAATAACACAAAAAAACCGCCGCGAGGTTTACCCGCGGCGGCTGAGAAAAAACTACGTCCAAACTCCATGCTGACTAGGTCTTGACCGCACCTCGACGCACAAGCACCAAGAGGGTGTGCCAATCACGGATCAACTCCTGGTCATAACCAAGTGGCAAAGGGTTCTGTTGGAGATCTGCTGTCGTCGGCATCAGATCGAAGCCAACTTCGTCGAAACGCTTCACCCACCCAGCCTCGGTTTCGTACGTACCCGGCACGGGAACATTCGCTTCAGCTGATTGAAAGATGCGATTGTAAACGTAGTCGAGCACGAACGTCCGCTCGAACTGAATCGGATCATCCTCGATCGGCACCGTCTCAATCACAACCAAGCGACCGCCTGGTTTAATGATACGAGCGAGTTCCTTGAGGATGAGAATGTTATTGGCCTCGTGGTGAGCAACGTTCGTCATGAGGCCAGCGTCGAAAAATTCATTCCGCACCGGCACAAACCGGCCGTTGAACGTCTCGATTCGGGCTTCAACACCCGGAGCCTTGTAATCGCGAACATCGTAGCCCTCAACAGCAGTCGAGATGTGACGATGAATGAGGTTAGTGACCTGGCCATCACCGCAACCCCAATCAACGATTTTTTCGTTGAGTTTGAAGAAACGACTAGTCTGAAGAAAAATGAGTGAAGCACGGTCGGCCATTTTCTCCCTGAGAACTTCAAGGATCGGCTGATGCTGCCCAACCATCGTACGTCCAAGGAGGTTGCGAAGACCCATCTCAGTCACACTGAGCCTGAACGAATCTCGAAGCGAAATGAGTATGTCGGTGACAAGGGCGTCTGCTTTGACACGACTACAGCCGAGAAAGCCAAATGTGACCCTGAGGTCGTCGAATACGAGGCGGAAAATGTCTTCCTGAGAGAGCGCTTCAAAGAGACGCGACTTCATGGCGGACATGTCGGGATCTTGTGGATTCATAGTGATTTTAGATTTGGTTTTGATGAGCAGAATTGGGATTTTTATATCATATTTAAATACAATATGTCAATATTTTATTGTTACAGCTTGAGGTAAGGCTCTTTCTATGCTATAGTCTTTTTCGCGGCCCTATCGTCTATCGGCTAGGACACGGCCTTTTCAAGGCTGGAAGCGGGGTTCGATTCCCCGTAGGGTCACAACCATGGAAAAACCCCATATTTTTGGAGGACAACCAGAGCATCAAAACCTACTCTCTGAAAAGCTCGCTTCAGAAAAATTCGACTTCCCACTTCAATACGCAGAGATACCCACACCCCTAAGGGTCACAAAAATTATCAAAACACTTTTTGATAATTTCACTTCGTTTACTAATGAGTATGGAATTCAGCGACCAGAATTGCTTCCATTAGATAGAATTCATGTTATCCAGCGTGAAAAGATGCAACCTAAAGACAGCACACAATATCCGAGCGTAGCCTGTTACGATTCCGTTACCAACCGAATTTATCTTTTCAATGATTATGATTTTGATAGTCCTGAATTTACCCTAGCAATTGCGCACGAGATGATTCATACGCTTCAGTATATAAGTTATTCTATTAATAACCGCCAAGGGGATGATGCATCTATGAGACGATTTGGAATTGGGATCGGTACTCATGATAATGAATTAAAAGAGTTTGTGTATTACTTCCACGATATCAATGAGGCGATTACCGATAGACTCATGGAAAGATTCTTACAACACATGGGAAAACATGGTGTTTTCAATCATGAAGTACAAGTTGGTGCTAGTGATCGATTTGTATCACCAGCATATGTAAAAGAAAAAGAGGATCTTGATAGACTAATAAATGACCTATGGTCTCGAAATAAAAAAACTTTCGAAAGTGCCGATGATGTCTTTAAACTTTTTGTTTCAGCTTCAACTCGAGGCGACCTTCTTCCCCTCGCTCGGCTGATTGAAAAGACTTATGGTAAGAGTTGGTTTAGGAAAATCGGTGAAATGTCAAAATTGCGAGACCGAGAACGACTTGACCACCATCAAAAATAGCTTATCTCCCCTTCCACTCCTCATCCTGACGCACGAGAAAATCTTTGGCATTCATTGGGTCGGCGAAAATTTCAAGGACGGCTTTTTCCATACGTACGCCTTGTGAGCCTTTGACGAGTACAATATCACCAGGGGCAATGAGACCCTCTGCCATCTTCCCCGCCTCCTGTGAAGTGTCGCACTGAACGATTTTCATTTCATTCATGCCGGATTGGAGCGCGCCCTCGGCGATTGAACGGGCGCGCACACCCGCAGTGATCAAAATGTCACAGCACTCACGGGCAAGCTGACCGATTTTTTTATGTTCTTCTGAAGAATGTTTTCCGAGCTCAAGCATGTCACCCAAGATTGCGATTTTCTTGCCCTTGTGATGGGGGTCGTGCTTCAAATCCTTCAAGGTTCGCAGTGCAGCATCGGTAGCGACAGGCGCAGCGTTGTAGGTGTCATCAATAATCAATGAATCTTTAATACCAGGAAGTAGACGCATGCGGCCTGGAGTTGCTTTTTCATTGGCAAATGCCTGTGAGGCTGAGACGATATTTACCCCTTGTGATACCGCCACAGCAATCGCACAAAGCATTGGATAAATGAGATGCATACCGAGTACACCACGACGGATCAAAGGCACAGAATTGCCTTGGTAGTTTATCTTACACATAATACCGGTCGGAACTTTCCAGGCTTTGCCTTGCGCATCGACATAATCTTCATACAAAACTGCTTCATGGGAAGCAACAAGATCCCCCTCTCCACCCATACTTACTACAAGCGAGCGAGCTTTGACCAGTTCCTTAAACTTTAGAACGTCATTATCATCGCCATTTACTACCAATACACCGCCAGCTTTGAGACCGCGAGCAAGGTGGCTCTTTTCATAAATCAGCTGATCGCGATTTTTGAAATACTCAACATGGACTGGCACCTCACCGATACGGGTGACCACCGCCACATCAGGATGAATCCACTTCATAAGGTTGCGAATATCATCAGGTCGATCGGCACCAATCTCGAGCACAAGCCACTGCGGATATGGATAGCGAAAAAGAATCAGTCGCAAACCTTTCCAAAAATTTTCAAGCCACAAAAAGGGATTCGACCATGCATTAC
Source organism: uncultured Candidatus Saccharibacteria bacterium (assembly GCA_964615725.1). Classification (GTDB taxonomy): domain Bacteria; phylum Patescibacteriota; class Minisyncoccia; order Phycocordibacterales; family CAZTPW01; genus CAZTPW01. The sequence continues at coordinate 10,937 of CAZTPW010000003.1, forward strand.
TACAACCGAGAATAGTCAAAGGTACGCCAATATCACTATTGAAACTTTTCTCACTTTTTCGCACAAAAAACTCTGCTGCAAGTGCGGTATAGATAGCATCCTTTGTACTCGTTTTGCCAACATTTCCTGTAACACCAATAATTTTGGGCTTGTATTTCCAGAGGACCACTCGAGCTTCCTGCTCGAGAATCCACACAACAATCATTTTAAATATAGCTTTCATGCGTTTGTTTTTGCTTCGTGGGTGCTCTTATCGATCGGGCGGTATTTCATAATAGTGTATCAGAAATTTGGCAATATCAAAGAATGGTCCTGTGAGCGTCTCTGACGCAAATTTCGCATCTTTTGGGTGGATAGTCATGAGCAAAATAATGAATCGCGGGTTGTATGATGGGAAATACCCAAAGAATGAGTGAAGGGTTCGATCCTCGTAATATCCACCACCCGGTTCCGGAATCTGTGCCGTACCTGTCTTTGCGGCAATGCTGTAATGGAGCATGCGCATCTGGCCATTTTTGAGCGCACGATCTACAAGCTCGGTAAGCATGCGTGAAATTTCTTCGGAAGTTTCTTTTTTGATGACCCGTCGCCCTTCCTTGATCTCGGTTTCTTTTGAGAAACCGAGGCGGTAATCAATCTTTTTTACTACGTGTGGTGTGGGGAGATATCCACCATTACCGAGCGCTGAAAGTGCTCGAATGACGGTGATGGGAGTAAGAGCGATTCCTTGTCCATACGCAGCGGTGGCGTGTTCGATATCTCGATTGGTATCGAGATTTTTAACAAGATTTCTACCCTCATTCGGAACATCAATCCCCGACTGCTCAGCGAGGCCGAAAGCCTTCATATATGATGTAAAGACGTCACGCCCCATCTGTTGCATAACAAAAGTGATACCGACGTTGAGCGACTGATTGAGCACCTCCTGCATATCAACGATACCGTGATCAATTCGATCGTGGTCTTGAATCTTTTTTCCATCAAGTGTGATATAGCCTGGATCTCGTACTGTAGTGCGGGCTTTTACAGCTCCAGTATCAAGTCCAGCAGCCATAGAAAGTGGCTTCACAATCGAACCCATTTCGTAGACATTTTCAACAAGAGGGTTTGAGTATACGCGGATATTTTTCTCATTCTGGTAGGTGTTTGGATCGAAGCTTGGCGAGCTTGTCATTGCAATAATTTCCCCAGTTTTTGGATCCATCACGATTCCTGCGGTCATTTCAGATTGATATTGGGTTTGCACCTGATTGACATATTTTTCCAAAAGCTGCTGCACGGATGGCTCGATCGTTGTTACTACATCACCCTCAAGATCGCCTTGGTTGATAACCTTTTCCTCGATATTTGAAAAAATTTCAGCAAAAAAGTTTACAAATTTTTTGTCTGATTCTCGTTTAAGGGTATTTTCGTAGAATGATTCAAGTCCATAACGGCCGACAAGTTGGTCACCCTTAAAGCCTACGAAGCCGAGTGTTTGGGCGCCGAGTTTGTTTCCTGGATAGTATCGCCATTTTTCTCGCACGACTTGAATGCCAGGAAGTTTCAGCTCGCTCATTTTTTGCCCAGCGACTTCATCAACACGCTTTGCAAGTTCTTCATAAGGGTCATTCTTTTTCTCAGCCTTTGCCATGAATTCCTCACGATTAAGAGGATAGAGAAGATTTAAAGACTCATAGGTGCTGCTTGCATCCTTGATGAGCTTTGGATTCATAATAAGCTGGAAGCCACTCTTCACCGTCGCTGCGGAGTAGACACCACCGTCACGATATGAGAAATAGATTGAACCACGATCAAAGAGTGCCTGACCAGGTCGCACATACTGTCGCTCTGCATCTTCACGATACTGTGAACCATTGACCACCTGCACCAAATACAGCTTGGCTACAAAAACCAAGGCAATTGCAATAATGCCTACAGAAATAATGCGTATTCTCCAGGTCGCCCCTTTCATGCCTATCGATTATACGACACTCGACCGATATTTGTATCCGCAACTGAAAGATACTGTGGATCAGCGATTTCGATAAAGCCGAGTTCTGCTGCCTTTTTTTCATCAATACCTTCTTTGAGAGCAATCTGCTGGGTTTCGAGTTCTGCAATCTGAGATCGAACCTGAGAAAGCTGAGACTGTTCTTTTTCTCGTGAAGCCACATTCAAGACGGTCTTGTTGACGAGAACGGTATAGCACGCAATCGTAAGCAAAATCATTCCAACCAACGCCCAAAATGTTCTTTGGAGAAGGATGTCGTATTTGTGTGCTGTGATTGCGATTGTTTTCATGTGGTTTTTATTATTTCTTTATTAAAATTTGATTGTTTTTTGATACTTTCTTTATATTCTTTCGAGAATTCGGAGTTTTGCGCTGCGCGCTCGTCTGTTTTCGGTAAGTTCTTTTTGGGATGGTGAGATGGGCTTTTTTGTGATGATCTTCGCTTTGTCCTGTTCCTGCATATCTTGGAAGAAACGTTTTACGATTCGATCTTCGATACTGTGGAATGAGATGACTGACATTCTTCCACCTGACTTCAAGTGTCCGAAGCCCTTGAGAAGTCCTTCTCGGAGCGCCTGTACCTCATCATTTGCGGTAATTCGGAGCGCTTGGAAGGTCTTGGTGGCGAAGTGAGTTTTTCCATGCTGATAAAAGCCAGGAACTGCAGATCGAATGATCTCTACGAGCTGGAATGTAGTTTTAATCGGAGCGGTGGCTCGAGCTTCAACGATTTTCTTTGCGATTCGTCGAGCATAGCGCTCTTCACCGTATCCAAAGATGACGTCGGCAATGTTTTCTTCTTGCCATTCATTCACAATCTGACCAGCAGTGATCTCAATTCCCTCAGGATTTTTCTTGAAGGTCATGAGAAGTGGTTCATCCTTTTGAAAGGTGAATCCTCGACCGGAATCTTCAAACTGATTTGAAGAAAGTCCGAGATCAAAGAGAATTCCGTCGATTGCATCTACCGATCTGTTGCGGAGCACTGTGTCGAGATTTCGAAAGTTTGACTGAGCAAGCTGGTATTTTGCACCAACCGCATCAAGTCGAGCCTTCGCTCGCTCGAGAGCGTCTGCGTCCATATCGATACCAATGATTGTCACCTTGTCGCCGTAGCGCTTTGCGATTTCCTCACTATGACCACCACCATTGATCGTTGCATCAACTACCACTGCTTCTTTGCCAGTGAGATTGAGCCCATCTATTGATTCGTGTAAAAGAACCGTTGTATGCACCATGAAAAGTAATGTTAGAGTACTCCGACACTGCCGAGCTTTTCTGCAAGCTGATCCGCTTCCTTCTCGACCTTTGCCTTGTACGCTATCCACGACTTCTCGTTCCAAATTTCCACTCGGCTCTGCACGCCAATAATGACGGCTTTGCTTCCAAGTCCTGCGCGATCACGCAAGAAATCTGGGACGAGAATTCGTCCGATACTATCTACTTCGACCTCGTTTGCACCTCCAAGCATGTAACGATTGAAGCTTCGTGTGTCTGCTGAGAGCATTGAAGATTCACCGAGCTTTTCTGAAATTTTCTCCCACTGTTTGAGGGTGAAGAGAAAGAGACATCCATCCAAACCAGGAGTGATCACAATCTTTCGGCCCATATCACGTCGAAACTTAACCGGCAACGAGAGCCTGTTTTTGTCGTCGAGTGTGTGAGTGTATTGGCCGATAAACATGATTGAATGCTATTGAATGAATTACTGACTACTGCTGATTTCCCTGCTTTCGTGAAGGTTTTTTGATAAGAACCTTCTCTCGCATTTTTGCTGTGAGGGTCACAACTCGCATCGTGAATGTTCCCACTGCACTTTTGACTACAACAACGTTTGTTCGAAGTTTCATCTTGTTAAATTGCGTGCGAAATATTTTGTTTCGCTTTATGAATAATGGTTGTAAATAAAAGAGCTTTTTTCTATTTACCACTTTATCCCATCTGATATATATTTTATACCACTTCATCCCACATCACAAACTTTATAACCACTTTTTTGGGGATAACTTTCCGAGGGAAATCAGCTGTTTTTATTTTTACTAAAATTTGACTTTACACAAAATATATGCTAGGATTTTCTTATTAAACCTTTCGGTATCGAATACCGAAATAGCCCTTTAAAACCCGTGAGAAACACTGTCCTAGACCACCCTCTTCGCCTTTTGAAGGCGATCACACTCCCCTTGGTCATTTTTCGTATTTGGCCATCATCCTGGTCATATTTCGAAGACATCGAGGCAATCGTTGGTGTACCCTTTGGAAGTCATGCGAGCAATGGCACCCCCGGCGCAAGTAACCGTGGGATTGCCCGGGTCATGGTTGACCTCCGTAAACGCTTCCCTCAAGCAAAACTCATTGCACAATGGGAAATCGCGGATGCCCTCCGCGAACTCGGCGTCGAGCCCGACATCGAAACTGGTGATCGAGGCAACCCACACATCACGACGCGTCACTTTTTTACTACCGTCTTGACCAGAAACCGCAAACTCGTGAAAATCGCAGCGGTAGCACACCCCGACCATTTGCGGCGCGTTGTATGGACCGCCGAACGGCTTGGCTTCAAGGTTGCGATTCCTAACGCGAACAGTATTCCTTATGACCCAGACTCAACTCAGGTCTGGTGCCGATCCAAGTGGAAGCTTCCGTTCAGCACTAATCCCCGCAACTGGGGGTTCTTCTGGTGGGAGCGAGTCGCCATGGCGGTCTTCGCTCTCAAGGGATGGATCTGATTCATCCCGAGCAATTCAAAGGCCGGACGCAAGTCCGGCCTTTTTTCTTGCCTATTTTTTACTTTTTAAATGCTTTTTAGAAAAACTTTTTTGCGAAAGCGAGAATCCCCTGCTTCCACGGCACGCGATGCGATACACCTGACTGACCTTCAAAACTTTTCAGACTTGCAAGATACCATTCGTAATTTCGCACAAGCGCTTGCTTGTTTGAAAACTTTGGAGCATAACCCAAAACTTTTTCTGCTCGTTCAATCGAAACAAAACTATCCTTCGAGGCTGTTTCGTACACCCACTTATAGAGCGGTGAGAGTTTAAAGAACTCCAAGACGCGCAATGTCCAAATCATTGGCCAAGCCGGAAAGCCTTTAATCTTTTTACCAAAACCCGCTCGATCGAGCACAGCCTGATAGTCCTCTTTCATGGTTGTGAACTCTTTTGCACCGATATTGAAAACAGTATTCACTGCCTGAGCATCTTTTGTCGAAGCGAGATAAATTGCCTCACAGAGATCTTCCACGTCGAGAAGTTGATAGCGATTGTTACCACTACCAATCATAGGAAAACCTCGCCCGTCCTTTGCCCAATCATAGAAAAGTGCAAAAACACCGAGTCGCTCAGGACCAACAAATGACTTCGGACGGATAATGGTCACGGTCATTCCCTTTGCACGATAGTCCTCACAGATTTTTTCAGCGGCAATCTTTGCTTCGCCGTAAGGACCAACACCGACAAGTTTATCGTCCTCGTAGAGTGGATGATGATCAGGGATTCCATATACTGCCGTCGAAGAAATATGAATGAAGCGTGGCACGTTTTGCTCATGCGCTACTTGGAGCACATTTTTTACCCCATCAATATCGGTCGTGCGAATTTCATCAGGAGTGTAGAGTGGCAAAGCGGCGGCGGTATGAATGACGACATCGATCCCCTTCATGGCCCTGCGCAGCGTCTCAATATCTCGAATATCACCACGAATTTCTGCAATCTGCTTTTTTTCAGGATAATCAAATGGCGCCATGTCGTACGACACAACTTTATGTCCTCGAGCGAGGAGGTATCTCACAAGATTAATTCCAAGAAAGCCTGCGCCACCGGTTATAAAATACGTTTTCATCCAGAAAGTATACTATTGCTATGCTTGATAAAAAAGGCCGATCATAAAGAAAACCCACACAATACCCGAAATCACAATAGCGGGGTCTTTTAAGAGAAGCTTCTCGGGAAATTCCCCTCGATCAGTGGCATAGACGAGATACAAAAAGCGAAACACCGCAATCAATACAAAAATGATTGAATAGACAGCGTACTGTGAATTCACCGCGAGAACTGTGTAGACACTGTACGCAAGGAGGGTGAGACCACAAGAAATTGTGAGCAGATGATCGATTAATTCTGAAGTATATGCGCGAAGGACTTCCCGCTTCTCTTCGCGACGAAATTCTGTTTTGCGCTTTGCGATTACAATAAACAACGTGAGGAAAATGGTGCAGAGAATGAGCCATCGAGAAATGAGGATACCGGTCACAAAACCTCCAGCTATCACGCGAAGCAGATAGAAAAACGATACACAAAGAATATCGATAATGACGATTCGCTTGAGCCAAAGTGAATATGCAATATTGAGAAGTACATACACCGCCAAAACGAGAGCGATCCTTGGGACAAAAAGGTCTGAAATAATGATAGCTGCTATCAAAAGTCCTGCACTCAATATCCATGCCCTGCCTTTTGACACTACACCTGAGGCAATCGGGCGATATTTTTTGACGGGGTGTCGCGCATCAGAAGACGCATCAACAATATCATTAAAAACATAGACTGCACTTGCGGCCAAAGAAAATGCCACCACCGCCCAGAGAGAAAGGCTCAGAAGTTCACCATTGAGAAGTTCGCGACCAAAAAAGAGTGGCGCGAGAATAAAAATACCCTTGGCCCACTGTCGTGGTCTCACAAGTCGAATATATGCCTTTGCCGTATTCATATACTAGGAAAGATACCCTTTTAGGAAGATTCCCGCAATATCATCGATTCGATTGTATACCCGATCAAGAAGTGACTCTTTTGGACCCACAAAGCGCTTCACGCGAACAAAATACCCTCCCACTCTTCGTGCCAAAAGACCGTCAGTGAGATATTTGTCTCCGACAACTACCACAATACGAGATGGCCGGTTGGTATCGGAAATATACCCGTCCAAAATCTTTGGATTTGGCTTGTGAAGCCTACTTTCAATATGCCCCACCCCTAGCTTTGCTGCCATATTTCGGTCACGCTCAAAATTTTTCTTATTTGAACACAAAACGACATCGGCAAAATGCTTGAGACCTTGGATTTCAGTGATGATGGCTGGATCGATCTCTGCTTCAGTGCCACCCGCAGAAACGAGTGTTCCGTCTATATCCATCACGCACAATGGCTTCAAAGGAAAATTGAGCTTATTCGCCTGCACAATTGTAAGGACTTCAGAAAATCTAGTCATGGTTTTTATGATACGCCAAAACGCATGTGAGTCCAGCGAGAATCAAGATGTATCCAACCCCCTGAGGAATAGAGATCGCCTCGCCGATATAAAAGTATGCGAAAAGATTGATAAGTACAAAACTCATACCAATCATCACGGGATAGCCAACCGATAGTGGTAGTTTTTTGAGAGCAAGGAAAAAGAAAATGAAGTTCGCAAAAAATACCACCATTCCCACAATCAAATAGGGATTAGTAAGCGTATTTGCAACAACAGAACCGCTTTGACCAAGGCTATAGGCCGCAGAGAGTTTGATGAGTGCATTTGCAGACGCATTACATACAAACGCAAGAATGAGATATCCGTATTTCATACTTTTATTTTACACGATAGAGCGTAATACCGTCAGCACTTCGACTATGCGCCCCAAAGGCAATGGTATGGATCGGTTCAAGAAGTGAGAGTGGATCATCTACACCCAAGAAACTCTTGTAACGATACGTCATATAAAGCGGATAGTCTGCAATATGCGACACTCCCGCACCCTTGATATATGCCCAAAGATTTTTTGAAAGCATTGCTTGTGATGCCTTGTTGTTTACCAACCCATCGAGATTAATGACGGTGTGCTTTGAGAAATACCCTTGAATGCCCGCATTAAAAACACCGATCACTGTCTTCTGTCCTGTCTTTGCTTGTATGACAGGTATCGAGTCATTCATCCACTGACTCATTGCATACATTTCCCGTTGCGCGCTATTTCGATCCCGCAAATCCTTGCTCCAACCCACTACAAACGAATACGCAACAATAGCAATCACAATACATGCACAGACTTTTCGGTATGGAATAATATTTTTTGCATTTTCCAAAATAAAGGCAATAAACAACACAAGGAAAATCTCAAACGCCACAAAATACCAAGAACGAGCAGCCCAGCGGATTGAAGCATTTGCAATAAAGTTTACAATCCAGCCAAGGAAAAGAAAGGCAATCACTGGCCAAGAATCAATTCGATAGATACGCAACCAGAGTGTCTCTCGGTACGTCAGAGAAAAAAACGCCAAGGCAAAGCCTAAAAATATAAGAAAAAATTCAGGTGCACCCGTTTGTTTGAGAACATTACGGAGCTGAAGATCGGTGCTATAAACTACTGCCTTTATTTTTTGAGTAAAGCTTGGTCCATGGTCCTGCTCAATCAAGCCATGATTAACAACAGTACTCGTCACCGATGCCGATGTGAAGAGCATTCCTGATTGCTGATAGTTCCAAATAAACCATGGCGAAACAACAACCCCAGCAATAACAATACACGCAGCCAACTTTTTGTAGATCCTTAATGAGGAAAGGCTCTTTCGAATTCCCTTCTCCTTGTCATACGATCTCACCACAATCCACCCTAAAAATGCCGCAAAATAAAAAACGTTATCGAGGCGTGCAAGCATCATGAATCCTCCCACGACCGACGCTATGATATACCATCGTGCTGCCGGCAGAGCGTGATTGGTTCGCTCTGAAATAATAACAACACAGAGGATAAATGCGCTGATCAAAAAAAGTGAGAGTGATGTTTCAAGTCCATTGATGATTTCAAAAAGAATGAAAGGGTTGAAAAGCCATATCGCCGCCACAAAAGCCTGAATCCATGCGCTCTTGGTAATTCTTGTAACAAGTCGGTACAGAATAATGACTGTACCAATATCAAGGAGAACCCCAACGATAAGGGCTGCCGTGACTGGGGCAACATCATGCACGCCGCCCTCCGAAAACCATGAAAAAATCGGCAAAAGAATAGTCATCCAGAGAGGGTGATAGCCGTTTGTAAAATTTATTCCATCAAACGTTGAGCCAAATCCTTGGATACTATTTCTCGCTATACGGAAATAGTAAAAAGCGTCATCTGGTAGGAATTGCGTTAGAAGTGTATCGAGTGAACGTGTAGCACAAAACAACCTCAAAGCCACTCCGACAACCATGACGACACACCACTGCCACTGCGAACTTAGGAAGTGTTTGAGGGATTTCATAGGATTCTGCGTGATTCAACTATATCAGTACCCCACCTAGAATACAACGATGAAAAACCTGCCGTTTATGGTATGATTCCCCCATACAAAAGCCATGAATTTTCTCCTGACAAAAGCAAGCCGAATTTTCAAAACTGACATCCATTACATATTCCGTGGAGGTTCCCTCCTCACGATAACCCAAATTACGAGTGCGGTTATTAGTTTTTTCCTTACCCTTGCTTTCGCTAACCTCATTCCTCAAGAGACCTACGGTACCTACAAATATCTTTTGTCACTTTACGCCCTCTTCGCAATCGCGACGTTTCCTGGCATTGATACTGCTGTAATCCAGTCAGCAAGCCATGGCCATGATGGAGCGATGATGCAGGGCTTCAGGGCAAAAATAAAGCTTGGCCTTCTGGCTACCCTCGCGGCACTTCTATACGCTGTTTATAGTTATATTATTGGACATCAGGAAGTGGCGTACCTTTGTATGATTATGGCGCTCGCACTTCCTGTCATGGAAGCGTCAACTGTCGGTGTATCATTTTTCAACGCAAAAAGACTCTACCGTGTGTGGACCATCAACGATGTAGTTACCCAAATTGTGAGTGCATTGATTATGTTTGGTACTATTTTTGTAACAAAAAATATTTTCTTTATCGCTCTTGCCTATTTTGTGCCGACGATCATTGCACGCCTTATCACAGTATTTTTCATTTCAAAAAAGTTTGTCCATGACTCAAAGGAAGATCCGGGAATGATGCACTACGGACGATCAATGACCCTTTTCCAGGTTATTACTCGAATCATCGGCTCACTTGATCAGATTGTATTGTTTCACTTCCTTGGACCCGCGCAGGTTGCTATCTTTTCTCTTGCACAATCAATCCCGAGCCGAATTCAGTCTGTCTTGAAAATTCTCGGTACCCTAGCGCTTCCAAAGTATGCACACCGAAGCACTTCAGAGATAGCAAAAAATCTCATTCGAAAAATGTATATGCTTACTGGCATTATTGTATTTGGATGTCTCGTGTATGTGGCGATTGCACCCTGGTTTTTCACCCATTTCCTTCCTAAATACATAGACTCGATCAAATACTCTCAAGTTCTCATCTTCTATTGTATTTCTGCCATCACCTACCCTTTTGGATCACTTCTTTTGTCACATAAAAAGATTCGTGAAAACTATATCGTAAGTATTTCTGGAATTATCGCAAAAGTGCTTGCAATGCTTATCTTTATTCCGCTTTATGGTGTATGGGGAGCAATCATCGGCATTCTAGTGTCTTCGGGCACAACGACACTCATCTCACTCTGGCTTCTCTATAAGGCACAGAAAGGCGATCTTAACACACCGACAAGCACTAATATCGATAATGGATTGTCCGATCAATCAACCGCTTCGCTTTCTCAGTAAGGTTTTTTCCAATCACCGCTCCAAGAATTGTCTTTATACCTCCTCGCGAAATGTTGAGGAACTTTTTTCGTCGAAGTCTTCGATAGGTATCTTTCCATGAAGAGCCTTGGGTGAGTCGCTCTGGCTTTTCTGCTCGATACGAACTGTTTTTGTGAGCGAGGAGCACCTCAAGTGGATAACCGAGTGGATCTTTGATTTCGATAACCTTAAGCCCAGCTTTTTCAGCAAAAAGTTTCATTGTGTGAGGTGTGTAATTGTAGGTATGAGCGAACTGATAGAAAAGCTTTATTGGGATGAATGGATTGTAAGCATTGGGAACCCCGATATAGATAACACCTTCAGGTTTTAAAATCTTTGCGAGTCCTTTGAGAGTTTCGAGTGGGTACATCAAATGCTCAAAGGTTTGATTGAGCACGATAAAATCAACCTTTGCATCTGGCTTACCACTGTTTTTTGCAAGGTAGGTCTCAACAAGATCAGGAAGCATATCAATACCCATCTTTTCCTTTGCAATGTTTCGCGAAAATGGATCGGGCTCAAGACCAATGCCGGTAATATTTTTTTCTTTTTTCAAAAGATAGAGAACTTGTCCAAAACCGGCACCCACATCAAGAACACGCCCACCTACTGGTACGTAGTTTCGAATAAAAGGCATGATCATTTTTTTGGTGGGAGTTTCGCATGTTGGATCGGTTGTGCGCTCAATTTCTTCGACATAAGCGGGACGTGCATAGGGGTTGAGATAATCGAAAAATTCGCTTCGATAGAAGTCTTCATAACCCTTATCCGACATGCGTGGGTTGATACGAATCAAACCACACGTCTTGCAAATAACGTTGGTGAGAGGCACGCCAGGATAACCCTTTTTGGCAATGACTGTATCGTTGTGGGATTCACAGAGTGGACACGGCACGTCGTGATCTTGGACGCTGAGTGCCGATTTAATTGTGCTTTTGGGCGATAGCATACAAAGTAATATAACGTTTTCTCGATGGTATCATGCAAAGCCAAATTACGCACGCAGGTATTCCAAAAATAATCCAATCTTTTGCCTTTGCAAGTGCAGTGACGATTCGAACCTTTCGAGACTCTTTGGTTTGTGGAAAATGCCCCGCAGATTTTGGTGATTCCGAAGATTTTGTAGCTTCATGACGCTGATCTTTTGAGCGAGTTTTCCCAACAAGATTGAATGAAAATCTTGCACCATAACGAAATCTGAGTTTGAGGACAATAAAACCAACTCCCTCAGTGCGTCGGGCAATATACCTGACGGTAAAGCCGTGTTGCTCCAAAAAATGACTGAGCGCTCCCCGATCCCATCGCGTAAGATGTCGAGGTGGTAAATCATGTGGCAAAAGCCAGCGCGCACCGTGACGATATGGCATCGACATAGCAATATATCCCCCAGGCTTCACAAGCGAACGAACCTCAGAAATAAATTGAATATGGTTGTCGACATGCTCAAAAACATCAAAGAACGTCACGAGATCAAATTGTGACTTTGGATGGGTCATAATAAATCCACCGAGATCATTGACCTCTACGTTCGGCAACCCAAACGTAGTGTTTGCTACACGAACCGCATCTCGATCGAAGTCAATTCCAAACGCTTGCCAACCCTTTCGTTTCGCATGAGCAAGGAAATTCCCCGTACCACAACCAATATCGAACACTTTCCCGATCATTGGTTTGAGATAAGAAATCACTTTTTTGTGATTCCAATTTGGATCAAGAAGTGGCGCCCCATTTCGGAAAGAATATCGTACATCACGCTCATACCATGTTGCTCCAGGATTTTTAAGGGGAGTCCAAAACTGACCATCACAAGCATGACACCAGTGTAATGTATACGTGATTCCCGAATCAGAATGACTTTCTCGGGTCTCAATCTTTGTCGAATCCTTCTGGAGACAGAGTGGGCAGCTTGTATTCATGGGTCTTATTATCGCTTATTGAGTATGTCTTTGTAAATTGAAATTGTATCTTGTGCACACTGCTTCCAAGTAAAGCGTTGTGCATTCTTCAACCCCTTCTCTACCAACGACGTCCTGTACGAAGGGTTCGAAAGAATTGCATTCATTGCCTTTGAAATCCCCTCGCAATCAAATGGGTCAAAAATCAGAGCGGCGTCACCCGAGACCTCTGGTAACGAAGTGACATTGGAAGTAATTACTGGCACGCCTGATGCCATCGCTTCGATAACAGGCAAACCAAAACCCTCATTGAGCGATGGAAAAACAAAGAGTTCGGATGCACAATAGAGATCATTGAGATACTCTTTGTCGATATAAGAAATAAATGTGATGCTATCAGAAAAAGGAGAACGCTTCGCAATCTCATAGGTTTCTTCGAAACCGAACACTGGCGTACCAACCACCACAAGTTGTTCTTTTCTATCAGGATTATGTTCTCTCATCTGAATATATGCCCGCACAACGGTATTTACATTTTTGTGTGGCTGAAGCCGAGATACATTGAGGATATAGGGTGCTCGAATAGCATATTTTTGTCCGACTCGCTCAGTACTATTTTTTTTGTCGATTCTATGAAAGTCCTCACCACCGCCATTATAAACAACACGAACCCGCTCACGGAGCGCGCCGTAATGAGTGATAATTTCTTCCTGAGCAAATTTCGAAACCGCGATCAATACATCAGCTTTTTTATGCCAAAGTTTAAGCACTGTATTGTAGATATGTCTCGAAAGTGAAAAAAAGGAAGGGGCGGTAATATCACCTGCACCGTGAGCGGTGATGAAGATGTGTCGTGCTGGCGCCAACCAAAAGAAAGGATATACACGAGGCTGGAACCAGTGAATAGCGTCGAATTTCTGCTTGCGATAACGCCAAAAAAAGAGCATTTGTGAAATAAAACGAGAACCGTACGGAAGTGGGAGCTTGATCTTCGGCATAATGATTTCTGCTGCCGCTTTCGCATAGAGCGGATCATCAACTTTTTCAAAGTGCACCAATGTATAGTCAAAAGGATTCTGTGGGTCGTTTAGAAGATTCTCGATAAGTTTGCGCGTATAAAGCGCCGTACCTTTTGCAGTACGATTATCCATGGCATAACTCATCAATGCTATCGTTGGCTTCTTGGGATTATTCATTGATTGTTCTAAGAATTTTTGCTGGATTACCTGCGACAATAGTTTTGGGAGGTACATTTTTGGTGACCACCGCCCCAGCACCCACAACAGCACCAGCACCAATAGTAACACCACCCAAAATCACTGCCCCACTTCCGATACTTGCACCATCTTCAACTTTTGTAGTTACAAAACGATTTTTCCAATCACTTTCAGATTCAAGTTCGCCTTTGATGTTTGTTGACTGAGGCATGTTGTCGTTGATAAACATCACGCCGTGGGCAACCATCACACGATCGCCAATCGTAACCCCATCACAAATAAACGTGTGGCTTGAGATTTTGCAATTTTTACCAATGACCGCCCCTTTTTGGATCTCGACAAACGTACCAATCTTGGTACCGTCACCGATGGTACATCCGTACAAATTTACGAAATCATAAATTTTCACATCTTTACCGAGTTTTACCTGTGAAATATTTTGATGCATGGTATGTAGTATATCACTTATTAAAAATAGACTGGATTTTTACCTTTTTGCCACTACTTTTTAGGGAGCGGTCTGCGGCTGCAAGCATTTTTACTACTTCAAGACTGAAGAGACCATCAGTGACTGGTGGATGGCCAGTTTTGACAGCCTTGAGGAAAGCACCGATCATAGTTTCGAGGTCCTCTCGCTCAGCATGAGCAACAACCGTTGTTTCACCCTGTATGTATTCATAGAGACCCTTCTTCTCTGAACTATCGAGAGCCTTGAGGGTCTTATTAAATTTTTTAAGCTTTCCATCGGTGGCAAGTTGATCATACACAACCATACCTTTGTCACCCACAATACTTAAGGTGCGGATTTTTTGTGGCGCAAGCCAACTATCATGAATATGTCCAATGACTCTTTCTCCGTCATAGAGTGTAATATACACTGCACTCTCGTAGTGTTTTGTATGAATTGGGTGACGATGTGTCTTTTGGCCTATGGCAGAAATATGTGTGGCTTTATGTGGCAATACATAGTGAAATAATGAAAAATCATGAGGAGCAAGATCCCAAAGTACGTTGGTATCGCGCTGGAAAAGGCCGAGATTGAGGCGGAGGGAATCGAAGCTTAACACCTCACCAATTTCCCCCTTTTGGATAAGCTCTTTAAGGGCAGTAATAGCACCAGAAAAAATGAAGGTGTGGTCAACCATGAGCGTTAGACCTTTCTCCTTTGCTATTTTTATGAGAGATTTTGATGAGGCGACGGATGTGGTAAGGGGTTTCTCCACCAAAACGTGCTTGCCGTGTTGTAGCGCAGAACGAGCGATTCGCTCATGAGAAGAGATGACGGTGCCAACCACCACAGCGTCCACCTGTGGATCCTTGAACGCTTCAGTATAATGACGATAGACCTTATATGATGGATGATTTTTACGGATCATATCATGGCGAGCCTCATCCTTTTCACAAATACCGATAATTGAAAAATCCTGAAACTTCTCAATATTGCGGATGAGATTTGGACTCCAATATCCATACCCAACAATCATAACCCCCAAGCGTTTTTTATTTTTCATAGTCTTGTAAAATTTTCTTTAATGAATCGGTCGTGTAGTCTATCTCTGCATCAGAAATGCCTGGGAACATCGGCAGACTAATAATTGAAGAGCATAGAGCTTCTGCTTTTGGGAAATTTCCTCGCTTGTATTTGAGGTGGGAAAAAGCTGGCATCAGATGGAGTGGAATTGGATAGTGAATCCCCGCCCCCACACCAAAAGCGCCAAGCTTTGAAAGTACTTCGTCACGATTTGCTTTGTGAAGTTGAACAATAAAAAGATGCTCGACTGATTCTGTTTTTGGTAAATCAGAAAACAGAGAAATACTTTTGCGTTTTTCGAGGGTGGCAAGGTTTTTTCTATAGCGAGTAGCCGCCTTTCTGCGTAACGAGTTCCAAGTATCAAGAAATTTGAGCTTCTCATCAAGCACTACAGCTTGGAGAGTGTCGAGTCTGCTATTGTAGCCAATAATTTCATGATGATATTTCACCAAACTACCATGGTCACGATATTTTTTACATTGAAGAAAAACCTCTTCTGAATTGGTAACAATTGCTCCGCCATCACCATAAGCACCAAGATTTTTTCCTGGATAAAAACTAAAGCAGCTTGCGTATCCCTCACCACCAACACGACGACCCTTATAACGAGCACCATGAGCTTGGCATGCATCCTCGATAATTTTAATGTCGCGCTTACCCACCACCCTCTTGATAGCATCAATGTCTACCGGCTGACCATACAGGTGCACCGCAACAATTGCTTTGGTCTTTGGGGTAATTGCTTTTGTAAGTTCTTTGATCGAAATATTGCGCGTCCTTGGGTCAATATCAACAAAGACTGGTTTAGCTCCTGCGTGTACGATTGAGCTTGCGCTTGCGAAAAACGTGTTTGGGATCGTAATAACCTCATCATTTTTACTAAGGTTCAGTGTTTTGAGCACGATAATGAGGGCGTCCGTACCATTGGCCACGCCGAGGCAGTATTTTGACCCGAGATAGGTAGCAAAATGCTCCTCAAACAAAGCAACATCGCGCCCCATGATATACGCAGAGGTGTTCATTACAGCCTTAAAACGAGCTTCTACGGCCTGACTGATGTGATTATGCTGCCATGCAAGGTTGAGGAATGGGACTTTCATCGTGCGACCATTATATACATTTTTTCATAGAGTGAAATAAGGTAATCCCATGAAAATCGATTTTTTATGTATTCTGCTCCTGCTTTTCCGATATCAGTCCTCATTTTTTTGTTGTTGGCAAGTGTGAGGATTGCTTCTGCAAGAGCGTGAGGATTTTTTGGTGGAACAACCACACCCGTCTTACCCGACGTGATAAAACGTGGCGTTGAGGCATACAGAGCTGCAATAGTTGGGATACCAAATGCCATTCCCTCAAGGCCGGCAATACCGAGAGCTTCTTGGGTGCGCACCGAATCATCATATGCATATACAGAGCTAAAAATATCGCTCACCGCGAGGATTTCGTAAACATCCATGCGTTGACCGAGCATGAATACATTATCACTAACACCAAACTGGGTTATGAGCGCCTGGAGCGCATTGTGATCTGGTCCGTACCCCACAATCAAGATCTTAACGGCAGGATTTTTTTCGATAATTTCCTGAGCAGATCGAATAAGATTTTCATGCCCTTTCCACCCAATCAAACGACCCACAGCGGTAACAAGAATCTCATGATCTTGTATTCCGAGCGAGGTGCGCTTTTCATGACGCTTATCTGGAAGCGAAAAACGACTTTGCACCTCCTGAACCTTTTTTCCATCAACTCCGTTAAAAATAGTGCATGAGCGAAGATTCTTAAAATGAGTATCGGCACTAGCAACATGAACACAGCCAAAAATTTCCTTTTCAACAATATCGGTATAGCATACAGTTAAAGAAATGAATGGTGAAATAAGCTTTCGGGCAATACGAAGCTTCCAAGGACTCAGGTGATAGGTGTTGTGCTCATGAGCGATAATTGTTCGAACTCCAGCAATGCGACCTGCCAAAGCAGCGAGTAAAATCGACATTGGTAAATGAGCATGAAGGATATCAGGCTTTTCTGTTCGTAGATGCGCCATGATACGTGATATACCTTGGAACCGAATCTTATTACCAAGGTTTAAATTGACGATTCGAATTCCAGCACTTTCTAGGTGGGCAGAAAGATCTGAATACCCTCGCTTGATACCAAAGACATCGCGAAGCACGAGTACGCACACATCAAAGCGATTTTTATCAAGTGAACGTGCGGTATCAACAACAACTTTTTGCGCCCCTCCAGGTAGAAGGTCATTGATGATATAGCAGATTTTAATTTTTTTGCTTGTATCCATTACTTTATAGCCCTCACTACATAGCCAAGTGCGTAGTCAGCAGGATGGTAAAGTTTCTTTTGTGATCGAGCAATCTTTGCAAAAAACCAATCATTTGCGCGCGAGAGTGGGAGTAAGAGCGCGCGGTGAATAATTCGAAGTGGTTTAGGAAGAAGTCGTTGGAGCATGAGGGATCGTGCATCAAAAACTCCGTTTCCAAGGGCCTTACACTCTACCGAACGAAAACCCACCTCTTTCATCATTTTCTCGAGTGTCATAGAGGTAAATCGCCAGTAGTCTTGTGGTGAGGGATGGACAGGAAAAAGAAACGGTACCGCAATAACCATAGTTCCACCTGGGTTGAGCACTCGATATGCGTCCTCAACAACGCGTCGAGCATTGTAGATATGTTCAAGAACATTGATAGCGAGAACAGCATCAAACTTCCCTATTTCTGGCAATGGTTTTTCGAGATCGTGAACAATATCGGCACCCGACTTTGGATCATAATTGAGAGTAGTAATATGATACTCACCCTTGAAGCATTTTTGATAATACGACCGTGCGTCACCCCCCAAATCAAGTACGCTGCCGGTAAGTGTGATGCTTGAGAGAGCTTTATGTTCGGCCTCTCGAAGTGGTGATTGGTCAGCAAGGAATTTCATGGTATTTCTGTTACTTTTTTGCAATAAAAACAAGGTCAAACGCACACCAGCTCGGGAGGAGTTTTGCAAGCATCTTGTATTTACCAAGACCTGAAACTTTCACCTCAGAAAACACTCCACTGAGCATTTTTTCAAGGTCAGATTTTGAGAAATGGTTGATATGGGTTGGATCTGAAAGTGGAGTGTGTCGTTTTGTACCCATAAGGTAGCGAAGGCGGTTTTTCAGGCTGAAAGCGTTGGGCACAGAGCCAATAAAAAGCCCGCCATGTGCCAAAACGCTATGCGCCTTCTGGGATACTCGTTGTGGGTAGTACAGATGCTCAAGCACCTCACCCGCTACAACGACATCAAACTTTCGGCCAGCAATCTCTCGCCAATCACCAAGGAGATCGAGCATCATTGTGTCGATGCCGTAATCTTTTTTTGCTCGAGCAAGTGCGTTGCTATCAATGTCGGCACCAAGTACTTTATTGCCAGCTACAAAAAATGAGGTGAGCGCACCGTCACGACAACCGATATCAAGGACTCGCTTCCCTTTTCCAATAACCCGCGCAAAAAACTCACCACGATCAGATTTCATGATGCTGAAGCCTTGCTGTCTATTGTTTTGGTGGTGCGACTCGTAAATCGCCTGCATTGATGATGACATTATCGTATATGAAGTATTGAAGCGGTATGAGAAATCATTTTCTCGGTTGTATATCGTGTAATCCTAGCATGAGCATGGCGAGCGAGCTCAAGGGCATAATGTGGATTGCGAAGGAGCGTATGAATAGCTTTGGTAAGGTGTGGTCTATCGTTATAAGCTACAAGGAGTGCTTCTTTTCCGCTCCGCACCACTGCGTTATTTGCACCGATTGAAGTGGTGACAATTGGTGTTTCGCATGCCATAGCCTCGAGGAGCTGGTGTGAAAGCCCTTCGTAGGCAGTATTGAGTACGTAGACGTCCGCCGCTCGTATATATTCAATAACTTTTTCGTGAACGAGATTTCCATGAAAAATTACAGACTGCTGAAGTTTGAGGCGATGAACCAAGGTCTTGAGTTTTTCCATATCAGGCCCATCCCCAATCACATGAAGCACCAAACCCTTATGCTCTTTGAGAAGTGCTGGGACGCACTCAATAAGCGCCGAGAATCCCTTCCAAGGTACAAGCCTGCCGATAGTAACAAGAATTGGTCCCTGGACCTCGCCCGATGAAACTGAAAGGCCAAGCTCTGCGCGCGCAATGGTTTTTGATGGAAGATTTTTTGGTGCCTCAAAGGAATTATGTATCACATGAATATGCTTTGAGGGAATGCCCCATTTCATAATGACATGGCGCAGATAATCACTTGGCACAATAACACAATCAGAATGGCGCGCTACGAGTGTTTGGATTTTTTTGAGAATGTGTATGTAGGTAGGATACACACCAGTGTGAGTAAGGAATTCGTCCAGAAGCTCCCTCACCCCAGCACGCTGCACACCTTGCTCCCACGCATAATCACCAGCAATCCGCACTGCAAGCGGTTTTGCCATAAGCTTCGCAACAATCAATGAGGGCAATCCCACACTCACCGGATCGAGGGCGTAGATCACATCAGCGTGGCGAGCCTTAAACGCAAGACTTACCGCATACGATATATGACGAAAAAATTTTGGGTACGAACGAAAACGGTGAAATGGCAGTGTGGTGATATAAATTCCTTTTGCGGGCAATTCATCAACGAGAAGTTTTGCATAGACTGCCGGCCCGCCAATTTCTGGTGGAAAGATGCCTGCCGCAAGGAGCAAACGGGTCTTATGCGTACTCATAGAGTTATAGTATAGCGTACTTTACTTCTTCTTTGTATCTTTTGATTTTTTTGCTGCACCCTCTTCAGATTTGGGTTTGAGTGTTGGGAAGAAAATAACCTCCTTGATGTTTTTTGCACCGGTGAGGAACATTGCGAGACGATCAATACCAATACCAATACCTCCGTTTGGTGGCATGCCGTGCTCCATCGCTTCGATATATGCGAGGTCAGTTGGTGAAATTTCTTCCTCACCCGACTTCCCTTTCTTGTCTTGTTCGAGGTAGCGATCTTTCTGGTCAATTGGGTTGTTCAACTCTGAGAATGCATTTACGAGCTCGAGACCACTGACTACAAGCTGGAAACGATCAATGAGCGCAGGGTTTTCCTCTTTTCGCTTTGCAAAAGGACTAAACTCAACAGGATAGTCGATGATAAAAGTAGGATTTACAAGATTTGGACGGCAAAGCTTCTTGTAAATGCTGTCCATGATATTTTCCTTTGCTTCATGAGTTTCAGCTTTTACACCAATCTTGCGCGCATATTCCAAAACATCTTTTTGCGATACCTCTTCAGGATTTTTAATATCGGTGAATTTTTTGAAGAGGTCATAGAAAGTGATGACTTCAAAAGGTTTTGAGAAATCCAAGGCTACACCATCGATTTCAGGCTTATCGGTTCCAAAAATCTCTTTGATCAAAAACTTGAAGAGTTTCTCAATGAAATCTCGCTGTGACGCAGCGTCGGCGTACGCTTCCTGAGATTCGAGCATGGTAAATTCTGGATTGTGCGTTGTGTCGATGCCTTCATTGCGGAATTTTCGGCCTATTTCATACACACGATTGAAACCACCCACGAGAAGCATCTTGAGGTAGAGCTCCTGAGCGATCGTGAGATAAAAATCGGTATCAAGGGCATTGTGATGAGTAACGAAAGGTCGAGCAGTCGCACCGCCAGCCACAGTCTGAAGTCGCGGCGTCTCCACTTCGAGATAGCCTCGCTCATCAAAGAATTTTCGAATGAGATTGACTGCCTTTGATCGGATCGCGAAACGCTGTCGCACTTCTTCTGACATCAAGGTGTCGAGATATCGGTGGCGAAAACGCTCTTCCACATCCTGAAGACCATGCCATTTTTCTGGCATTGGTCGGAGAGATTTTGCAAGCATTTTCCACGATGCAACCTGGAGAGTTTTTTCTCCCCGCTTTGTGGTAAATAGAGTGCCGTGCACTTCTACAAAATCACCCATATCGATGGTAGCTTCGAAAAGCTCAAAAGCACCTTTCTCAGAAAGTTCTTGCTTTAAAAGTCCTTGAAATTTTGCGGTACCGTCAAAAAGATTGAAGAAAATGAGACCACCCTGAGGACGCAAAGACATCACTCGGCCAACAAGGCTTAAGCTTTTACCACCTTCACCGTGAGTTTTTGAAAGTTCTTCAAAACGCTCGACAACTTCTTTGAGCGTATAGTCCTGCTGTGATGAGATCGGGTATGGATTTATTCCCTGCTCTTTAAGTTTGTTGAGCTTTTGAAGACGTGCGTCGCGAAGTTCTTCAAATGAAGCCATAGATTATGCGATGTTGGTTATGGTGTAGGTCATCTTTCCCTTTGGAGAAGTGAAAGAGAATGTCTCACCCTTCTTTTTTCCAATCATCGCTTCGCCGAGTGGTGAGTGAAGTGAGATTTTTCCTTTCTTCACATCTGCCTCTTCTGAACCAACAACCGAGATTTTAAGAGGTTCAGATGTACCTTCTCGAACAATTGTCACGGTAGAGCCAATACCCACAACCTCAGTGTGGTGAGCGGCCATAATTTCAGCGGAGCTCAAAATAGCCTCGATCTTCATGATACGATCCTCAACCTCAGCCTGAGTCTCGCGCGCCTCGTGATATTCAGCATTTTCTGAGAGGTCACCGAGTGATTTTGCATATTCGAGATCTTCTGCTACTTCCTTTCGCTTGGTTTTACGCAAAAATTCAAGCTCCTTCTGAAGCTCTTCGTATTTTTCCTTAGTAAGATACTCTTTTTGGTCAGCCATGGTTTTGAAGGTGATATATGAGCGATTAATCCTTTTATAGAGATGAATAATAACCCAGGAGACGACATAAGTAAAGGAACCTAACTTCTCGCTCAGACACGCATAAATCCTTGGGAGGATTTTGCTGTGCTCGGCCCGTCGGCCTGCGCAAGTCTTCGCTCGAAGTCAGGCCCTTATTGGAAGTAGCTGGAACGATTCAAAGAAAGCCATTCGAGGAAGTTTGCGGCGGCAACAGAGGCTCCTTTTGCTGTTGCGCTTGGTCCACGCTCCATGAGAAAAACGAAGGCGTACTTTGGATTTTGATAAGGAAAATAGCCCACAATCCATGAGTTAATAAACTGCTTTTTCACACCAAGCTCAGCAGTTCCTGTTTTAGCTGCAATGTTCCAACCTGGTCGATTGAGATTCATAGCACTACCCTCAGTGACAGTCATTCTCATGCCCTCATCGACTGTCTTATAGTGCTCCTTTGGAAGATCGACGCTACTTATCTCATCTTCATGCACCTCATCCCGCTTCACAATTGTTGGTTTAATATTTTGACCCTTTGAAGCAAGAATCGCTGTTGCTTGGAGCATTTGCATTGGTGTTACCTGTACGCCGTACTGACCGATTGAGGTGTGGTAGGTATTACCGATTCGCCACTCAGGATCTGACGGGAAATTTTCTTTTTTCCATTCCTGATTTGGAATCACCCCAGCTTTTCCCGCAAGAAAGTCTGAATTCACTTTTGCCCCGAGCCCAAACATACGCATATATTTTTCAATATTTGCAATACCGATTCCTTTTTGCTTTTCAAAACCACCACCAATTTCGTAGAAAAAAACATCGGAAGACACCGCAATCGCTCGACGAATATCCATGAGTCCATGAGCCTTCCAGTCTTTGAATACTGTAGGCTTTTCAGGATCAAAAGGGTTGGGTACTGAGATTGAGCCAGTACTTGTGATTCTTGTTGAGAGATTTGCCACACCCTCATTGAGCGCTCCAATTGCTATAATCGGCTTCACAATCGAGCCGGGAGTATAAAGACCGTCGACAAAGCGGTCCAGAAAAGGTTGTGCCCTACTCTTAAAAAGATTTTTAATCCTATCTACATCTTTTCCGTCAGTAAGTACATTTGAATCATACTCAGGAAAATTGGTAAGCGCGATCATTTCCCCGGTTTTAATATCAAGCATACCAGCAGCAGCACCTTGATAGTCATAGGTTTGTGCATGATTTTTTAATGCAGTATAAAGCTCGGACTGAATCTCTGAATCGATTGAAAGAGTGATGTTTTCTCCGGGTTTTGACGGCTCAATAATGTTGTGAGATTGGAGCTTTCCGAGAGCATTAGTCTCAATAATTTTAATACCGTTTTGACCTGAGAGTTTATCGTCAAAAAACTTTTCAACACCATCCATACCTTGAAAATTTTCTTGGTAATAAAGACCTGATGAATCTTGTTTTGGGTATTTTACATAACCTAAAACATGCGACAGACCGGGATCACTTGCGTATTTTCGCAATGAAAAATCGGGATTATCTGGATTGAGTTCATTCCATGCGAGGAGCTTGCCGGTGCGATCATAAATAACACCTCGCTCAGAAAAAAGAGTCGTATGACGGAGTCGGTTGTTCTCACTTTGCTTTGCGTACACTTCCCCTTTTACACCTTGAATGCCCCACAATCGGTAGGTGTAAGCAAGGAGAATCAAGGTGAATATTGAAACAAGAATATAAATCGTGCGCCGAGTAATAGGTTTTTCAATATGACCCTCAAATTGATCGTGGTCGAGATTTGATACGTTGGACGAATCGGCGAGAATTTCCTCAGGAAAAATCTCCTTATATCGTTGCTCTCGAATTTTCCCTCGTGCTCTCAGCATTCCGCTATTGTACTACACTCGAATTCTACGGCGAAGTGTTGCGAGTCCAAGAAACAATGGCAATGAAATAATCGCAATACCATAGTGGATTCCAAAAAGTCGAGCAGTATTTCCGCTATACAATGCATCTACTGCAACAAAAATCAAAAGGAGTTCAAAATAGGAATCGAAAAAGAGTGCCGCCACACAAGCGCCGAGAAGCGCAACCCACCACGGGGCTATATAGATGAGGACGCTGAGTACAATGAAGACTGCAATACGCTTTTTGAGCATGTTAGTCGCGAATAATATAAAACTGGTTTGTTCCTTGAATATCGACAGGGAGAGCAAAGAGGACGGTCTGGAATGAGTTTACGACATCAGCTTCGATGGCACCAACAACACCAAGCTCTTCGCGATTGATATTCGGGACATAGACCGACTTCCCTTCTTCGACTTTGATGTCGCGTGGAAGTCTGATTTCAAAATTTCCATTACCACGTCCAACTGCTTTTGCGAGCATTTTTACTCCCTCGATTCGTACGGTCATTTCATTGCCTGGTGTTGAGTATAGCTTAACAACTGAGCTTGTTGGATATACTTGATCGATAGCGCCGACTGCAATAACGCCGTCGATAGTGACCCGATCACCCACTTTTATGCCGACATTTTTTCCCCCATCAACGAGAAATGTGTCGTACGGGCTGAAGCCAGGTGTAAGGAGTACTGGAGTGTAAATAAGAGTTGCCTTACCCTTTCGCCCGAGAGTTTCTTTGAGTTCGGTATTTTCTTTTTCGAGGGCTTCGAGCGTTGTGAGCTTTACGTCACGCTCAAAGAGCTTGGAGCGGAGGTCGTTGTTTTCTGAAACAAGAGCGTTGCGAGTCTCGAAGTAGCTTAAGAAATTTCCAGAAATACTGACAACAAAATCTTTTGTTGCAATAAAAGGTCTTCCGATAAAAATAACCATTCGAGAGACAAAGGTAAATTGGAAATACCAGAGGAGTGCGATAAAGACGAGTGCAACAGCACCGATGATGAGCATTCGGCGCCGGTCTGCATTGTCTTTTCTTTTATTTCGAAGGAGGGAGTTCATCTTCGTTCTTGATAAGGACATCGTCAAACTTTTCGATGTTCTCTAGTATTATACCAGTACCACGCGCAACGGCAGTAAGTGGGTCTTCGGCGATATGAACGGGGATGTTGATGTGTTCAGCGAGAAGTGAACCAATACCCTTGATCAACGCACCACCCCCTACTACATGCACACCTCGATGCATAATATCTGAAACGATTTCAGGTGGCGTTGTTTCAAGCACCTCTTTTACTGATTCAACAAGCACATCAATAGATTGTGAGATCGCTTCACGAATATCACCATCAGTGATGATTACTTCACGAGGAAGACCGGTAACAAGGTCACGCCCCTTAATAGAAGCCTCCATCGGCACATCTCCAGGGATAACTGATCCGATTTTGATTTTGATTGCTTCGGCTGTTTTTTCACCAATCAAAATTTTAAACTCACTTCGAATGTAAAGAATAATATCTTCGTTGAGCTTATCACCAGCGATCTTGAGGGTCTTTGCTCGGACAATTCCACCGAGAGAAATCACGGCAATATCTGTCGTACCACCACCGATGTCGATAATCATGCTACCTACCGGGTCTTTCACAGGAAGACGAATACCGATCGCTGCTGCCATTGGCTCTTCAACGATATGCACCTCTCGCGCGCCACTATTTTTGGTGGCATCGCGCACTGCTCGCGTCTCAACGTTGGTAATACCATAAGGAACCCCTACTACCACCCGCGGTCCGAGAAATTTCTTATTATCCTTCTGGGCCTTGTTGACGAGATAGGCGATCATTTCTTCTGTCACTTCGAAATCCGAAACGACACCGTCAACAAGAGGCTTCACCGCCTTGATGTGACCTGGAGTACGACCAAGCATTTGTTTCGCCTGAGTACCAACCGCAACAACGCGGCCTGTCTTTTCATTGACGGCCACCACTGAGGGTTCATTGATAATAATTCCCTTCCCGCGCAAATAGACGAGTGTGTTCGCAGTACCGAGATCAATTCCGATATCGTTTGAGAGCCATCTATAAGTATTTTCGGTCCATCGTTTGATCATGCGGATAATGTAATAATCGAAGCGTGGCTACTTCGTGTGTTTGGAGAGAATATCCCAAAACTCCTTCTCTGTCACCTTTTTAATTTCACCGGTCTTACGATGCTTGAGTTCGATAATATTTTCAACAAGATTTTTCTCACTCACCACCGCGCGCCAAGGAATTCCAATAAGGTCAGAATCTGCAAACTTTTCACCAGGACGAATATCGCGATCATCATAGAGGGTATCGATACCCTTTGCAGAAAGCCTTGCGTAAAGATCGTCAGCATATTTTGTCGCAACCCCAGCTTTGTCGGGTACACTTACAAGATGTACAAGGAAAGGCGCAACTTCTTCTGGCCAGACAATTCCCTTGTCATCAGCAAAAACTTCAACGATAGTTCCCATCAATCGGCCTGGTCCGATTCCATATGAACCCATCACCACATGATGCGATTCGCCCTTTTCATCCTGATATTTGAGATCGAGCGCCTCAGAGAAACGAGTACCGAGGCTGAAAATATTACCAGTCTCAACCGCCTTCTTTTCAACGAGATCAGCTTTTTTTACACCCAAGTCATTGAGCACCTCATCGGTCAACACTTCTTTGTTGATTGCGATTTTCTTTTTCTCATCAACATAAACAACATCCTCGCCCGCATCGGTGATTGTCTGGAATTCGTGTGAATATTTTGAGAATGAACCACCTGAAGCAAACGTCACATAAGTATGATCGCCTAGGCCCGCTCGAGTAAAAATGTTGATGTAGGCTTGTTTTGCTTTTTCGTAGAATGAATCATGTGATTGCTGATCACGAGAAAATGAGTAGAGGTCTTTCATGAGAAATTCACGCCCACGCATAATACCGCTTTTTGCTCGCGCCTCATTGCGGAACTTTGTTTGAATCTGATATGCATAAACCGGCAAATCACGGAATGAGCGGATGTAATCCTTCATGAGATTGGTGAGCTGCTCCTCGTGGGTAAAGCCGAGACCAAGCTCGGTGTCATTTTTGAGTTTGGTTTTGAACCAGTTGTCGACGACTTTGTCATCCCAGCGACCGGTTTTTTCCCAGAGAGTTTTGTCTTGGAGTGTGGTGAGTTGCATCTCAACGCCACCAATTGCATTCATTTCTTCGCGGATGATGTTTGAAATTTTCCCAAGTGTCTTGAGGCCGAGTGGAAGGTAGGTGTAAACACCTGCCATCTCTTTATGAATAAATCCTGCGCGAATAAGGAGGTCAGCATTTTTTGAAACCTCATCTTTTGGTGCTTCTTTGCGTGTTTTTGCAAAAAGGAGTGATTGCTTCATGAGCATAATAATACCTTACCCGAAGGCTCGCGGTCAAAGAAAAACTGTGGCTTACTTTAGCCATGAAATGGCCGTGCAATGTCACGCTTATGATTTTTTGTACATATTGACATTATATATTTAATGGTATATAATATAAATGTTACGTACGTGGGGATTCATGCCTGATTGGCCCCCACCCTGACAATCGAAAAAACAACACGACCGAAAGACTGAAAACCATGAATACATCGACCTACGTAGGTATTGGCACACTCATCCTTGCCACCATCTGCTTTCTCTACTTCCGCAAGAAGGAAGGCAGGGGTGCGGTAAAGTGGAGTGGAACAATCGCTATCCTGCTCGTTGGAGGCATCCTCTGTTGGGGCCTCTATGACCGCAGCAAGGACACTGACCCTAAAAAGGTCGCTGATGCGCCCCCCTCACCCACTGACACGAACCGCTTCGGTGACTGGCAGCGGAGCGTTGAAGGGAGTCTGCGCAATATCAACGGCATCGTCACCGATCTCGATCAGCGGGTGACCGACCAGGAAAACTTCCTGCGTCGGACCGGCTACCAGCCTCGGGCTGCCCTTCGGGACCAGCCTGATCAGCTTATCATCACACCACCAGCACTTTCGACATCGCAAGACCCGAACTGTGCGGTGCCGCCTCCCAACGACCTTGACCCCCGTCTCGCTGCTATTCGCGCTGATAACGCGGAGAAGATGGCGAAAATGCAGGAGGACTTGCGTCGCCACGAGAAACAGCTGGCACTACACACCCAGCAACTTGCTAGCCACAGCAAGCGGATCGCCAAGAACGAGAACAGCGTTGAACAATTGAAGAAGGAGATTGCTGATCTCAAAGCGGCGATTACCGCTCTGGGACAAGTTGGTGCCGCTCAGCCACAACCGACTCCCCAGCAACCAGCTCCGCAAAGCCGATTTGGGGACAAGTTGGACCTTAGTGGCAACTGCGAACACCTGGTCCCCATCAGCAACTGGGACCTCACGGTCAAAACAGGTATCTGGAACAAAAGCTCCGGCACCGTGCGGGTCTCGTGCGACTTCGTCGTTGCGCAAGGGCTCACCGACAGTGACAAGGTGATGTCCACCATCACCTTAGCCATGCAGACATGGCTGGACAAACGGGGTCGCAGCTACCTCGACAACACCCTGAGTCAGGATCACTTCCTGGCTTCAATCCGTAAAGAGCTGGCAGACCAGCTTGGGCGGAGCAAGATGACACCAAACCAAATCACGGTGGCCAAGGGGACCTATCAAGGGTTCCTTGCCGGCAGTCAACCTGCCGTGGTGACAAAACCCTGACGGGTTCATGTCGTGTTGTTAAATCACAAGCGCCGGGAGGCAACTCCCGGCGCTTTTTTCTTACCTAATTTTTTCGAAAAGTGTTTAAAATCCCAAAACACTCAACCTATTTCTCTAAAATCTTTTTGAGATATTTTCCAGTATGAGATTTTGATGCCATACCTGCCACCTGCTCTGGTGTGCCTTTTGCCACCACCTTACCACCACCCACTCCCCCTTCAGGGCCAATATCGATGATATAGTCAGCGGATTTGATAATGTCCATGTTGTGCTCAATCACCACGACAGTATTACCTTTCTCAACAAGCTTCTGAATAATTTCAATGAGTTTTCGCACATCTTCATAGTGAAGACCGATCGATGGCTCGTCGAGCAAGTAAATGGTTTTTTGTAAATGAGGACGATAAAGCTCTGATGAAATTTTGACACGCTGTGCTTCTCCACCTGAAAGCGTCGTCGCAGATTGGCCAAGCTTCAAATAGCCAAGACCCACCTCACCGAGCGTCTTGAGACGATCTGAAATCGCTGGAATGTCTTCGAAGAATGTGATTGCTTCCTCAATAGTCATTTCAAGCACATCGTAAATATTCTTTTTCTTGTACTTTACTTCGAGGGTCTCTTTCATGAAACGCTTACCTGCACAAACATCACACGGCACATAGACAGTTGGAAGGAAATGCATCTCTACCGCAATCTCACCATTTCCCTGACATGCTTCACAGCGACCGCCTTTTACGTTGAATGAGAAGCGATTCGACTTCCAGCCTCGTGCTCGAGCTTCATTGGTAGCTGCAAAGAGATCTCGGATAAAGGTAAAGGCGCCCGTATAAGTGGCAGGGTTGGAACGAGGGGTTCGTCCAATCGGTGACTGATCGATCAAAATAGTACGGCCAAGATATTCGGTGCCAGAAAATGACGAACAGTTGTAGGTCTCAGCACTTCGAGTCTTGCGTTCGAGTCGAGCCTGGAGATTTTTATGAATAATTTCATACATGAGTGAGGACTTTCCGGAACCCGACACACCAGTAAGTACAACAAGCTTGCCAAGCGGCACATCGACATCCATGTTTTTGATATTGAAGATATTCGCATTGCGAATCATGAGCTTGCCCGCTTCCTGAGTGCGGCGTTCTTTTGGCACTTCAATTTCTACGTCACCGCGGAGATAATCGAGTGTAAGTGAACCTGAAGTATTTTTCTTTGAGGTCAAAAGCTCGTCGAGGTAGCCAGCAACAACAACTTCACCGCCATGCACACCAGCTTTTGGGCCAATATCAACAATATAATCTGAGGCGAAGATCGTGTCTTCATCGTGCTCCACCACGAGGATAGTGTTGCCAGCATCTCGTAGACTCAAAAGTGTTTTGATGAGTCGATCATTATCTCGAGAATGAAGACCGATTGTTGGTTCATCGAGCACATAGAGCGCCCCAACAAGACCTGAACCGAGCTGCGAAGCAAGTCGAATACGTTGTGCCTCTCCACCTGAGAGGGTATGTGCTTTTCGAGCAAGTGAAAGATATTCAATACCCACATCGATCATGAAGTCGAGACGAGATTCAATTTCTTTAAGAATAACTTTGGCAATACTACGCTCGTTGGGAGTGAGTTTAAGCTCATCAAAATAGACTTGGGCTTGAGCAATGGACATTTCTGCAACTTCGACAATATTTTTTGCATTGATATAGACATGCAAGGCCTCTGGTCGCAAGCGAGCACCATTACATACCTCACAAGGGTCGTCACTAAAAAGGAATTTCGTACCGAGACCATTACAGGTAGGACAAGCTCCGTGTGGTGAGTTGAATGAGAAAAGTCGTGGCTCGATTTCAGGATACGCAAAGCCATCATAAGGACACATAAACTTTGCTGAAATAAGCTTTTCCTCTTCAGGTGTGACAATCTTAATCAAACCGTTTGACTCATGAAGCGCTCGCTCAATCGCCTCAGAAAGGCGCTCGCGCCACGTAGCCTGACCTGATTTTTCAGCTTGATGAAATTCGCTCACAAAAAACTCATCAATCAAAATGTCGATGTCGTGCTTTTTGTTTTTATCAAGAATAATTTGCTCGCGAAGCTTTTTGACCTGACCATCAATCATGGCAGATGAATATCCTTTGCCGAGATAGTCATAAAGCATCTGATAGTATTCACCCTTTCGACCCACTACCACAGGCGCAAAGATTCGCACGCGGAGATCATTGACTTTGACTCCCAAAACATCTTTGCTCTTTTTCTCAATGTTGACTGACTTTACTGTGTTTACAATCGTATTGAGAATTTCTTCGTTTGAGAGTTTTTTAATCTCACGTTCACACACAAGACAGTGTGGCTTCCCTACTCGCGCAAAAAGAATACGGAGATAGTCATAAATCTCGGTAATGGTAGCGACCGTTGAACGAGGGTTGTTTGAGCGAGATTTTTGATCAATCGAGATTGCAGGCGAAAGTCCACTGATTTCGTCTACATCAGGCTTTTGCATTGTATTCAAAAATTGTCGGGCATACGAAGAAAGTGACTCCACATAACGACGCTGACCTTCGGCAAAAATCGTGTCGAATGCAAGTGAAGATTTCCCTGAACCTGAAAGTCCGGTAAAGACCACCATTTTGTTGCGGGGCATTTCTACGGTGATGTTTTTGAGATTGTGAGTGCGGGCACCTTTTACCACAATCTTACCTGACTCTACACCACCACTTACATCCGTCTTGATTTTTGTTGGTTTTTTGTCCATATATGCCTCAAGGCCCCTCGGTCACTTCCAAGGGGTACCTATCGATATAACGAGCATACCATCTTTCTAGAAACCAGCAAGAAAAACACCGAGGTGCTTATCGAGCAAGCACTCCGCGGATTTTTGAGACTACATCATCAAGACTAACTGTCGCCTTCACAAAGAAGTCGAGTGCTCCCTGCTGGGAAGCCATGTTTCGATCACTCGGCTGATCGAGGTTTGAAAGCATAATGACAGGAATGTTCTGTGTTTGAGGATCAGCTTTGAGTGCTTTGAGTACCTGAAGGCCGTTCATTCCTGGAAGAATAATGTCGAGCAAAATAAGGTCAGGAGTTGAGCTTTTTACGAGATCGATTGCCTCTTCACCACGTGCGGCACGCATAAGCTTGCACCCTTCAGTAGAAAGTTTTTTACGAATTATTTCACTCAAAAATTCATCGTCCTCAACCCACATGATTGTCTTGCCTGCTAGTTGTCCTGGTACTCTTGCTGGAGATTCTGCACCAGATGATTTTGGTGCACTACGATCGATACCACTATTTTGAATAATTTTTTCAGCAGCTTCATCGACATCAAAGCTATCTTTAACGAGATAATCTTTTACACCAAGCGAGAGGAGGTTGTCGATAAGGGTAGGATCCTGCTCTCCCAACACTGCAATGACAGGAATTTTTTCAAGGTCTTTCTGCTTTTGGGTAAGGAACGACAAACCACCTACGACTGGGAGGGCGACGTCGATAAGTACGATATTTGGGCGATCCTTAATCTTTACACCTGCCTGCACTGCATCTTGTGCATGAACCACCACGAAACCTGCATCTGCAAGCTTCGCTTCAAGACTTTTTTGAAGAAAATTTCCACCTTCAACAATAAGAATCGTTTTCATAGTAAAAGCGCTGTATTCTGCGTGCACTTATTTTATCACACGATACTCAAAAAGAATATCGAGGGGGCACTATAATGCTTTAAGATTTCTTTTTTCTCCCTGACTTAGGCTTTTGCGGTAGGTCGATTCCTGCCTTTTTTGCGAGAACTCGAATTTCATCGCGAAGGATTGCAGCTGTTTCAAAATCAAGCTCTTTGACCGCCTCATTCATCTGGCGCTCTTTCTCCTTCATGAGCTTGTCGGGATTCTCAGCAAACATCGCTTCATCCACCGCCAAAAGAGTATCGACCGCTTTATCGTGCTGAGTTTGAAGCTGATCCGTAATATCCTTGATTGCTTTGATAATCGTCTTTGGGGTAATGCCGTGCTGTTTGTTGTAAGCCATCTGGAGGGTGCGGCGGCGGGCTGTTTCATCCATTGCTTTTTTCATCGAGCCTGTCACTTGATCGGCATACAAGATTACACGACCCTCGACATTTCGTGCTGCACGGCCAATAGTCTGGATAAGTGATGTCTCCGAGCGAAGGAAACCTTCCTTGTCAGCGTCGAGAATACCGATAAGTGTCACCTCCGGCATGTCGAGGCCTTCTCGCAAGAGGTTCACTCCCACAAGCACATCAAATTTTCCCCGGCGAAATTCTGTAATGATCGTAATTCGATCAATAGTCTTGATATCACTGTGAAGATATTCTGCTTTAATCTTTTTTTCCTTCAAGAAAACACTGAGGTCTTCAGCCATTTTTTTGGTGAGTGTTGTTGCAAGCACGCGCCCACCTTTTTTGACAGCTTCGATTGTTTCATCAATAAAATCATAAATCTGCCCCTTGTATGAATCACTTGAGATAATGGGTCGCACTGTTACTTCAGGATCAATAAGACCTGTAGGGCGAATGATCTGCTCAGCGATATTGGTGCTTTTTTCAAGTTCATATTTGCCTGGGGTCGCGGATGTATATACGGTTTGTCCAACACGTACCTCAAACTCAGGGAATTTCAATGGACGGTTGTCACACGCTGAAGGAAGTCGAAAACCGTGTTCAACGAGGGACTTTTTTCGAGAGGCATCCCCGGCGTACATTCCACCAATCTGAGGCACAGTCACATGAGACTCATCAATGATCGTGAGAAAATCTGGTGATCCATCTGCTTTGTGGGGAAAATATGAAAGTAGTGTATCAGGTGGTGCACCAGCAGGAAGACCACTAAAATGTCGCGAATAGTTTTCAATACCGTTGCAATATCCCACCTCCCGAATGAGTGCGAGATCGTAGTTAGTGCGACGCTTAAGGCGCTCTGCTTCAAGTGTCTTCCCCGCCTTGGTAAGCTCTTCGAGCCGTTCATCAAGTTCTTTTTTAATGGATACCAACGCTCGTTTCGCAGCGTCTGCATCGGTAATGAAGTGCTTAGCGGGAAAGAGGAAGAAAACGTCCACGTCACTCATAATACTTCGAGTGATCGCATCAATCTTTGAAATACCAGTGATGATTGGCGTATGGGTTTTTTCGTCGGTATCAAACTCAATGCGATAAATTACCTTATCATCGATTGGCATGATTTCCATTGAGTTACCGAGTGCTCGGAAATGTCCCGGGGTAAGATCGGCACTTGTTCGATCGTAATGAATCTCGATACATTTTCGAATAAGATCTGCGCGAGAAATCTCCTGCCCTTTCGCGATTTTGAGATTTACTTTTTCGTATTCCTCTGGATTTCCCAAACCGTAAATACACGATACGGTTGCCACAATGATTACGTCTTTGCGAGTAAGAAGTGCCTGAGTCGATGCGTGGCGAAGTCGATCAATCTCTGCGTTGATCTGTGCTTCCTTTTCAATATAGGTGTCCGTCACGGGCATGTACGCCTCAGGCTGATAGTAGTCGTAGTAAGAAACGAAATAATGCACTGCGTTGTTCGGGAAAAATTCTCGGTACTCTTGAGCGAGCTGTGCTGCAAGGGTTTTGTTGTGAGCAATGACGAGCGTCGGCTTTCCAAACTGAGCAATAATGTTGGCAGCTGTATAGGTCTTTCCTGATCCAGTAACACCAAGAAGCGTCTGGTGACGTGCACCTTTTTTGAGGCCCTGCACGAGGCTTTCTATTGCTTTTGGCTGATCTCCCGCCGGAGGATAGTGTGAAGCAAGCTCAAAGATGCTTTTCGACGATTTCATCTGGTCACTCTACCGTATTTTGGCGCAGTTCGCAAAAGTGTTGCATAAAATAATAGAAAGGAATAGGATTGGTTTCGGCCTTCCCCGCGAAGGATAACGCTCTTAAACATAAAAACACTGAAGAAAGGCACACCATGCCCGCCAAAGTACCTCCCCCGAAAAAAGTCAAAGCGGCTGCGAAAGCGCCGCGTTCTGTTCAACCTCAACCAAAACCGACAGCAACTGAAGCACCCGCACCCATCGCGGTCGCTCCACCGCCCCCGCCAACAACTCCGTCCAAGCCACTCCCTGGCAAGACAACGTTCATCTCCGGCAAACGCACGGTGACTGTCATCACACTCACCGGCGCCCGGAAAGACTGGCTCGTCGAAATTGATGGTGGCCCAGTCGGAATGCAGGCCGCCATCGCCTTGCGCCAGACGCATAGCCGTGCGTTCCGTGGGTCACGACACTCTGACTACGAGTTCGACGTCGTGGACATCACTGAAGGTGCCAAACGCACCCTCACGATCAGGCTCACTGCCGAGATTGATGACCTGCCCGTCTGGCAACGGATGCCGGAACCGATGGAAGTTCCCGAGCAACGCGTCTTTGGTGAATGGAACACGACTCCTGCGCGGGGCTTCGGCTACGGATCTGGCCGTTACGGCGACCGTGAAGAAGATGACGATTCTTTCTATCGTCGCCTCCGCGGATAATTCCGAAGAATCAGTGTTTCAACTGCCCCGCTGCGCAAGCAGCGGGGTTTTTATTTCTCAACGCTACTTAAAAAGATTGAGGATTGCATCAAACACCGTAGCTGTAAAAGTCTTAGGGACCTCCTGTGCTTGGAATTTCAAAGGCGCTTTTGTGAGATACGCAACCGATGCTGCGCGGTAACAAATAAAGATTTGCTTGTCAGTTGTTGCGCCGCGAATCTGCTGAGCGGTGTAGTCTGCTGGACATGAAGCAAGTCCGGTAGCTGGGTTTGGGTAGGTCTTCTTTTTCCCTGCTTCAGTAAAGAAGCCGTAAGCACCACCAAAGTCATATTGGCTTGGCTGACCTGGAGTGTGCGGACGATAACAAATGAATGCACTAGCATCCACACCACCACTCACCTGAGTACTGAAGTAACCGTAAGGACATGAGATAGAACCTGTCACTGGGTTGTTGTACTTTCCACCATATCCAGCTGCAAAATCATATGCGGGTTCAGCACCTCGCACTCGTTGCTTGATACAAATATGTGACTCATCATCTCGGCTACCAGATCCTGAAATTTGCACATCAGTGTAATTCACAGGACATGATGTAGCACCGGTCACTCTATTTACGTATGGTGTCTTCACTCCCGAGACGGTATAGAATCCATAACCACCTCCAAAATCATAAACTGGTGGAGGTTCAGGAAGCGCATCGGTGCTACATACATACATTTCCTGATCAGCACTTGCCTTGAACTTCAATTTTTGTGGTAAGAAACCACTTGGACACGAAGCAAGTCCGGTAGCTGGGTTTGGGTAGGTCTTTTTTACACCACCTTCCATGTAATATCCGTATGCCCCACCGAGGTAATACGCACCACGATTACCCACAACATGATCCTTTGCGCAAAGGAAGACAGCTTGGTCTTTTGTGCCACCCGTCACTTGAATCGGCGAATACGGATCAGGACATGAAATTGTTTTTGAAATTGGGTTAAGATAACTTGGACCATAACCACCTGCATAGTCGAAGATCGGCTCCACACCGTCCACATGATCCCTCATACAAATGAAGATAGCACTATCGGTTGTACCACCACTTATTTGATAAGGGTTGTAGCCTGAAGGACATGAGAGTGCGTTCGTTGTGGGATTTTTATATTGAACTGCAGCGCCGGTTGTTGGGGTATAGCTACCGTATGCACCGCCAAAATCATAGTATTTTGCGCCGGTTGTGGGTGGCACTACAACCTTTGCATCGAATTGCGCGGTTACATTTGCATGAGCTGAAGTAGGAATAGAACATGGAAGTGTTCCTGTACATGCACCTGACCAGCCGACAAAATTTGACGTTGCATCAGCAGTCGCGGTGAGGGTGATTGCAGGGTTTCCTGCTGTAAGTGTTGCTGAACATGTTGTGCCACACGAGATTGCTCCTCCATTCACAACACCGGATCCGGTACCAGTTTTATTTACGTTGAGCGTGTAGGTTGAGGGTGTAATCGGGTTTGAAGTAAATGTAGCAATTACTACTGTATTCGCGGATGGAGCAACCGAACAGCTACCAGTGCCCGTACATGCACCAGACCAACCCGTGAAGGTAGAGCCGGCGCTTGGGGTTGCAGAAAATACCATTGCTGGTGTACCTGCAGTGTAGGTTATTGAACACGTTGTGCCACACGTAATACCCCCTCCAGAAACCACACCACTTCCTGTCCCATTTTTTTGAAGAGAAATCGTATAGGTTGATGGTGGAATAACTTTTTGTGCAAATGATGCCGTAATTGCCACATTTGCAGTTGGCGTGAGAATACATGATCCAGCGCCTGAACAAGCGCCTGACCAACCAGTGAAGGTAGAATTTGCATCTGGTGTAGCTACAAGAGTAACACTACCAGTACCCGAGGTGTAAGAAGTTGTGCATGTTGCACCGCAATTGACACCTCCACCAGTTACCGTTCCCGCCCCTGTGCCAGATTTTGTTACCGCAATCGAGTAAACAGGTGCTGGCTTCTTTTTAAAGGTACCGATCAATGTGAGTGAGCTCAAAGAATTTGAAAAAGTGACCGTACAGACCGAAGAACCCGTTACTTGAGCAGGACAATTGGTCCATGATACAAATTCTGAATCATTACTTGGTACTGCAACAAACTGAATGATAGTCTTGGTTGTATTTCCTGTAATTGTGTTACAGAGCACACCGCATACGAGCGATCCTGTTGTAGTAAAGGCACCAACACTTACCATATTTCCCGTTCCATCCCCAGACTTTGTGAGTGTGACCGAGTTATTAATCAAAGCAAACTGTGCAGTGACGGCCATTGCCCCCGATACTGTTCCTTTTTGGACGCAGTTAGGGTTTGTTTGTCCGCCAACACACTCAATCCCTTGCCAACCAACAAAAATTGAACCTGAAGAAGGTTTGGCCAGAAGGTTTAGCCCTAAGCCCTGATTGATTTGTGCGGAACATGTAGTGCCACAATTGATGAGCCCGGTACCATCACTAACAGTACCTGACCCTGTTCCAGTTTTAGATAGAGTAATCGAATATTTAGGCGTTGGTTTAGGTAAAATGGTAATCACTACACTTTTAGGTCCCGAAAAATAATCCGCTGAAAAGGTTGACCAGTTACTTTCTCCTAGGAATGCATTCATTGATAGGATATACTCACCTGCACCGATAGGATCTGAGGTAAGTGAGTGGGTGGCGGTGATCAGTCGACCTGTCGGATTTGCTGTTGCTTTTTTTTCATTCGCACCTGGGCAAGTAAGCGTATATCTTCCAAGAATAGAGTAGAATGTCGGACATCCATCGTAGGTCCAGAATGATATAGGTTGTAAGCTTGTTTCAGAATACCGATCTCTTGAGAAGATCTTTAAAGACATTACGATATTCTCATTATACGCATATACACTCTTATTTGCCTGTTGCGCTGAGATCCCTAGTTGGCAGTTATCACCAAAACAGATTTCAAAGCCACCATTAAGCAAACTATCTGTTGTAAAAAAGTTGCTCTCGTCCAATGAATCGATCGTATATCTGAATCCTGGGGAACTTTCGCTTGTTTTCATAAGTCCCTCAATCCTAAATACCTGTGGTGTATTTGGCTCTAAAGCCTGAGGAGAAAATGTAAAGATTGTAGAGCCTGATACAGGATTAGGGCTGGCCACCGCCAACAATGTACTATTGTGGTATAGTTTCAAATCGCCAACAATATTTGATGCAGGAACATCAGAAAAACTATGTAGTACTGTTAGTTTAAGTGAAGAAATTTGAGTAGCAACCTGGCTTTCAAGGGAAATATAGGCAATATCTCCACTTACTAGATTTGCTACTGGATTCGCGACTGACATCACCTTTACCGGTGTTGCTGCGTATGCAATGCTTCCATGTAAAGAAAAAATCATTGCAACAGAAAAAACAAAAACAAGTATTTTTTTCATCAAAATATAATTTAATTCTTGTATTTATTATACCCCATTTCAAGGTTGGGTATTTATCCTCTGTTGATAAGTATAGGGTGATGAATTTTAGACTGCATGAATGAAAAAATCCTCGAGGTGATGAGCCTCGAGGATTGCAAGGATACCGAATCAACAAACGCAATCACCGACGCGACGAAGCGGTTCGAAGACCTGCCCATTGCGCTGAACAGGAATACGACCGCGAGGGGTCTGAAACCACGCATGAGTGTGAGTCGGGGGAGAAGCCGGACAAAAACCACGTTTGGTGGTGAAATATCCACCTGGGGTGGAGCGCGCTTTTTTCTCGGCGAGGTATTGGCGCATCGTCATCCAACGATTCTCGCCCCGAAAGCGATACACCGCACACCACGACCTCGGATTTCCCACCAAGATCCAACCGTGGGTGACGTTGGTAAATTTTGCTTCGTTGGCACAAAAGAGAGGTCCGCTCGATTTCTTTTTCAGACGAACCTCAATACGGTCGTCACCCTGCTGCAAGTAGATTTCTGCAGCATGTTCGGTGGATTCACGAGGGTTAGATGATCGCAGTCCTGGCCGCAGATCAAGACCGGCCGGTTGAGCGTAAGGAATTGGCATATGTTTTGCTGTGTTGATGATTGAAGAACAACTTTGCCGTTTCCGAATACGCGAAGCGTACCAGAATGCAAAGCGGGCTCTGGTTGTTCAGAGCCCGCTTCTATCATCGTGATCTTGGTTTAGCTTTGAGAACTATACCTTTTGAGATTCACCATCACACAAGCCAGCGCTGAACGGAAAATTCCAGACCTTGAGAAAGGCTGTATAGATCGCTGCTCGCTTTGTATGAAGTGACTGATTCATATTTATATGCATTACAGTATAGCAAAATATAAAAGCCAGGCAATGGCTATACCTTGTAGGTTTCGAGAAAAGCTTTTTTGTATTCTGCAAAACTTCCACCGAGAATCGCCGCGCGCATTCCATCGACAAGATGAATGATGAAATAGAGGTTGTGAATTGAAGCAAGGGTTGCGCCAAGCATTTCCCTACCACGGAAAAGGTGTGAGAGATATGCACGAGTGTAATTTTTGCAGGTATAACATTCGCAACACGCATCGATCGGCGTGAAATCATCAGTAAATCGGGCGTTGGTAATATTAACCTTGCCCTCTTTTGTATAAAGCTGACCACTTCGGGCAATACGTGTCGGAGCAACACAATCAAAAAGATCACAACCATTTTCTACCGCTTCAAAAAGATCAAGCGGCTCGCCGATGCCGAGAAGGTGAC
This sequence comes from uncultured Candidatus Saccharibacteria bacterium, assembly GCA_964615725.1. Lineage (GTDB taxonomy): Bacteria > Patescibacteriota > Minisyncoccia > Phycocordibacterales > CAZTPW01 > CAZTPW01. The sequence goes on from CAZTPW010000003.1 coordinate 50,755, forward strand.
GTGGCTTTTCTTCCGGGAGAATTTCATTGACCCATTTCACCGCAGTACCCATATCTTCTTTTGCAAATGATCCTCCAATACCAAATCCATCGAAATCCATAGCACCGATCACTTCAGCGCTTTCTTTGCGGAGTTTTTCAAAGCGCCCTCCCTGTACAATTCCAAAAATTGCCTGCTGTGCGATTTTCTCAGACTCCTTCCCTGCATCCCGATGAGCCTGTAAAGATCGCTTTGCCCAACGATGAGTACGATCGAGCGCTTCACGTTGGTATGAAAGAGGCTCGGTTGGTGAAGTACACTCGTCGAATGCAAAAATAATGTCAGCACCAATGTTGTGTTGAATATGCATTGCTCGCTCTGGGGTGAAATAGTGAATCGAACCATCGGAAGGAAGTTTGAATGCCGCACCATCATGATCGATGGTCACAATTTTTACTGGTGCCTCGTCGCTATCCGATCGCATTACCGGCTCATTCAAAAGCGGATGCTCATCACCACGCACAACTTTGCTGATATTTTTTCCATACGCAGCACCGAGTGAAAAAACCTGAAACCCTCCGGAGTCGGTCATTGTCGGTCCTGGCCAATTCATCACTTTTCCGAGTCCACCCATTTTTTCGATTCGCTCATCACCTGGTTGTATGTAGAGATGATAGGTGTTGGCGAGAACAACCTGAGCGCCGAGCGTTGCAACCTGCTCAGGGGTGAGTGCCTTCACCGTAGCTTTGGTTCCGACCACAACAAAAGCAGGAGTTTGAATCACACCATGAGGAGTTTTGATTTCGCCTGCACGACCGAGGGTGCCTGACAACTTTTTAGCAATAGAAAATGAAAGCGGTCGCTTCATGCAAACACTCTAGCATAAACTTGGAAAAAAACACAAAATAAGGTAGAGTGTCAACATGAAATCACGCCCACAACCTCGATCATCTCGCCCCTACAAGGAACCAACACTCCCCACCCTCACCTACCCAGCGCGAATCAACAAATATCTCGCGCACAAAGGCCTTGCTACTCGACGTGGCGCCGACGAACTCATTACCAAAGGTGCGGTTATTATCAATGGTCGTGTTGCAGTACTTGGTGATAAAGTCATGGAGGGCGACGTTGTAGAGGTTCAGCGACTCAAGACTCAAGTTGCCTCACATGAACGAGTGTATGTGGCATACAACAAACCTCGCGGTATTAACACTACCCATCACCTCGCGCCAGGTAGCGAAGGTGCTGATGATATTAATGCACAAACCCTTGACTCAATCGAATTTAAAGGTCAGCGACTCGTACCGATGGGGCGGCTCGATAAAAACACTTCGGGACTCATGATCTTTTCAAACGACGGACGCATTACTGATCGCCTCCTCAACCCAGCCTATGCTCATGAAAAAGAATTTCTTGTTACGGTAAACAAAACATTCTCGCCAAGCTTTATTAAACTCATGAGTCAGGGTATTAAGCTTAGTGATGGAATTACAAAACCTGCTCACGTTGAGAGAGTTGACGATACAACATTCACCATCACCCTCACCGAAAGCCGAAACCATCAAATTCAGCGAATGTGTGCTGAGCTTGGTTTTGATGTGGTCTCAAGTACTCGCACACGTATTCTTTCCATCACTCTTGATGGGATTCCTGAGGGCGACTATCGAGAAATCACCGGTACCGACCTTTCACGCTTTCTCAAAACACTTGGTCTTGCTGCCTAAATCAAGTACAATAGGTTGGCAATGATAAAAAAACTGATCAATTCCATTTCTGGCCGCGAAATAAAGAAGGATGAGAAAAAAAGTCTTCACTTTATTTTCCGAGAACTCAAAAACGGTTTCAATTTTATTAAAAAATATCCTCAATCGGTAAGTATTTTTGGTTCTGCACGCTTTAGTCCGGATAATCCTTACTACAAACAAGCTGAGGAACTTGCCCGAAAAATCAGTCACGAATTGCACTATACTGTTATTACTGGTGGCGGACCCGGAATCATGGAGGCTGCCAACAAGGGCGCTTTTGGTGCTCGTGGTTCATCGGTCGGTTTGTCGGTGGTACTCCCTCGCGAACAGCACACCAACCCTTTCGTACACGATGAGATGCTTTTTCAGCACTTTTTCATTCGAAAAACCATGCTTACCTTTGCAGCTGAGGCCTATGTATTCTTTCCTGGTGGGTTTGGTACTTTTGATGAGTTGTTTAGTATTTTGACACTCATCCAGACGAAAAAAATTCCTAAAGTGCCTGTCTTTCTTGTAGGTGTTGATTATTGGAGTAAGTTGGATCAATTTATCCAGTCAGAGACTATCGAGCGACTCAAAGCTGTCTCTCCTGAGGAACATGATTTGTATATGATTACGGACAGCATGGACGCAGTTATCACCAAGATCCGTGAAAATCCCGTTCAGAATTGGTGGAAAGATTTCGAGATGACTTCATAAGACTTCGTCACAAAAAATTTAGACAAGAAAAAACGCCGGCTCTCGCGAGCCGGCGTTGGTGTTTCGATGAAGACCGATTAGGGTGTGATCCTGACCCGATCGATGAGGGTCTTTGCCATTTCAGGGGGAAAACCAAAACCCTCAATGGCCGCAATCACCTTGGGGCCATCTACGAGTTCCGACGGGATGCGGACGATCATTTCGTCAACCTCGGCGACATAGAGCATTTGCGAGATGATTTCGCGTTGCTTCACTTGCCGCTCGCGAGCGACGATCGGATCGTCTTCACGACGAGGTACCTCACCGCGAGCAATCGCTTCTTCGCGTCGCTTAGCAGTCTGCTCGAGTGCCTCATCCAGGTCCTTTTCGAGGAATACCATCCCCTTAACCGCAAGTCCCATGTCGCGGAAAAAGAGGAGTTGGAGGACTGACCGCGGAAAGCCATCGATGATGACAAAGTTCATACCGCGATCTGCCAGTTCGACGATTTTCTCAAGAATGCAGAGGATCGTGGGTGCATCTTCGACCATCAACTGCGCTAGGACGCGACGGTCGTTTTCCAGGATGGCAGTAGAAAGTGCGTCGCCCTGCACCTTACGCTCACCGAGCGCTTTGCTGCACACAATGACCTCCGCGCGGAATTCATGGAGTCCCAAGAGATGCTTCCAAACATACTCCTTACCCGAACCGGGGTGGCCCATAAGAAAATGGATGCCGATCTTGTTGCGGTGGGAGCGAGCCCTCAGAAGAGCCGCCCTCGCCAACTCGCGTAGTGGGTGATTTTGAGGGTAGATGAAATCGAAGAGTCGTTGCTGTTTTTTGGTGAGTTTCAGAAATCCTCCGTAGGTTGAGTGTTTGAGTTGTGCTCCTTACACACGATGACTGTGAAAGAGCGTTGAACGATGCTTTTTATAACATTTTTAATAAGTCTGGTCAATACTCATTTTTGAAATCGGTTT
>CAZTPW010000003.1:54236-63752 GCA_964615725.1 uncultured Candidatus Saccharibacteria bacterium
TAGAGGCTCTTCATGGTGGATATTTAAACTACGGTGAATTGTACCTATCACTTCGCGAACTCACCGAGGAAGGTTTTCTTGATACAAGAGACGAGTTTGACGAAGATGGTCGAATTCGTTTATACCGCCGAAAACACGGCGGAAGGCGCAACGAAGACGAGGAAACTGCAGGACTACAACCCCTCGAGCTTAAACTCGCTTAAATACTGAAACTGTCGCTCTCAGCCCGCTGTCATGGTGGGTTTTTTTACTAAATATTTTGATTTCTACTCTTTGAGCTCTGGCTGACTTTTTACGCTTTGAATTTCAAATTCCTCCTGCTCTACCCTATCCTTATACCAACTCGTTTTAACGAGAAGACCATGCTGGGTCCGCGGTGAAAAATATTGGTCAAAAATAAAATTTCCGAGTGAGTAATAAATCGCTTTGCCTTTATAGATTTCTTTTTCTTGAGTGACATGAGGGTGATGGCCAATGATAGTGTCAGCACCTGCGTCGATGAGATCGTGGGCAAGTGTTTGTTGATCGCTGTTGGAATAGTCACTGTATTCAGTGCCCCAATGAATATTTACGAGGATGTATCCAGCATCACCGGATTCTTTAAGGGTTTGAACAAGCTTGATCGCTGCATCACGGGGAAAGGCTGGATCAAAGGCATTGAATGAAACAAAACTAATGTCCACATCACCGTTGTGAAATTTCACAACATAATCAGCATCAACTTTTTTGGGATGTCCCGATGAGAGAATGCCTGATTTTTCAAGCACTGAACGAGTGTTGTCAAAACCCTCTTTACCAAAATCATAGGTGTGATTATTGGCAAGTGTTACGATGCCAATATTATTGTCTACCAAGAGATCTCCGACCGAGTCCTTAAATGAAAATCTTGTACTACCACTTTTTGTGGGAATATGTTTTTGTGGAATTGGTCCTTCAAGATTGACCATGACCATGTCAGCTGTGGTGAGGAAATCATGGATTTTTTCGAAAGGATAGTTGTCGCCGTGCTTTTTTTGAAGAAATTCTACTCCTCTACCAAGCATTACATCACCAGTGTTAATAAGAGAAAAAAGCGGTAATTCATCTTCATCACCATCACGACCATCATCTTCGTCTGATAGCGGTGAAGTAACGCTCGTAGCTACCGCAGCAGGAAGCGAAAGCTGAGGCTGAGTCTGGTAATTAATTTGATATGAAAGGTGTGTCACCCATGCCAAAACCGCCGCCATCGCAAAACAGACGGCCCACCCGATATATGCATGTACGTTGCGATCCATATTAGCCAAATCGTTCAGTCTTTATTCTATCAGAATTAAAACCGAGCGAAACGAGGGTGTTGGCAACCGCTTCTACAAAGCGTGTTGGTCCACATACGTAGACGCGGGCTTTTTGCATATCAATACCTCGCACTGCATCCATAATAATTTCCGAATCAATGCGCTTTGTATACCCCTTCCAATCTGCGGGTGGTTTTTCTGTGACTGTGACTATCGATCGATATCGTGTATCTTTCGTCGCTCTCTCTATAATCTCATCCTTGTAAATAAGCTGCTCGAGTGCACGTACACTCGCAAGACACCTCACACTTCGTGACGGCTGTGGATGAAGTGACTCCTCGCGAAGCATGCTCATGAGTGGAACCATACCGCTTCCGCCCCCAATCACAACAAGATCACCATCCATATCAGGTGACCATACAAAATGACCTCCGATAGGGCCACGCATTTCAACCTGAGCACCCGGGGCAATACTCCAAAGATACGGTGACACCTCCCCATTCTCCAAAATCTGAATACCGAATTCGGCAACCCCCACATCATCGGGCGGGTTTGAGACTGAATAACTACGCTCAGCAACATAACCATCAGGCGCGGTGAGCTTAATATCATAATGCTGACCTGATGAGTGTTTCTCCCATCCTGCAACCTGAAAACGGAGCATCTTAACATTCTCCGAAATCTGCTTTGCTTCAAGAAGTGTGCCGACTTTCCACTGTGCCATATTAGTCAAAAGTATATCGCTGCTCCTGCCAAGGATCACCATAATTGTGGTAACCACGAGTCTCCCAGAAGCCTGGTCGATCACCGATTACAAACTCAAGCTCCTTGAGCCACTTCGCACTTTTCCAGAAATAAAGATGCGGGACAAAAAGTCTTGCTGGGCCACCATGCTCAGCTTCAATGTCTTCACCATCATAAGAAGTTGCCACCCAGGCCTTTCCATCAATCACATCTTCGATCGGAAGGTTTGTGCTATAACCATCATACGAATGTGCAATGACATGGGTAACCGACCCGAGATCAACTCCCGCCTTTTCAATCAGATAACTGAGCGGAACTCCTGACCAGCGCGAATCGAACTTTGACCATTTTGTAACACAGTGAATATCCTTCACAACATCATCATGGGGTAGAGCCTTGAAAGCTTCCCAAGTAAATGTAAGTGGATTTTGTACAAGACCAGAGATACTAAGCTTCCATGTAGAAATATCGATCTCGGGAGTAGGACCAAGCGACAAAACGGGAAAATCTTTTGTCTCATACTGACCAGGAGGTAGTCGTGAGTCTTTTTTTCTCTTGGGTACAAAGTCGGGGTTGGTAATCATATGAGGTATTATACCTCGTCCATATCATCCTCACCATAAAAATCGAAATCTTCATCGTCGCGATCATATCCGAAATAGTCCTCGTCTCGCACAGTGCTTTCATTTGCTCTGAGAGCATACACGGTATCTAAAATAGAGTCATATACATCGTAAGTAGAGCGTGCAACGAGCATGTGATCACGATATCCGGAAACAAAACCAACAAGAGAGTGGCTCGCCTCCTCAACTAAAAGCGAGCCTGGGTACAGTGGTGAGGATATCTCCCCAGTACTCAAAAAATAAGTGTGGATACGTGCCGAAGCCTCGTCTCGCTCAACGGAAGTAATCTGCGCTGGTGTTACTGAAATATGTGATAGTACTGCCGAATCTTGCCGTGCAAAACCCACCACAAGCGCACGCACTCCTTCCTCGAGCCCATCCTCATCGCCAAGTAGATCATCGACAGAAAAACCCTCGATGCCATAATTTCTCATAAACGATAGTATGCAAATATCTCTCGCATCGTCTCGATCGATAAACTGCACCTCACACCATTCATAGTGATCCTGCTCACCTTCGGTACCAGCATAAACACCGGCGTATATTTTTGCTTGGGGTGTATTCATCAATGTGTCATACATTGAGGCACTCGTGGCAATAAATCCTCCCTCGATAATAAACCCAGCACAGCGCGTCGGCGGTACTTCCCCCTCAGAAAATTTTCCAACATGACCTAAAAATACAATATATTTGCGATACTTTTCGATAAGATAACGTTCCATAGAAAAATCCTAATGAATAAACCTTACCCCATAAGTAAAACAAAATCGCGTTCAGCGATTTGTAAAATTTTATTCAATTTTTATTCAATTTTTTCTCAGAAAACGCTCAACTATATATCCATGTTGCGGATTGCTGTTGCTTTCACTAGAGTGTGATCCGACTCCTGGATATATCCGCTAAAGCGAATTGAATCTCCAGCAAGAAACCGTGCGAGTGCCAATGGAGCTCGACTTCGTTGAAGAATTTTTGTGGTTGCACCAATCGTTACCGTGTAATTTTTGTCGCCAACTGCCACCACCATAGTTGCAGGTGAATTCGCAAATGCTGTTGAAACAATCTTTCCTTCAAAAGTCTTTAGGGTAAACAAAGACATATCTTCATAGATCTTGATTCGATATGCAGTCAAAACATTCGTGAACTGATCGAGTACACCCTGAGCAAGAGTAATCTTTTTTCCAACCATAATATCCGCAGAATTCACCGTAAGCGATCCACGAGTAATAACAACATCAGGTGTTAGAGTGAGTATAACGGTTTTTCCATTACCAATATCAAGTGTGAAGTTTGAGGTTCCTGAAATGGTTCCAGTAATTGTTCCGGAATAACTCGCCCCCTCTGTTTGAATACTCCACACTTTAATATTTTTTGCCTGCACATCAAATGAAGTTGTTCCGGGAATGAATTCACCGTCTACGCTAATATAGTCTCCTACCTGAATATCGGCTGGTGATATACCCTGACCATTCTTTTTTATAACCTTGGTATCTCCATCGATTCGAACAGTGAGACGTAATACTGAGAGGCCCCACTGAAGTTTTGTGTAGAGTGCTGTCTTTCCTGCAAGCTGCTCAACCCGTGCCCCATCAGCATGTAGAAGACCATCCTTGCCCACTGAAACAGAAAGTGGCGAACCGTATAAAAAGGGATCGTAGGCTCCAGGCGCTTGAGCCTTTGAAACATTGATCCCTGAAGTAAGGGCTGTGGTCAAAACGAGACCACACAACACGAAAACTGTGAAGATTTTTGTCATGTAATCAAGTATACGCTAATAGACTTTTTTTTCAATATATTGTCCTGTGGTATACTCAGACAATGAGTATTACCGTCGATCCAAGGAGGATACGCCCCCTTAATTCCCTATCGCAAAAAACGAACGGCCCCGTTATCTATTGGATGAGTCGAGATCAGCGCGTGCGTGACAATTGGGCTCTTCTTTACGCAAAAGAATGTGCGGATCGAGAAAAAGTGCCTTTGATTGTAATTTTTTGTATTGGTGTAACACGACACAAAATCACTGAGCGACATTTAGCCTTTATGGTGCAGGGGCTCCAAGAATGTGAACGAGAACTACAGAGTCTAGGAATTGGTTTTGTGTGTGTGCCAGGAAATCCTGCGACGGAAATTCCTCGGTTTTGTGAAGAATTCCATGCCTCACACTTGGTGTGTGACTTTTCACCACTCCGCACATCACGTGAACGAAAAATTCACGCGGCAAAACATATTTCTTGCCCCGCTTTTGAAGTCGACACTCACAATATTGTTCCGTGCTGGCTTGCTTCAGATAAACAAGAATTTGCAGCAAAAACACTTCGCCCGAAAATTCACGCACTGCTTCCAGAATTCCTCACCGACATTCCAGAGCTTAAAAAGCATATCTACCCAACACCGCATGGTTCACGTCCGGTAGACTGGCATGCTGTTGTGCGTACTCTGCCAATAGACCGCACCGTAAAACCCGGTGAGATACTAAAGCCAGGTGAGAAAGAGGCGCAGGCACTTCTTAAGCATTTTCTAACCGAAAAACTTGCTCTCTATTCACGTGATCGAAACAACCCAACACTTCATGGACAGTCGGGCTTTTCCCCTTATCTTCATTTTGGCCAAATATCAGCACAACGCATTGCTTACGAGGTAAAACATCTTGCAGATAAAAATCCGAACCTTGCTGAGAGTACCGAGGCTTTTCTTGAAGAACTCATCGTGAGAAAAGAGCTTTCTGATAATTTTTGTTTCTATAATCCACACTATGACTCAGATCGGGGTGCTCCAGCGTGGGCAAACAAAACACTTACCGACCACCAAAGCGATCGACGTGAGTATCTCTACAATTACGACACATTTGCTCAGGCAAAAACTCACGATCCGTTATGGAATGCAGCTCAGCTTGAAATGGTGAAAACCGGCAAAATGCATGGTTATATGCGTATGTACTGGGCGAAAAAAATTCTTGAATGGACACTAACACCCGCAGAAGCTATTCAGATTGCGATTCGACTCAATGATACCTATGAGCTTGATGGTAAAGACCCGAATGGATATGTGGGTATACTATGGTCGATTGCAGGACTCCATGACCGCCCATGGTTCAACCGACCGATTTTCGGTCTTGTACGAACCATGACATATTCAGGAATGAAGAAAAAGTTTGATACTCAGCAATATATTGATACAATGAACGCTATCAACACTGAGCAATAACGCATGCAAAAAACCCCTGAGGCCGACCGAAAAAATCGTAAAACATCGATAAAAACCATTCTCTCACTTGGTTTTTTTCTTGCTTTCCGTGATCTCAAACGAACAAACGTCTGGACCACACTTCTCATTGTGTTTGTTATGACACTTACCTTTCTCAACCTTATTGTAGTCCAAGGAATCCTCGTTGGACTTATTGAAGGCTCAAGTAATGCAAACCGTGAGCGCTATACTGCCGATCTCATTATTTCGAATCTCCTCGAAAAATCGTACATTGAGCAAAGCAACAATATCATTAATACAATTAAAAATATTCCTGAGGTTGAGGATGTAACGACTCGCTATGTAGAGGGCGGCAAACTTGAAAGTGGTTACAAGACAAGGACACGAGAAACTGATCTCCTCAACTCTGTCGGAGGTCTTGTGGCGGGTATCAACCCGGAGCAGGAAAATCGCGTAACTGGTCTAGCAAAAAGTATTATCGAGGGCGAATATCTCGAGGAGGGTGATATTGATCAGGTTGTTTTAGGAAAGGATCTCCTTTTCAAGTATTCTCCTATTGACTCTCCTGGTATGCAGACACTAAAAAACGCTGACATTGGATCAAAGGTGCGTCTTATTTTGAATGGTTTTACTCGTGAAGTAACCATAAAGGGCATCGTTAAAACAAAAGTAGGCGAAGTCGATCGAAGAATCTTTATGCCAGAAAGTCAGGTGAGGCAAATGATTGGCCGAACAGACTACAATGTAGATGAGATTGTAGTTCGTCTTATACCCGGCACTGATCTCGCTCGCATTAAAGCTGAACTCATTGAAAAAGGATTTGATAAAGTTGCCAAAATCCAAACCTGGAGTGAGGCACAGCCAAAATTTCTAAGTGACATTAAAGCAGCCTTCGGACTTCTTGGGGACTTGATTGGTTCTATTGGTATCGTGGTTGCATCGATCACTATTTTCATTGTTATCTTCGTCAATGCCGTCACACGAAGAAAATTCATTGGTATCTTGAAAGGTATTGGGGTGCATTCACTTGCCATTGAGTGCTCTTATGTCATCCAGGCGATTTTCTACGCGGTGGTGGGAACGCTTGTAGGTACCGTGACAATTTACGGCTTCCTAATTCCTTTTGTTGCTGCCCACCCAATCAACTTCCCTTTTAGCGATGGAATTCTTGTTGCAACAGCAAGTGGTACTATTATCCGAGCCTCAGTACTTCTGATGGCGACAGCAATCGCAGGATACTTCCCAGCAAAGCTTATCGTTAAACAAAACACCCTCGACGCAATTTTAGGTAGATAAAACCATGATTAAAGTAGAACGACTCACAAAAATATTTCATAACGGCGCAGCTGAGCTTAAAGCTCTCAAGGGCGTTTCCTTTACCGTCAATGAAGGCGAATTTCTCGCGGTCAACGGCCGCTCTGGTTCTGGTAAATCAACACTCCTTTATCAGCTTGGACTTCTCGATACTCCAACATCAGGAAATATTATTCTCAATGGACACAACACATCTACCATGAACGATCGAGAGCGTACGGATTTCAGACTCAATGAGCTTGGCTATGTATTCCAAGACTATGCCCTCATCCCCACCCTCACCGCAAAAGAAAATGTCATGGTTCCCCTCCTGATGCAGGGTGTATCTACTACTGAAGCTGAGAAAATGGCTGAGATCGCTCTCAAGCGTGTGGGACTTGGTGAAAAAATGCGCAATCTCCCAAGTCAGCTCTCCGGTGGTCAGCAGCAGCGAGTGAGTATTGCCCGCGCAATCGGTCATAATCCAAAGATTATTTTTGCTGATGAGCCAACTGCCAATCTCGACAGTGAGACTTCCCTCCTTGTTCTCGAATCATTTATCTCTCTTCACAAAGAAGGTCAGACCATAATTATGGTCACCCACGAAGATGAATATGCTGCTATGGCCGATCGAATCATTACCCTTCACGACGGTGAAATAACGAAAGAAGTCATTAATAAAAACCCTCGTCGAGTTCAGAAATAGCACAAGAAAAAACACCCACCGGGTGTTTTTTCTTGTGCTTATAATTTTCTTGAGTTAGATCTTAATGGTTGAGAAAAGATAGGTACCGATCGCCATAACGAGCACAGCAACGGCAACGAGTACTCCCATATCGGTAGCAAATAGATAATGTCCACTACCCACCACAACATGACGAAGACCGTCGACGGCATAGGTGAGCGGATTTATTGTGGTAATGATTTTTAGTGCTTTTGGTAGACCTTCAAGCGGAAACAATGCTCCTGAGAGGAAAAAGAGGGGCATCATAATGAAGTTCATAATAAGCGGAAAGCCTTGCATGTCATTCAATCGTGAAGCAATCGCGGTACCAAATGCAGTAAAAACAATAGCCATCAAGAGCATTACGACAAGCGCCACAGGGAAAAGTGCAAAATGTTCGTAGCGAAAACCAAAAATAAAAGCCAAAATGAAGATAAGAATCCCTTGGATGACCGCTACGAGTGCACCCCCAAGCGTTCGCCCAAACATAACCTTCCATCGCGGTACTGGCGCCACCATAGTCTCCTTAAGGAAACCGAACTGTCGATCCCAAATGATTTCAATGCCGGCAAACATAGCAGTAAAAAGCACACCCATTGCCACGATTCCGGGTACAAGGAAATCGACATAATTACCACCACCTGACTTTGCAAAAACTGGGCCCAAACCGAAACCAAGGGCAATGAAAAATAGGAGCGGCTGGCCAAGCGAACCGATAATTCGTGATTTTGAGCGGAAATACTTTTTAAGCTGTCGAAGTGAAAGTTGATAGATGATATTCATAGTTTTTGACATTATCGCCTGCCCCACATACGTACCTGACCCCGAAGCATATCAGTAGAGCTTGCCTCGTCAGTACGAATTGTATGACCAGTAAGTGATAGGAATGCTTCCTCAAGGTTTGATTTGCCTGTCTTTATAAGGAGATCAGCTAGAGTGCCTTGGGTTAAGATCTTGCCATGGTCGATGATGGCGATCGTGTTGGCAATACGCTCTGCCTCATTCATGTAATGGGTTGTAAAAAATACTGTAATACCTTCGTTTTGATTGAGCTTTTTTACATAATCCCACATTTTATTTCGAGTTTGTGGGTCGAGGCCGAGTGTTGGTTCGTCGAGGAAAAGTACTTTTGGATGGTGAAGGAGAGCTCGAGCGATTTCAAGTCTTCGCTTCATCCCACCTGAAAATGTTTTTACAAATGAATTTTTACGATCAGCTAGCTCAACGAGCTCGAGAAGCTCATGGGTACGCTTTTCTGCAAGATCCTTGGGTACTGAATAGAGCGCTGCGTGAAGCCTCATGTTTTCAAGTGCGGTGAGGTCATCATCGAGGCTTGGGTCCTGGAAAACGATTCCGATAGATTTTCGCACATGTGCTGAATCACGATGAACATCTGAGCCGTTTAGGGTCAGACTACCTGACGTGAGGGGTAAAAGGGTTGTGACCATTTTAATTGTGGTGGTCTTCCCTGCGCCGTTAGGTCCGAGAAAAGCATAGATCTCCCCTCGCTTCACGGAGAATGAAACCTTATCGACCGCCGTGAAATCGCCAAATTTTTTAACGACGTCTTTCGCTTCAATCATAACGCCACCACTAGGTATGTCTTTGTGTTTTTCTGAATGCATATCGGATAATCTTACTTCTTTTTTCTGTA
>CAZTPW010000004.1:0-54356 GCA_964615725.1 uncultured Candidatus Saccharibacteria bacterium
GCAGAGGGTCGTAGGTTCGATTCCTACTGGGCGCACAACGAACGAAGCGAAGCTGAGTGAGTGTAGCCCAAGCAACTGCCTTGAGGCAGTTGCGGGTAGGAATCGAAAGGCTTTCTATGTTTCTGAGCCGCAGGCGAGGAAACCTGAAAGCCACGCGGCGTAGCCGAGATTCCTGAAATATCGCACGGAGCGTAGCGAGTACGATACGAAGACTGTACCGGCTCTGTAAGGACCGATTCCTACTTTTCCAGCGTAGCCCACATATAAAGAAAAAACTGCCGAAACATTTTCACGATACTTTCAGTCTCCAAAACAATTGTGTGGAGCTGATTATCTTTAAGCGAAAAACACACTGCCATTGAACCTCCCATAATCATCGTCCCCTCAAAGATGAAGGGGTTGGGCAAAAATCTAACCTCGCGCAGAGGGTTTATTGTATAGTGTTGAGCGTGGGGCATGACTTCCCGCTTCGCAGATTCAGGTGCGATCATATTTACTTTTATCTTGAGCTTCTCTCGACGGGCAATAATAGTATTCAGATATTTTGGTAAATGTTTTGAGATTTCTGAATTTGAATAAGTGTAAATCTGCTTGATTGAGTGCTTTTCTAGATACTCATAGAGAACATCGAGACCTACCCTCGCGCCATTGTCACCTGTGTAAAGTTTTACATCTGGGGTATTTTTGTCGAGCCTAAAGAGTTCATCAATATCTGGAAGAATACTAGAAATTAAAGCTTCTTTTTCTTTAAGACGCTCGATTAGTCTGCGAGGATTTTCTGCTGTATAGTGAGCAATATTATTTTTCTTAAAAATGGTCACAATACCGAGATTTCGGAGCTCCTCCAAAATACGATAAACCGTCGTTCGCGGAATTCGTGTATGTTTTGAGATTTTAAATGGTGTTTCATCGCCACTTTTTACCAAATAGAGATAGGTAGCGATCTGTTCACCATTGAGACCGTATTGCTTGAGAACCAATTCAATGTTGTGTGGGTTTATCATATTACTGTCCATTTTTTGGACAGTTTCACAATACCACTAATATCCTTATTCTGCAAGGTATTAAGCGATATCTGCCTTATTTCTAGCTCTTTTTCTGACACAGTTAAGACTTTTTTGTATATTCACCACGTCCAATATTTATCAAAATAGATTAAAAATCATGAAAAAACTGTCACTTATTGTCGGTGCGCTCGTCATTGTCCTGGTCATCGCTCTCTTAACACATTCATCAAAGAACAATGAATACGTCGTGAGAATCGGATATGCGCCTAATATAGGCTTCCTCCCTCTTCACATAGCTGATCAGCAGGGTCTTTTCACCAAAGCGGGTGTAAGAGTTGAATTGAAACAGCTTCAGAGTGGCCAGCAGCTTTATGAAGCTCTTGTAAGAAAGGAGCTCGACTATGTACCCTTCCTCAGCATGGTGCCTGTTATGAATGGTGAGCTTGTCAGCCCTGGAAATGTAAAACTTGTTACCGTTACTGATATTTCACTCGAAAACCAGTTCGACGATATTTTGGTGAAAGGAAATTCAACCATCAAAAAGCTTTCTGATTTGAAAGGTAAAAAGATTGGGGTGTTCCCTGGTACTACGGGGACGAACTTCCTCAAAAAATACTTCGAGGAAAAAGGTATAGACTTCTCAAAGATAGAGTTTGTACAGCTTCCACCCCCAAGTCAGCTTCAGGCTCTCGAATCTGGCTCGATCGATGCACTCCATGCGTATGAACCAAGTCTTACTATTGGCGTTGAAAAATCAGGTTTCAGAAAACTTGCTGGTGAATCTATTTTCGCTTCGCTTATCAACCATTCTGCGATTGGTGGCTATTGGTTTAGCACTAACTTTGCAGAGAAGCATCCGGATCTCGCACAAAAGATTGTTTCTGCTATGGATGCTGGAAATGAAGTAATTGTAGGCAATCCTACCTTGGCTCGATCAGTAGCAAAAATGACTTATAATCTCGACCAAACCATTGCTGACAGGGTTACTTTGATCAAAATGGTGCCGAGTACTCAGTTTAAGCCTGAAATGCTCACCTCTTTTGTCGACTACCTCGTATCGATCGGTGAGCTAAAGTCTAAACCAGACCTCTCACATATCTATTATCGCTAAATGATTTCACTCCAGAACATCTTCAAAAAATATACACGAACTGCGGCGCCAACGCAGGTACTTGAAGATGTTTCTCTTGAGGTTCCTAAAGGTCAGTTCGTAACAATTTTCGGACCGAATGGTTCTGGAAAAACAACGTTGCTCAATATTGTTTCTGGAGTAGATGAAGTGGATAGTGGTGAGGTTTTAGTACACGGAAAAAACCCAAAAGACGCAAAAGTCGGTTTTGTTTTTCAAAACTATAATGAGAGCCTCTTCCCTTGGAGAACAGTGTTGGAGAATATTACCTTCCCTCTCGAGGTTGCAAAGGTGAAGAAAGAGGATCAGAGGAAAATTGCTGAGCATCTTCTGGAGAAAGTAGGTCTTTCTGACTCGAAAAACAAATATGTTTATGAACTTTCCGGGGGACAGCGACAACTTGTCTCGATTTGTCGAGCAATTGCTTACGACCCTGATATTCTCATTATGGACGAGCCATTTTCTGCACTCGACTATTCGACGACGCGAAAGATGGAACTCGAGCTTCTCGATATTTGGCAGGAAAAGAAAATTACAACCATGTTTGTGAGCCACGATATTGATGAAGCGATCTTCCTCGCTGATAAGGTGATTGTGCTTTCTCCACGACCCGCAAAAGTAAAAAAGATCTTTGAAGTGAATCTTGCCCGCCCTCGGTCGCTCGACATGCTTTCAAGTAAAGAATTTACCGATCTTCGCAATGTAATCCTTAAAACATTCGACTATGAAAAATAAAAAGCTTTTCTACATTCTCATACCTGCCACTCTTCTCTTTGTGTGGCACATGATCACATCTTTTAAGCTCGTAAACCCACTTTTCCTCGCATCGCCATACGAAGTGTTCTCGCACCTTTTTGCAGGTTTTGCGAGCGGATCAATATATCAAGATCTTGGGAGCACCCTCTATCGAGTACTTGTTGGGTTTGGAATAGCGGCCATTGTTGGTGTACCAGTCGGCCTTCTGATGGGATATTCGAGTCGAATTTATAATGCCCTTGAATTTGTTGTTGAGTTTTTTCGAGGAATCCCAACGACCGCGCTCTTCCCTCTCTTTCTCTTGGTATTTGGTATTGGAGATGAGGCAAAGTTTGCGGTGACTGCATGGGGCGCTGGACTCGTCATTCTCATACATTCAATGTACGGAGTACACCTAGGCAAAGAACTCCGAATACGCGTTGCAAAAACGATGAAAGTGCGGGGTTTTGAACTTTTTGCAAAAGTGGTTTTTCCTGAAGCGCTTCCTCAGATATTTTCAGGTTTCCGTGTCGCGCTATCACTTTCCCTTATCATCGTTATTGTGACTGAAATGTTCATTGGCACTAGTGCCGGCCTCGGAAAGCGTATTATCGATGCACAACTCGTCTATCAAACCGCTGATATGTATGCAGCAATCCTTCTGACTGGTGTAGTAGGCTTCGTGTTGAACAAACTTATGATTTTTGCTGAAAATAAAATCGTCCACTGGAAAGGAAAGTAGGCATTTGTATTCCTAGAAATTTGACTGCCTCTTAAAATCTGCTAAACTTATCTTACAAACGCCTTCGGGCTATCAACAGGAAGGCCTGTTGGGGAAAAGATAATTACAGCAACTCCCTGAGTGCTGTTTTTATTTTTTGAAAATCTTCCTGTGTCGCGACACCCAACTTCCCTCTCAGTCTTTTTGTGTCATAAAGTCTAAGCTGGGAAATAATGACCGAACGAGGACCATTTTTCGTTTGAATAACTTTATAATATTTATTGTCCTCCTTGAGCTTGGTAGACAGCGCACAGCCCCAAAACAAATGGTTGTTAAACTTCCTTATCACGAGCACAGGTCTTTCAAAATATTTTCCCTTTCCATCTTCTTCATCGCCTACATTAATCCCGAGAAGTATCCATAAAATATCTCTTTCCTTACAGAAAATACTATGGAAGGCGCGGTCTTTGCCATCCTGAATCTTTTTAAGATCGTTCCAACGGTCGAAATCCTTCATACATAAATTCTACTGAACACGAGATCAAGAATTTATAAAATAAATTTCGATTTTTAATAAACTCGACACATTCTTCACACTCAATTACTATAACCTCATGAAAATCTACGTCGGCGGCGTCAACGGCGTCGGCAAAACAACGATCACCCAAGAAGCGGCAAAAATCCTCGGTATGGAGTGTATTCGTGGTAGCTATGCCCTTATGGAATACCTCGGCTTCGGGCACGACTACACAAAACTCCGCGCACTTACCCAGAAGCAACGTGACATCGCCAATCGTGAATGCAGCGAATTTCTCCTCAACTCAAAAGACAACTTCATAATGGACGGTCATTATCTCGGTCTCGTTCATGGCAAGGTGGATCGTGTCACAGATTCATGGATCAATGGCTATGACGCCCTCATCCTCATTGAAGCACCTTTCGAAGACGTCTGGGATCGCATTGCTGCCGACGAAAAAACTCGTGACCGCGCCCTCTTCCCCACCTCACACGACGAGGATAATAAAAAGACCATGCTTAAAAACTATATCGATCAAACTCGAGAAGAATTTACTCGCATTGCCGAGCTCTACAAGAAACCTCACATCATCATTCAAAACGATCATGGCAAGCAAAATGTGGCTATTCAGGCATTTGTAGATTTTGTTCGAAAAAATGGCAGTTCTCCCAAAAGTGTTGTATAGTGAAATCTGAAAAAAAGCACAAGAGAAAGGCACGCTATGCCAGGAAAATGGAGAAAGAACTGGAAACCTCCGGGCCATGTCCCCCAAAAGGTGTGGTTGCAAGCAAACAGGGCTCGGGCACGACTCGCCCGGGCAAAGACAGAAGTTCAAGCACCTACACAGCCTGCACCGGCTCCGATGTCTCGGAGGCGCAGGAACGCAAGCACAATGGGCCGACACTTGTTCGGACACAACAAAGGCTAGCGACATTGGTCGCACCTCATAGGAATCACCCGCCTCATGGCGGTCTTTTTTTATTGAGTACAAAATTGACAGCGCTTCAAGAAACATTTAGTCTTGTCTCCAGCCTCTCTAAATGAACGAGGGGAGTTCCACTAAACTCTTATGAAACTGAAAGCTACCTATGCTGGTCTACCGCAGGGGGTCGTTGACCAATTCAACCGAATTCGCCCGCTGGCACTCAAATCCGTGCTCATACCACACCTCAAGGTATTGGACACGATCAGCCCCGCTGGTTTCTTCGTCCAGAAGTCCGATGTTGCGGATGATTCAACACACCAACCCTTTGTCCATGTTGGACTCTCGGGTGTTTCGCTCAATAACGAACGTGCGGCCAATGATTTTCTGAAAGCTTGCTCCGCGCTCACCGAACTCTATCAGGGTATTCTTCAAGGCTGCATCGACCTCAAGGGCAAGACCGTGACTTTGTTCGTCGTGCTCTACCTCGATGGTAAACACCCCTCGACCGGCTCGTCGCTTGTCGAAAGCGGTGAAATCCAAATTGAAATCAAGGGTGACGGACTACTCTGAATGTAGTTTCAGTTTCGAGATCAAGCCCGGCGCAATGCGCTGGGTTTTTTATTCTCTAAAATTTCAGAGTTTACACTTAAACACTCAAAAGAAATCTCTCAAGGGCAACATCAAGCGTAGCCCCTCCCCTTCGCGCATTGTGATAGATTTCGATACATTGCCGACCGATTTCACGCAACTCAGCAGCAGAAAAATGTGACGCATATGCTTGTGATTTTTTAAACACAAAAGGACTCAATCCTGACTGGGTAGCTGAAGAAACTTTTACGGAAACAAGCATAGCCTTCACTTGCCACCAGAGAATTCCATGGATCTGCTCATCCTCTACACCGTCCATTTTTGCTTTTTGGTAGAGCACCCATAGAGACTTTTTGTCACGAGCGCCAAAAGCGTCGCAGAGTGCAAAAAGATTGTTGGCTTCTTTTTTTGCCACCACTTCATCAGAAACGCACTCTTGCACTTTTTCAGCATGTTTTTCAATTTTTGTAACAACAGCTTTTTCCAAACTCCCCTCTCGCACAATACAGATATGTTGGGATTCATGAAAGTCCTTGAGATTGGAGAGGATTGCGTCGCGAGTTTCCTTGTTTCCAAGAAGGTTTGAGAGCACGATAATATATTTGTGTGAAAAGAGGCCTTGGCTACCAAGATATTCACGAAGAGTTGCTTCGTTGAAATTTTCATCATTCATGGAAAACACCTGCGCGTCAGGACGCTTCTTGAGAAGTGTTGCAACAAGGTCTTGAGTTTTTTCTCTCACGGTGTCGGTGTCTTTTCCGTATAGGAGGTAAAGCATGGGTATAGAATAGCTTGTTTTGGTAAAAGAAAAAAGCGCCGTCCTTGCGGACGGCGCTGTGAAATGTATGGGCAAGCTTAGTGGTCTGGCCGCTTCGGCTGTCGCAGATGAAACCCGCGACGACGATCATGTGCCATGCTAAGGAGAGTCCCGTAGAGATGCTGATCGCAGTCCTTGGGTGAGATCGGGCAAAACTGCCGGTATGCTGCCGAAAGTTTGAGTGCTTGTGCTCCTGTGTGATAGAAGGTGATCCAGATCACAAGAGCGCCACGCTCGAGGGCTTTCTTGGCGATGATGAAGTTGTGGGTGATGACAACCTCAGCATCATCAGCGCACGCGGCCTTCTCAAACATAGTGAGAGCTGTCGCAACAAGATTATCTGGGCACCAAACCCAACCGGGTTCCGGCACGTAACAGGCCTTGAAGGGAAAATTATTAGCCATACATGAAAAGGAGCGTACTTCGGCCCATCCGAAGCACTTACAAGGTATATAGTACCTCGAAATATAGAATAAGTCAATATGATAAAATCACTCTCACAAACCTATTTAAGCTCCCCCCAATTCTTCCCTATCGAATATTCAGCAACACACTTCACCCCAAAAACCTTTTCTGGTGGTAGGACCGCTTCCATAATTTCTTTGATCTTTGGTGCAATCGTTTTTGCTTTGCTTTCTGAAATTTCGTACACGAGTTCGTCATGCACCTGGAGCATGAGGTGGACGTCCGTCTTAAGACCCTCCTTCTCGAGATATGCGTCAATCTTGATCATAGCTAGCTTCACGATGTCGGCTTCGGTACCTTGAATTGGTGCATTGATAGCCATTCGCTCTGCCATCGCTTTGATAAAAGGAAGTTTTGACTTGATGCCCTCAAAATAACGACGGCGACCGTAGTAGGTTTCAACGTATCCTTGGCGGGCAGCGAGCGCCTTGGTCTGATCGAGATATGTTGCGAGACCAGAAAATTTCGCAAAATATTCATCGTAGAATTTTTGGGCCTCTTTTCGGTCAGTGCCGAGATTTTGACGAAGGGCATTCACCCCCATACCGTAAATAATGCCGAAGTTGATGACTTTGGCGCGTCGGCGCATTTCCTTGTCTACCTTTTCTGGTGGCACACCAAAAACTTCTGACGCAACGGCAGTGTGAATATCTCCCCCACTTCGAAAGATGTCGATTAGTTTTTTGTCCTGAGAAAGAAAAGCTGCGACGCGGAGCTCGATCTGTGAATAGTCAAAGGAAACGAGTGAATATCCTTTACTTGCGATGAATGCATTGCGAATCCGACGACCAAGGTCTGTCTTGATGGGAATATTTTGAAGATTGGGGTTTTGCGAAGACATTCGCCCTGTTGTTGTACCTGCCTGAATAAACTGGGCGTGAAGGCGCTCGTCGGTTCCAATAAGTGAGGGAATCGTGTCGATATAGGTAGAGAGGAGCTTCTGGAGTTCTCGATATTCGAGGATGAGACCGATAATAGGATGTGAATCTCGCATTTTTTCAAGCTCAGATTCGCGAGTTGAGCGTGCGCCTCCTGCGGTTTTTTTGAGACCTTTGGCGGTAAGGTGCATGGTGTCAAAAAGAATTTCGCCGAGCTGTTTTGGTGAATTGATATTGAATTCAGTCCCAGCTTCTTTCCAGATTTTTTTCTGAATTGCGTCGAGTTCGGTATGGTATTCCTTCGAAAGCGTAGCAAGGTAGGTACGATCAACACCAATTCCATGAACCTCCATCTGGTCGACAATCGGAATAAGAGGGAGTTCAATGTCGTTGAGGACGCCAGAGAGGTGGCGTGCCTCGATTTCTTTGAGGATAGCGGCGCGCGCCACCTCAAAATCTCGCGTCTTTGCAAAGTTCAAAATTTCCTCAATACCTGGATTGGCTATATTGGAATCCAAAACCCACAAAGCAATCGCAGTCTCGCGAAGCTTCTGAGGATTGATTGCGCTTGTGTCGATTGGTGTATCATCTACCACCTCACCAGGAGCAGCTGCAATAAGCATTGAACCCTGCAGAGAAAATGAGTTCTTCACCCGAGCGCCAAGCGATCTGAATTCAAGATCACTAAAGAGTTTTGCGATTTCATCAGTTGAAAGATGATCCTTCCACGGCTTTTCTGGCAAAGCAAAATCAATCGGCGCATCGCGGTGAATTGTTGCGAGCATTTTACTAAACTTTGCCTCCTCTTCCCCATTTTTCAAAAGCTCGATAATACGCGGAGTGATTTTTACCGCAAGAAACTGCTTCTCGTCTTTTTTCAGTGCTTTGTATATTTGCTCGATCGTACCAAAATTTTGAATAAGAATAGAGGCGGTCTTTTCACCAATACCTTTAATACCGATAATGTTGTCCGAAGGATCACCACGAAGTCCCTTATAGTCAGGAAGAAGCTCAGGACCAAAACCAAAACGCTCTTTCACAGCGTCCTCATCATAAAGAATCGTATCTTTGATTCCCTTTTTAAGGGTGTAAACACGTACTTTTTTATCCTGAACAAGCTGAAGCGTATCCATATCACCTGAAGCGACGATAATATCGAGATTTTTCTGCTTTCGCATTCGTTCAACAATTGTGCCGAGCATATCATCCGCCTCGAAACCCTCTTTTTCGTACATAGGGATATGGAAAGCGTGAAAAACATCACGGGCACGTTTGAATTGAGAAACGAGTTCGTCATCTGCTTTTTGACGACCAGCTTTGTAATCCTTATAAGCCTCATGCCGATAGGTAGGTTTAGGAAGATCAAAACAAGCAACCATGTAATCAGGATTGAGATCATCAACAATCTTCATGATCATTGTGCAGAGCCCGTAAATGGCTCCCGTAGGCTCGCCTTTGCTTGAAGTAAAGTCTGGCAAGGCGTGATATGCGCGGTGCAAGATCGCGTGAACATCGAGGAGGACTAATCGTTTCATTCCCGCTTCTTTTTTCATACAGGTATTATACTATGCGGCATATTCCTGGTCGTCTATTACCCTCGTGGCTTCGTCAATAAAAGTAAAAGTAATGGTACGCGCGGTTTTTGGTAGTGCTTGACCGATATGTTCGGGCCATTCAATACAAATAAGGGTATGGGGATCTTTCAAAGCTTCAGCCCAGCCAAGTTTTTCAATATCAGATGCTTGTTCCAGACGATAAGCATCAATATGGGTCAGTTTTTGGAAAATAGGATGCTTCGTTGTATAAGATTTCATAAGAACGAAGGTTGGACTTGTAATAACATCGTCAACACCCATCAGGCAGGCAAGGCATTTTACAAAGGCCGTCTTGCCGGCCCCCAAATCTCCCTTCAAAGCCCATACCTCAGCATGTGATTTTTCACCATGAACACTTTCGAGAATACTTCGTGCGACATCTCGAGTTTCAATAAGAGAATGTGATTCAATCTTCATAGAAATTAGTATGCACTATATTGCTTTCGCAGGATAGGGTCGCTACAATTGCCCAACATGAACCATCGCTTGTCAGTAATCATCCCCGCTTATAACGAGACATCTTACATTGATACCATTCTCGAACGTGTCTTGAAGCAAAAAGAAGTATTTGAGGTAATTGTGGTCGATGATGGATCGACTGACACAACATGGAATATGCTCAAAAAATGGCCTAGTAAGGATCCTCGGGTGAAAATCTTTCAACTCTCTAAAAATCAAGGCAAAGGTGCTGCTGTCCATGAAGGAATTATCCATGTGTCTGGCAGTGCGGTGCTCATTCAGGATGCTGACCTCGAATACAATCCTGCTGACTACCCCACCCTCTTGGCAAAACTCTCTCCGCAAAACCCTGTGGTGTATGGTTCACGTTTTTTGAATAAAGATTCGCATGACGGTACGAGTCCGTGGTGGCACAAGTTTGGAAACACATTATTTACTTTGACTGCAAATTTCCTAAGCGGTCAAAACCTTACTGATGTGTCCACGTGTTACAAACTTTTTGATAAGAATGTACTTGATAGAATCAAGCTTCGTGAGAAAGGGTTTGAGTTTTGCCCTGAGATAACAATGAAGGTGAGCGGTTTGGGAATACACATCCTTGAGGTGCCGATTTCCTATCGAGCTCGCACAAAACCCGAGGGGAAAAAGATTCGCTATTGGTCGATATTTAGTATGGTGTTGGCACTCGTGAAGTATCGCGTAGAGAAATAGAAGCATATGAATAAGGGCCGCTGTCTCCGCAGCGGCCCATTCGAAACTGAACAAGAATTACTTTGCCCCCGCTTGTGAAGCTCGGTTGAGCCGCTTGAAGCACAACGTGCCGGAATGGAGGAGCATGAGATGGTCCAAGTGTCCTGGTGGTGCAATCTTGGGGAAATCAACCTTGATTTCAAGTTCCCGCTCTTCTGCCTGAGTGCACTTCTCCCAATCAACAGTGGGCATTGTAAGTGCCTCGGCAAATGTTGCGAGTACCGCAAGGTTTGATGAGTCGTTGGCGGTAATGGTGGCGTCCCAATGCTCCGGCAGTCCGAGCTCGATTCCATGTGCTGGAAACAGAAGCCCCTCTTTCGTCACCTTCCACCACCGACAGAGATGATTGCGAAGAAAGAGAAGCGCGGTGGCGTAGTGACACATATCGTGAAAAGTAGGGGCGGATGAGTTTCGATGAAGACCGAGAAAGTGATTACCGTCAAAATCACCGCTGATCACGAGGCTGGCAATGAATTCGTGTTTTTTCATGTGAAGTTCTCCAGCCCCTACCCTCTCACTTTTCAAGAGCTTTGGCAAATACAAACCTAAAGACATAGTAAAAAGAAAAAAGCGCCCCGGATGTCGGGGCGCTTGCTCATCAGCAGTGTTGCAAGACAATCACTTTCGGTGGAGATCGCGATTGTCGATCTTCCAGAGCCTCTCCTGTCGCTCATTCTCTTGAAGGTAGAACGAGCGGACATAGAAGTAAACCTGGTAGGTCGCAATCTCGTCTGTCGGATGGGTCAACGACTTCGCAGTCAAGTTAAACCGATCGCTGAAGTTGATGTGATGACTGTTAAACGAGAGGCTTCGAGTGGAGTGTGGGGCGATCTTGATCAGATCAAAACCAAGCCCACGAATCTGAACCTCGTCGTCGGTGTTGTTCACCATCACAACCGAGAAGGGCGACTCGAGGGTGAGCACCGACCCGCGCCAGGTGTTGACCGGCACCGTCCCTGGCTCAAAGGCCAGTGGACGCGTAGCTACACAACCCGTAAAGGCAAATGCTGTGATGACAAAGAGCAAAATGAATTTCAATGTTTTCATGGTCTGGAGTCGGGAATGCCTTTTAAAGGCGGTTTTGGTGGCTTTATACCACCGTTATTTCAGACTCTATTATACCACCTCAGGACCATCTCTGTCAAGGGTCTTCTTCCTACCCCCCTACCCACGGTATACTTATCAATAAACCGCTATACATATGATTCAATTCGACGAAGACAAGCAGGAAAAAAGGATCTCGGACCTCTACCGACGTGAGGAAGAGGAGGTGGCACAAATGCTCGCTTCGCGCTCAGGTATCAAATACGTAAATTTTACCTACTCCCCCGTCAACAGTGATGCTATTCGTCTTATCGAAGAAAAAGAGGCCCGCGAAGCACGCATCGTCGCCTTTGATCGACACGACAAACGCGTTGATGTAGCTATTATTTCGCCACAATTTGAAGCGGCCCTCCAGTCAATCGAGCGACTCAAAGCGAAAGGCCATGAAGTTGTGATCCATATTGCTTCAATGGGAAGCTTGGAAAAAGCATGGGCTGCTTATAAGGACCTGTCATTCGCCGTTGAAACAAAGGCTGGATCACTTGAAGTTTCTAATGAAGAAATTGCTGCCATCCTCAAAGAGGTAAAAACTGTTACTGATGTAAAAAATCGCATCACCTCAGTCCTCTCGCAAAACAAAAGTTTCCGAATTTCAAAAACCTTTGAAATCGTTCTCGCAGGAGCCCTCGCTACGGGCGCATCCGACGTGCATATTGAGCCAGAAGAAGAATACGTCCGCCTTCGCTATCGACTCGATGGTGTATTGAACAATATCATCAACTTTGACCGCGAGACGTACGGCCTCCTTCTTTCTCGTATTAAGCTCCTCGCTGGTTTGAAACTCAATATTAAAAACGACGCACAGGACGGTCGTTTGAGTGTGAAGATGAATGATTCTGATATTGAAATCCGAGTTTCTGTCCTCCCTGGTGCCTACAACGAATCAGTGGTAATGCGAATTTTGAATCCAAAGAGTATTTCGGTGCCCCTCGAAGAGCTTGGTATTGACGCGAAGCTTCTTGATGCAATTATCAAAGAGCTCAACAAACCAGACGGTATGCTCTTGAACACCGGTCCGACAGGTTCTGGAAAGACAACAACGCTGTATGCCTTTTTGAAAAAGGTTCACACTCCTGATATTAAGATCATCACCATCGAAGATCCGATCGAATACCACCTTCCTGGTATTGTGCAGACACAGACGGATGCAGAAAAAGGCTACACATTCCTTGCAGGATTGCGTGCTTCACTTCGACAGGACCCTGACGTGATTATGATTGGAGAAATTCGAGACGAAGAAACTGCACAGATCGCGATCCAATCCGCTTTGACCGGCCACCTTGTATTCTCGACCCTCCACACCAACAACGCAGCTGGTACCTTCCCTCGTTTGATCGATCTCAAGATCAATCCAAAAATTATTGGTACAGCCCTTAGTGTGGCGATGGCACAACGTCTTATCCGAAAGCTCTGTCCTCATTGCAAAAAAGAGGCGGTGCTCGAAGGTGATCTCAAAACTCAGACTGAGAAAATCGTCGCTTCTATTGTCGACAAAAACTACACCAAAGACCTTGGGCCTCTTACCAAGCATTGGATTGCGGGTGGTTGTGAGAAGTGTAATATGACAGGCTACAAAGGTCGTATCGGCGTCTACGAGGCAATCTTTAAAGACCCAAAGGTTGAAGATGTCATTGTAAAAAACCTTGGTGAACGTGAAGTAAAAATTGCTTCTATCCCTCAAGGCTTCCTCGATATGCGCCAGGATGGTGTGCTCAAGGTGATAAAAGGCATCAGTTCTTTCGAAGAACTTTCTCGTGTGATTGATATTGAAGAGGAAGTTCAGAGTGCTTAAACCACTAGGACACAAAAAATCTCTTACGTGCTATTGCGCCCTTTCCAGAGAGGGGTACAATAACAGTAAGAGTAAATTAAAAATTCCAGAATATAAATCTCCAAGCAATACTTTAAATCATAAAGATTTAAAGCCAGGCGAGTTTCTAAGGATAGTTCCAGCCAAAACCAGAACGTCCTCGTAAAAGCGCCATACCAACCCTTGCAGGTCACATTGCTTAGAGATTTATAGCCTGGAAAAGAAAAGGCTCGTTTACTTCGAGCTTCAATAGTATCCTAGCATAAAACATTTTTTCTGTCAACCCCCTATGCCTCACAAAGGACCAACCAAAGACAAGGAAAAAGATGTCGTAGATGAAGGGTTTTTGGACCAAACCCTACGCCCTTCCCGCTGGGATGAATACATAGGCCAGACAAATATCAAGCAAAATCTCCATATTTTGCTTACTGCAGCAAAAGAGCGTAATCATCCACCAGAGCACATCCTTTTTTATGGCCCCCCTGGTCTAGGAAAGACCACCCTAGCGCACCTGATCTCCAAAGAGATGAATGCCCAGATGAAAGTCACTTCCGGCCCTGCCATTGAGAAAGTTGGTGACCTCGCCTCTATCCTCACCAATCTCTCTGCTGGTGACATACTTTTCATTGATGAGATCCACCGACTCAATCGATCTATCGAGGAGATTCTTTATCCAGCTATGGAGTCAGGTTCTTTGGACATCATTATAGGCAAAGGTCCAAGTGCGCGCACTATTCAGCTCGATCTTCCCTCTTTCACCCTGATTGCTGCTACCACCCGCATTGCCCTCCTCTCTTCACCACTTCGATCACGTTTCTCAGGGGGCACATTCCGCTTGGAGTTTTACACGAATGAGGAAATCGAAAAAATTGTTGCTCGTTCAGCAAAAATTCTTGGCGTTGAGATTGAGCCTGCCGCGACTGCTGAAATTGCACGCCGAAGCCGCTTTACGCCTCGTACCGCCAACTATCTTCTCAAACGCTGTCGAGATTTTGCTCAGGTAAAGAAAGGTGCGCTCACAAAAGCTGTGGTGGAGGATGCTCTCAAGCTCCTTGGTATTGATAAAGAAGGCCTCACCGCTTCGGATCGCGCTGTTTTGAGTGTCCTTATTGAAAAATTTGGTGGTGGTCCAGTCGGGCTCAACACGCTCGCCGCTTCTCTGTCAGAAGAGGAGGCGACGATCGAAGAAGTCCATGAGCCATACCTGCTCCAGCTTGGGTTTATCGAGCGCACACCTCGTGGCCGTGTTGCAACAAGCAAGGCATACGCTCACCTCAATATCAAAGACGGGTCACGTTTACTTTGATAAAAATAAAACCGCTTGATGAAGGCGGCTTCGGTCTGATAAACAGACACAGTGGTCAGTAGACGTCGTGAAGAGATACAGGGGGCGGAAGTTCGCCAGGCCGACGAGTATGGTCATCATCCATGCTCGCAAGTGCTTTTCTTACCTCTTCTGGGCTGGGAAAACCTGTGGGCGGGTCTTCCTTCGATGGTGGAGTTTTTTCAGCTTCCATAAAGTATAGTGTGCTATGCCCCAAAACAGTTGGAGCGATTGCATAAATCCTACCACTCGAAAAGCACATTGCAAGTTTACACCCTCCCCAACGCGTATATAATACGAATACCTAATCACTTTTTTAAAACCATGTCAGGACATAGCAAATGGAAGCAGATCAAACACAAGAAAGCAAAGTCAGATGGCCAGCGAAGTAAGATCTTTTCAAAGTACGCAAAACTCATCACACAGGAAGCAAAACGTGCAAAAGGTAGCCTCACTGACCCCGCGCTCAAGGCGGTGATTGAGCGTGCAAAGTCAGAAAATATGCCCAACGACAACATTGAGCGAGCAATCAAAAAGGCGACGACCGATAATTCAGCAATGCTTGAATCAATTACCTATGAAGCATATGGTCCGGGTGGATGCGCACTCATCATCGTTGCCCTGACAGACAATCGCAACAAAGCGGCGCAGGAAGTGAAGCACATCCTCACCAACAACAACCTCACACTTGCAAGTATTGGCTCCGCGTCGTGGGCTTTCAAAAAGACCGCAGAAGGTTGGGAGCCGCAGACCACGATTCCCCTCTCACCCGAAGATGAAACGGCTTTGGAAAAAGTAATCGAGGAGCTCGAAGATAACGATGAAGTCCAGGAGGTCTTCACCAATGCAGAATAACCATGCGTGTATTAGGAATCGACCCAGGATATGAAAGACTCGGTATAGCGGTTCTTGAATATGGCATCCATGGTAAAAAAGACACCCTGCTCTTCTCTGAATGTTTTAAAACATCGGCGCAGGAATCTTTTGAGAAGAGACTAGCGATGCTTGGTGAAAAGATCGAGATGCTTTTTAAAAAATTTTCCCCTGAGTATCTCGCGATTGAAACCTTGTTTTTCACGAATAACCAAAAAACTGCAATGCGTGTCGCTGAAGCGAGGGGTGTTATTCTCTACCACGCTGGGCGATTTGGCGCTGAAGTACATGAAATCACCCCACCTGAGATCAAACTCGCTACAACAGGACATGGAAAAAGCGATAAAAAGCAGATTATTGCTATGATTCCACGACTTGTTGAGGTAAAGAAGGATATTGAGCATGATGACGAGTATGACGCTATCGCGGTGGCCATCACCCATAGTGCCACGAACAGAAGCCGGATTCTCGGCTCGAAAAAGTAATCCCTTATCCACATTGAAAAGGGCTTGCAAAGAATTTTTGGTTTGGTAATAATAGTGAATCCGAAGATTTTTAGCTTACGGAAAAGAAGACTAATTCTTTTTGAATATCGAATCCATGCCTAAAAAACCCGCAAAAAAAGTTACGAAGAAATCTGCGCCAGCTCCAAAGAAGCAGCCGGAAAAGAAAATCAAACGCCAAGAAGAAGTTACCGACGAGCAGGACAACCTGATTCCAAAAGCATTGATGGATGATGAAGAAGAGTCTGCTGATATCGCTGAAGTAGACCCAGAAATCCTCGAGAGCGCCCTTGAGGATGATGACTTCTCACCAGATATGGACGAAGAGGATGGTGATGAGTGGTAGATACCGCACGTCTCCCAAAAAAACCGCCCTGTGGCGGTTTTTTACTTTACTTTGATTTTGATAAATCTTCGAGCTCCGATTTTGAGTGTGAGAGGTTTTGTAATGGTGATTGCGGGATCTGTGAGCTTTGCTCCCCCTACCTCTGACACACCCCCTTGCTCAATAAGTCGTCGATACTCTGACTTTGAGGAAACAAGTTCATACTTCACAAGCACATCTACAAGTGGGGTACCTGAAGCAACTTCTGCTTGGGGCGCATCATCAGGGACACCCCCTTTTTTGAAAACATTTTCGAAGTGAGCAACTGCCGCTAAAGCCGCTTCCTTGCCATGATAGAGTCCGACAATTTCCTTTCCGAGGCGAACCTTCATATCACGTGGGTTTACACCTGATGCAAGCTCTTTCTCGATCGAATGAATTTCCTCTGGAGTGAGGTCGGTGCAAAGATCGAAGTACTTCACGATAAGTTCATCCCGAAGTGACATTACCTTGCCGAACATGTCGTTTGGGTCATCGGTGAGGTTGATTACATTACCCCAACTTGAGGACATTTTACGCCCATCGGTGCCCTCGAGCATTTTCACGGTCATAATATCCTGCTCTGGCAATCCATAATGCTTTTGAATAACACGTCCCGCTTTAAGATTAAAAAGCTGGTCAAAGCCACCAAGCTCAACATCAGCCTTGAGAGGTACAGAGTCGTATCCCTGCATGAGAGGATACATAAATTCACGAAGTGATATTTCCTCACCCTTATCAAGCCGATCTTTGAAATTTCGTCGCTCGATCATCTGCTGGACGGTAAAGGCTTCAGCAAGCTCACAAATCTCAGCAAAAGTGAGTTTTGAAAGCCATGTGCTGTTGTAGACGAATTCCGCCTTACTAACATCGAGCACTTTCGCCACCTGTTTCTTATAGGTCTTGAGGTTTTCTTCGACCGACTGCTTCGCGAGCATCGGGCGCTTAGCAAGCTTGTCTGAGGGGTCTCCAATAAGAGCCGTGAAATCTCCGATCAAAAAAATAACTTTGTGGCCGAGATCTTGGAAAGCTTTGAGCTTTCGGAGTGCAATGGCCCGACCAATGTGAATGTTTGGTGAAGTGGGGTCCATTCCAAGCTTAATTCGAAGCTGTTTACCTGAGAGAAGCTTCTTTTCGAGAGATTCGCGCACCAAAACATCCTCAGTACCCCGTTCAAGGAGGGCTTTGATTTTAACAGGGTCAGTATCAATTTTTGGCGCCAAGCGAGAAAAGAGTGCCATGGGAGTACTGTATCACAGGTGAAAGAAAGTGAAAAATGGAGTATTACTCGCGCAGATCAGTAAGTGCCTTTTCAACACCACAGAGTGATTCACGGAGCGAGAATGCGTTTTTGTACGAAGTTTCATACCATTTCTTTCCGAGGTAATTTACCACTTCGGTATTAGACATATCAGTATTGAGGTCAGTTTTCCGATAGCTTGCTGTTGGATTTGATGCGCATGAAAGTGCTGTCGCGGAGATTTCTGCAGTTACTGAATCATAAAAAAGCTTTTTTGTGGCGGTTGGATCAAATGAGTATTGATTGATCATGGTTTTGTATGATTCGACACGAGCCGCTTCCTGGGCTGAAAGGTGGGAAGGAAGCATACCTCTACCCGCGACATAGTCTATCGCTTGTGCCCACATCGTATAGGTGTTTTTGTAAATATACGTAAGTGATTTCCTCATACCAGCGAGCGTGACGGCAACTTCATCGTTGGTATAGGTAATTTTTGCTGAGCTTACGGCATTGAGTTTCGAGATTCTTGTATAAGCACTCTTTTGCGCGTACCAGCCAGCGAGGAGAAGCTCCGGTGTAGGGTGAGAAGCTGAACTTATCTTTGCGCCGAAATCTGCAAGGTCTCGCACATCTTGGATCGCGCGCACCGAGTCTTTACTTTTTTCATATACGTAGGATCGAAGGATTACCAGACGCGCTGTAAGGGTAAGGATTTCGGGAGCGCACCCTTTTGCACTATCACAATCATATACATCGAATTCAGCACTTTTATCAAAAGCATCAAGAAGTGGTTTTGCATTAGAAATAATCTTTTTTGCTTGGGTAAGTGGTGCCGCACTCAAATCTTGTGCATATTGATCAAGGAATTGTCGATCGGCTTGTGAGAGTGAAGTTGTCGCGAAAGTCGAAAAAAGTGAAGCGAAGCCTGTTTCGCGCAGACCTGTCTCTTGTGGCAAAAGGATACTTGCATCTGAAAAAGGCTTACTTGGTGACGCAGTATCAGGACCATTCATATCTTCAATAGTGTTTTCCCGAGGGGCGTTCATGACAAAGAAGTAGTAATAGGCTCCCCCACTCGCGAAGATAAAAAGAATAATTACAATCAAAAAAACGAGTCCGAGATGTGATGATGATTGTGGTTGTAAATTCTGGACTGGAGGAATAACGCTTTTTGGGGTGATGTTTGCCTGTGCAAAGGCGCGTGCAATGTCCACCTCCTGCCATCCAGCACTTTGCATAGCTCGCGCTGTAACATCATCAGGAACACCCGCATTCCTTTGAGCTTGAATATAGAGCATTACTTCATCGTTCATAAATATAATTATAATCAATCTCAGAAAAAGAACCAAAAGACTTTCATGGAAAAGCGTCGGTATTTTTGCTATCCTTGAGTGATATGAAATGGCTCAAAAAACACCTTCTTCACCCAAGCTTTCGGTTTCATAAAAAGAAAATCCTAAAAAACCTCTTTCTCTTCTTTCTTTCTGCTGGGGTGATTTTCTCTTCTTGTATCCTTATTTGGGTTTCGACTCTTCCCCTTCCTGACCTCAACACCTTCGAACAGCGTAAGGTTGCTGAATCAACAAAAATTTACGACAAAACGGGTACAATCCTCCTCTATGATGTACACCAAGATATTAAACGCACCCTCGTACCTTTTGAAAACATTTCACAAAATATCAAGAACGCTACCATTGCAATTGAAGATGATGAGTTTTATGAGCACCATGGTGTCCGGCCGATCGCCTTTCTCCGGGCGGTGATCAGCAACATTTTCTCGCTAAGCTATAGCCAGGGTGGTTCAACTATTACTCAACAAGTTATTAAAAACTCAATCCTTACTAAGGAGAAATCCGCTACCCGAAAGTTGAAGGAATGGATTTTGGCTTTAAAACTCGAGCGTTCGCTTGATAAAAACTCAATCCTCAATATCTATCTCAACGAGTCTCCGTATGGAGGAAATATCTATGGTGTTGAGCAGGCTGCACAAGAATATTTCGGAAAAACATCGAAAGATGTCACCCTCGCAGAAGCGGCATATCTCGCAGCGATCCCCCAAGCTCCCACTTTCTATTCCCCATTTGGTAAAAACAAAGCTCGTCTTGATGATCGAAAGAATCTTGTTTTGAAGCAGATGTATAGCCTCGGTATGATTCAAGAAAATGACTATACGAATGCAAAAAAGGAGGTAGTTACTTTCCGCCGCTCTGAGGAAAAAGGAATCAAGGCACCCCATTTTGTCTTCTATATCAAAGATTATCTTGAGAAAAAATATGGTGATAGTGCTATTGAAGCGAATGGTTATAAGGTGATTACAACACTTGATTATTCTCTTCAGCAAAAAGCAGAAGAAATTGTTCGACGTCATGCCCTTATCAATGAAAAAGAGCTTGATGCTGAAAACGCCTCCCTCGTCGCGCTCGACCCAAAAACAGGACAAATCCTCGTCATGGTCGGCTCGCGCGACTACTTCGATAAAAAGATTGATGGCAACTACAATGTGGCCACAGGAAAAAGGCAGCCTGGATCAACGTTCAAGCCCTTTGCCTACGCTACAGCTTTTTTGAAGGGCTACACACCCGACACCATGCTCTTCGATGTAAAGACAGAATTCTCTACAGAATGCAGCGCATCAAGCACCCCACTTAAACCTGATGCAAAATGCTATACCCCTAAAAACTTTGACTCGAAGTACCGTGGTCCAATGAGTATGCGAAACGCTTTAGCACAATCAATCAACATCCCTGCAATTAAAACTCTCTACCTCGCTGGGACCACTGATACCCTCCGCCTTGCAAAGGAGATGGGTCTCACCAGTCTCAATGAATCAAATCAATATGGCCTTACTATGGTTTTGGGAGGCGCAGAAGTTGGTCTCCTTGAAATGACTGGGGCTTATGGGGTCTTTGCAAATCAAGGTTTGAAGAATAGCCCTGTTGGTATTCTCGAAGTGCGTGATAAAAACAATACTGTGGTTGAAAAATATGAAAAGAATGAAACACGCGTCCTTGATGAAGATGTTGCACTTACAATAAGTGACGTTCTTTCAGACAATCAAGCGCGCGGACCAAGCTTTGGCTACAACTCACCTCTCTACTTCCCTGGTCGCGACGTCGCAGCAAAAACTGGTACCACAAACGATTACCACGATGCATGGATTGTAGGATATACACCTTCTCTTGTGGTTGGGGCGTGGGCAGGTAACAACAACAACCGCCCTATCAAAAAGGAAGGGATTGCTCGACCTGTAATCACTCCGATGTGGAATGAGTTCATGCATGTAATACTTCCTACCGTTCCCAACGAATCCTTCCCTCGTCCTGCACCACGCGATACAAAAAACCTCAAACCAGTAATGAAAGGTTTCTGGCAAGGTGGTGAGAGTTACTACATCAACAAAACAAATGGCCAACTTGCTACAGAATACACGCCAGAAGAACTCAAAGAAGAGCGTGTTGTGCAGTCCGTGCACGATATTCTTTACTGGGTAAATCCTGATGATCCACTTGGCCCCAAACCTGTAGATCCTACAAAAGAAAGCCAGTTCGAGCGTTGGGAGACTCCCGTACGCCAGTGGGCAAAAGATAATGGTTATAACGACCAGGACCCAAAAACAGTCATTCCAACACAAATTGATGATGTTCATCGTCCCGAATTTGCTCCTAAAATAACCGTAGTCTCTCCAGCCTTAAATACTGGCCTAAAGTCTGCATCACCAACTACTATTACATTCACAACAACAGGTAAATATTCTGTTGTGAAAGCTGAATTCTTCTTGAACAGTAGCTATCTTGGTGAAACAACATTCACCCCATTCCACTTCACCTTCGTTCCAAACGATGCTGAAAGCATTGCGCACAAGGCAGTAAACAACCTCAAAATTGTAGTCACCGACGCTGTTGGCAACAAAGGCGATGTCACTGTGCCAATAACAATCACTGATTAGCGAATATCCTTAATAGGTGTTCCTGAGAGTTGACTAATTTCCTGAATAAGAAACCCCTTCTTGATATAGAGCGCATTCTTGAGGGAGGGGTTGCCGACCACGGTGAGTATCCCCTCTTTGAAGGTAATATCCTTCATAGAAAGTTCAATAGAAAACCGCTTCTGAATTACCTCAAGAGCGGTTTTTCGTACTCCCAAACCTTTTGCGCCAATATTTTTAAAAGCATCGAGAAATTGGGCAATGTTATGCATGAAGGATTGAGACGTTATTTATTCATTGGCATTACGAGGTAAAGAAAAGACTTATCTGAAACACCTCGAACCACAACAGGTCGGTTCATAGCATTAAACTGAAGAGATATGCTGTCAGCTTCGATTGATTGGAAACAATCGACTATGTACTTATGATTGAAGTTGATCTCGATATCATCACCTGTTAAAACTGCATCTATACTGTTGGTATTTTCACCAACATCTGAATTTCGTGTACGAATCTGAAACTTTTTTGTATCCATCATCACTTTCATATTGACTTGATTGAAGGTGTCAGAAAAAACGTTCGCGAGTTTGAGTGCGCTCATAAGATCCTGTTTAAGAACAACTGCCTCTGTCTTAAATTCACGAGGAATGATTTGTTTGTAGTCAGGGAAAATACCATCAACTACTCGGGACACGAGATAGAGCCCTTTATAACTAAAAGATATTTGGGTTTTATCGAGACGAACCTCGATATCATCATTCACAGAATCGAGGATTCTCACAATATCAGGTACATTTTTGTATGGAAGGAGGATTTGAGTAAAATCTTTTGGTTTTTTAACCTTTACTCGCTTTTCTGCGAGACGAAAGGAGTCAGTAGCAGCAAAAACAACGGTGTCTTCATCATTGTAGATAAAAATACTTGAAAGCTCAGGTTTAATACTCGTCGTACTCGCAGCATACCAAACCGCTTGTAACCCTTTTGAAAACTCTTTGGTATGCATCTCAAAGGTCTTACCTTCAGCGATTCGGGGGATTATAGGATATTCCTCATGAGGAAGCGCTTTGATCGTTGTAGCGTTGGTTTTGGTTGAAATACGGAGGTTTCCTTCGATAGTCTCCAAAGAAATATTCTTCTCGCTGTGGAGATTCTGAACAAAACTATTGAAAATTGATGCGGGGACTGCAATTTCACCAGATTCAATAATCTTTGCTGGAATAGAAAGCTCAATACCGATGTCGAGATTGGTCGCTTTTATGGTGAGGACATCGTCTTTTGCTTCAATCAAGAAACATTTAAGAACAGGGAGTGTGAGATTCTTCCCTGCTATGCGTTCCGCTTTTTGAAGTGTTTCTGCGAGCCGATCCCTAACGCATTCTGCTTTCATATATTAATTATATTTTTATTTTTAAATCTATTACTACTATTAGTACTGTGGATATGTGTATAACATCTGAAATATGGTGATAAGAAAAGGTTTTTATGAGATTTTCTTATCACTGTATCTTGGGGATTGCTGATGATAGTGTGGGACAAAAGAGCGTTTCTTGATTCTAAGGAAAAATCTTTCCCCACACAATCCCTCAATTCTCACCAAGCTATCAAGAGGTTGTTCGGACGATTCCCCCAGACCTTTCCACAGGCTTTCCCCCAATTCACACGATATCCACACCAGGTGATTTTTTACAACAAAGAACGAATCTGATTGAGCTCTTGAACGAGGGTTGGATCGGTTTTGATCTCGTTTTTAATCTTTTCACATGAGTGAATAACGGTGGTGTGGTCCTTTCCCCCAAGCTTCTGCCCAATAGACGGGTATGAGATGTTGCAATCTTCTCTAAGGAGATACATAGCGACCTGTCGGGGCTTCACAACCTCCTTTCGGCGTGAACGATCATAGATACTACTCTCTTCTACGTTGTAGAAGTCTGCGATAACCTTCACAATATCCTTCACAGCAACAATCTTTTTTGGCTTTGTGTTGTTTTTGATAAGGTTTTTGATATCAACAATAGAAAGTTCCTTGTTTTTGAGCTGAGTTTGCATGATAAGTGCATTCAAAATACCCTCGAGCTCACGGATATTACCCTCCACAGCAGTAGCAATGTAGTCTGCTGCCTCACGGCTGAGAGCAAAGTTATTTTGTGCTGCTTTTGAGAGAAGGATTGCTGCTCGTGATTCAACATCTGGGTAAGGAATATCCACAATCATACCTGATCCAAAGCGTGACTTGAGACGGTCCTCAAGGTTTGGAATGAAGTTTGGGTGTTTATCAGATGAGAATACAATCTGCTTACCATTTTCGTGGAAGTGGTTGAAGAGATGGAAGAGTTCCTCCTGGCTCTTTTCTTTATTTGAGAAAAACTGAATATCATCAATGATCAAAAGATCATATTTTCGATATTTCTCCTTAAAAAACGATATTTTATTGGTCTGAAGCGAGTTGATGTAGTCCTGAGCAAACTTCTCAGAGGTGAGATAGTAGACCTTCTTTTGCGGATAGTGCTTCTTGAAGTAGTTCCCTATCGCTTGGATGAGGTGGGTCTTGCCATGGCCGGTGCCGCCATAGATAAAGAAAGGGTTGTAAATAGCACCAGGCTTCTTCACAAGAGTCTGTGCAGCTGCATGAGCGAGCTCATTGAAACTTCCAACAATGAAAGATTCAAATGTGTAGCGAGGATTGAGGCAATCGTCCTTGTTGATATAGAAATCTTGGAGCGGAAGCTCAGATGTCGGGTTTTTGAGGGGTACCTCGGCAGGCTTTTCTTTGTGCTTCTCAGGCTCCATAGTGATTACATACTCAAGCGCGCGGATATTCTCATCTTTTTCTCGAAGAGCACGAAGAATGTTCTTGTGGTATTTATTGCTCAACCAATCTTTTACAAAGTTACTTGATACCCCGAGGTAAACAGTGCCGTCGGTGATCTTGAGAATGTAGGTGCCTTTAAACCAGGTAGTGAAGGTTGCTTTTGTGACAAGCAATTCTATATCGGTAAGTATAGAGTCCCAGAGTTTTTTAGCATCACCAGTCATGTGGAAATAATTATATTCTAGTGACTCTGTTTGCAACACTTGCGGGCAGTGAATAACTATGTTGATAAATTGTGGATAGTGATTTTTCCCACAAAAATATTTTTTGTCACCCCCACTTCCCCTCTTTTAATGATGAGGTTGTCTTTTTTTAAAAAATGTTCTATACTCGTGCTCATGTCATTCACATATAACCCAAAGAAAAAGAAGCGAGCAACAACTCACGGCTTTCTCGCACGCACAAAGTCTCACGGCGGACGACGAGTTCTCCAAGCACGACGCCGAAAGGGTCGAAAGAGCCTCTCAGTTTCTTCTCGATAAAAGCCTTATGTTGGCACGCAAAAATCGGGTAAATACCGCTCTGTGTAGCCAAATAATGAAAGATGGTAGCTCGGTGTTTACCCCGCTTCTATCGCTTCGCTATATGAAAAACGCGCCATACCCGCGTTTTTCTGTTCTTGTCTCAAAAAAGGTTGCAAAGACTGCCGTGGAGAGGGTTTCAACCCGACGACGTGTCTATGGCATCCTCAACCACGCCACACTTCCCAAGCTCTACGCACTTATAAGCGTTAAAAAATCAATCAAAGACATTTCTTATCAAGAACTCACACGCGAAGTGCATAATCTTTTGGCAAAAGTGCGCCCCTAGTCTACAATTAAGTAACTTTTATGTATCACACTTATATTTACGTTCCCCTTTATAACGGTTTGATCGCGATTATCAATACCCTCCCTATGTGGGCAGGAGTCGGTGCTGCGATTGTTATCTTTACTATTATTGTAAAGCTCGTCCTCTTCCCTCTCTCAAAGTCTACTCTCAAGACGCAGCTTCGAATGAAAGAGATCGAACCAAAAATGAAGACCCTTCGAGAGAAATATAAGGGTAATGCCCAGGAGATGTCTGCACGAATGATGCAGCTTTATCGAGAGGAGAAAGTAAATCCATTTTCAAGCCTTATTGGACTCCTTCTTGTAATTATTCAGTTCCCAATTCTTTTTGCGCTCTACAGAATCTTCTATTCAGGAGGGCTCCCAAATGTTCACACAGAGCTCCTCTACTCTTTTATTCATGCACCTACCGAGACACTCAATATGACCTTTCTCGGTATCAATATTGCCACAAAGAGCATCATCTTCGCACTCCTCGCCGGTATCGCTCAATACTTCCAGATGAAGTATTCATTCGCTCAAATGACCACATCAAACACCCCTGCTGTTGATGCAAAGCCAGGTATGGGAGACATGATGATGACGATGCAAAAGCAGATGAAATACACCTTCCCTATTCTCATGGTGTTGATTGCGTACTCAGTAAACTCTGCTATTGCGCTTTACCTTATTACAAGTAGTTTGTTTGCACTTGGACAAGAGGTTGTAATGCGACGATCACTCCGACGGTAGTTAGTTGAGTTTGAGGCTCCAGAGAGAACCATCTTTTTTGTTTTTAAAGAGAAGGAAATTTTCCTGAGTGTCGAGCTTTAGGTCAATACTATCTATTTTCTGGTTCACGAGACTGGTTGGATTTGCTATCTCTGTCTGTGTGCCTGTTTTTGTGTTGATTCGATAGAGTTTGTCGCTGAAAGAGGCAACCCCTTGATACCAATCATCAGGGTAAAAACCAGAGGGTATTTGGTTGGGTACTGCACAATAAAGCACGTCCTTTTCTTTTTTACTCCACACACACTTTTCAGGCATGGTAGTGAGTGAAAGTTTTGATGATTGCGCAGTTGGAATACTGTAGAGTGCGGTCTCGATGACAGTATTTCTTGAATAAGCATAAAGGACCTGATTGTTATCTGGTGAAATCAATGCAGTAAGGCCAGCGAAGCCGCCGATGATCTTATCAAGTCTACCGGTGCTTGTGTTGAGGGTGTAGAAGTTACCGGGTAGTAGGTAGGTTGGTTTTGAAAGAATTGTTGCGAGACTATCTTTTGGGAGCGATCCACTCCATTCAGCAAGAGGTGAGCTGAAAATTTGAGTCTTTTTACTTCCATCTGCTTGGGCAAAAACCGCTGAACCCTTATCCCCTGCTTTTGTAATATAGAAGATTGAATTACCTGATGCGGTGTAGAGTTCATCAATGTCTTGAGGTAAAAATGTACTCTTAATATCGTATGAAGCAAAGCTTACACCGTCTGTTGAGCTGGTTGCGCGGGCTTTCTGAATAAGTTTTCCATATACGGTCTGGATAGTTTCAGAGCCATCAGCAACATACCTGAGATACACAACATCCCCTTTTGGTGACCACACCGCCTCTTGTACGACAGGTATATCGGTGGACGTAAGCTTCAAGACCGCAGCGTCTCCTGTTTGAGTTTCATAGGTCTGTCCCTTTGTAACTTCAGTGTAGCGAACAACATTTTCAGTCAGCTTCGCACCTTTTTTTGTTGGGTCAGGAACAGTCCGTTCATAGGTTACATATCCCGCCACCGCATTTTGTGAAATTTGTCGAAGACGAGGAAGTGGAATTGGTTCATCAACAAGAGGAGGGGTTGTTGTCGCGTTTGGATTTGTAGATGTGGATGTAGGTCTGTCAGGGTTTGTAGGACGAGTCGGCCTGTTTGGGTTGTTGGGATTGGTATCAACAGGGCCAGGAAGGACACCGGTTTTTGGAAGTATGAAGAAAAACACAAAGAGTGCAATGATGAGTGCCCCGATGATGCCGCCTATGAGATAAAGTGTAGTTTTCTTTTGCATAGCTATTTACAAGGGACTGATTTTATTTGCCTACCCACCCGAATCGTCTTGGTGTCGTGATTACACTTATCGCGATAATCGATCGCATCTTTGAGTTCTTGAGATTTCGCCACAACAGCATCCAAAATATCTTTTTTAGCGTCTGTTTTTGCCTTTTCAAGCTTAGCCGCCACTTCCCCACTTGCAGGGTCTGGGTTGAGGGTAATTGCGTCGATATCAGCTGCCATGATTGATGTGGTATCAATCATCTTTTGTAACTGCTGTCGAGCCTGAAGTATGTTTTCTTTTGTGGTACCCTCTCCTATTAAAAGGCGGATATTACCATCGTATTCGTTGAGTTTTACACCAACTTCAAGGCGAACGGAATTGATCTTTGAGTTATTCTCAGTTGAAACACCATCGTAGGTGGTTGCTTGGAGATTGAAAATAGTGGGGTTTGGTGTGCTTGGTGTTCTTGGGCTGTTAATATTGTTTTTTACCTGGTTGATGAGTGCTTGTTGGGCCGGTGTCAATTTTCCGTTATTTGCGCTTGGGGTAAAGGTGGTTGGGGTACCAGGAAGGTTTGGGGTGACTGATTTGATATTGTTGAGGCCAGTGAGATCAGGGTTTATGGTATAGAGAATCAAATATGATGAAAGCGCAATAGCAAGTCCGATGAGTGAGTTCTTGATTCGGTCCATACCATCAGTTTTACCAAGCTCGCTCGCTGAAAGCATGTATTGGAAACCACCAACAGTAATCATAATAACCGCTGCTATTGATGAAAGTGCAATGATAAGCTGAAAAAGACCCTTCAGGTAAACAACATAGTTTGTCTTACAATCAGTCGCAGAGGTTTTGTCGCAATTTTCATTAACGAGTGTTCCAATGATAGGTGCGAGCGGTGTAATATTGTGTACCTCTGGCTGAGTACCACCTGTCGGAGTGCCCCCACCCACACTTGGGCTTAGGGGTACTGTTGGAGCTGCGGCTGGACCACCAATTGGCTTCCCTCCTACTGTTGCATTAGGGTATATCTGGGCATTCACCACAAAACCATGAAAAAGTGTGACGATACCAATTGTGAGAATGAGATGTTTCCAGTGTTTCATAAGAATAGTTTAAAACGAAACTTCCGAATTGTTTAATTTAGTAATAGCTATTGACGCCTCAGCGCTTGCTCGCTGGAAGACTCGATCTGTGTGTCGTGCCTCAACACTAATCTGTGCTGTCCCCTCTTGCCCTTCCTGAGTGCTGAACGAAATTTCAGGTTTTGTTTGTCCTGAAAGTGCCGAACCATTAAGGAACCAAGTGTATTTTGTGGATGCTTTTGGTGATAGTGAAGAGTAGAAATATGGCACCGCCGCAAACTTAATTTCCTGTTTTGTGAGATTGAATATCGAATTAATAGCACTTTGGAGCTGGGTACCTTTAAGTGGGCTTACCTCGTAGATAAGTACTTTTGGAGCAATTTGGGTGAGGTATATACGTTTTGTCGCTTTGATGGTGCCGTCGAGTGACGATG
Source organism: uncultured Candidatus Saccharibacteria bacterium (assembly GCA_964615725.1). GTDB lineage: Bacteria > Patescibacteriota > Minisyncoccia > Phycocordibacterales > CAZTPW01 > CAZTPW01. Next base: position 28,961 of record CAZTPW010000004.1, read on the forward strand.
CCTCCACATCAATTTGCGTTCCATCAAGTGGTACTGGGTCTTCGAGATAGATGATGCTTTTTCCAAACCCTGAAACCTGGTTCATAATCTCACCATCTTTTTTCCACTTATAGACCATGGTGTTTGGCGAGATTTTTGTGCCAGCTTGCATCATGTTGGGAACTGCTACCAATTTAATTTTTGACTGATAGGAAGGGAGCGCTCTTCCTTTATAAAAAGGTGGTGTGTAGGTCTGTGCCTCCCAAAGAATATCAACTTCAGCAGGACCAATTTTCATGTTTTGTGAGCTGATATTGCCATCTGATGTTTCAACGGTAATGGTGAGATTTGATACAACCCCAAGATTTCCGGTGGTGAAATTGAAGGTCTTGATACCAATTCCCTGCTCAAGCACCTTGCCGTTTAGGGTCCAGGTGATTTGAGCTCGATTGAGATCAGTTGCATAACTTTCAATTCGCACCTCAACGGCTTGGTTTGGTCCAGGTATTTCTGGGTAGAGATCAACTGTGAGTGGAATTTGTCGATAGATATCAGTGTCACCGTTATTGTAATATTTCAAAATATCGAGCGAGGTATTACCGTTTTGATAGTCGGTAATATCTTTGATCATCTGCTCATAAGGATCTAGGGGTGCGGTAGTTGTGGGTGTTGATGTTGCGCTAGGGGCCTGAGCGTGAAGCGGTGTTGAAAATACCACGGAGAGGGTTCCTACAAGAAGGGTCAATAGTACGTATTTTCTTACTGATATGAGAATATGAGCCACCATATAAAGAGATTTTACCACAGGATATCCACAATGTAATTCACAGATAGTACCCTAAGCGGCGAGACGCTCATCTTCGAGAGCGGCTTGAGGCTTCTCTTGGTTTGCGAAGTCTTTCCTTAGGTCAACCATATTTGAGACTTTTCCTGTTTTGGTCGTATTATCAAGCGCTTTTTGTGCAATTGATGATTTGAGACGATTGAATGCGCCTTGCGCCTGGGGTAGTTTTGTGGGCAATTGTGGCCCTCCCCCACCCATTTTTGCTTGCGCCGCCATTTTTACCATCTGACCTACCGCACCTAATTGGCCAGCAAATTTGTCGATATACTCCTGCCCCTTTACTGAAAGGAGAATAAATATCGCATCCATCACCCAAACCCCTTCGCCGGCAAAAGCCTCAATACCGAAACAGGAAATAATACTAATAACCCGAGTCTTGGTAAGCTTAATGCCACGTACTCGACAATAAAAGAGGAGTGAACATGCCACAAGTACGTCTATGAGCGGGTTTACAAATAAACCAACACCATAAAGTGCATCAAGTCCTATCTCAACGAGGTCGATCATTACAAAAATACCTATGAAGAATCCCCATGCGGTATTCGACATTGGCTTACTACCTTTTTCCATGGCTTTTATTATACCCTACCCTCCTACTGAATTCCCATTTCAGCTTTTTTCTTTTCAATCTCGAGGATTTTTGATGGATCTGAAGTGATGATTTGGTCCTCTGCATATGATGCGATGACCTTGATAGCAACGTGTTTAAGTCCTACGAAGAAAAGCCCCTCCCCCACATCTGATTCAAGCAAAAGGTACTTTTCTTCATCGGTGAGATTGAACGTTTGCTGGAGTTTGTCGATCGAAGTTGGTGACTGCTTGAGGAGAATCTGGATAGAAGAGTTGGTAATGATCGGTAGACCATAGGGAGATTTCATAAAGTCATCCACGTCCTGAGTGATGGTTGCAAGTCCAAGGTAGTATTTTCGTCCTCGCTTTGCCATACCAAGGAGGAAGGATGCTGTGTCCTCTGATTTCATCATCCACCATGCCTCGTCAATTACGAGAAGGCGCTTTCGCTTGTTTTTTCGCACTGCATTCCAGATATAGTGAGTCACAATATACATCGCTACCGGCTTGAGCTCATCTTCCATGTCTCGAAGTGAGAACACCACGAATTTATTGTTGATGTCGACGTTGGTTGGGCGGTTCAAGAAGCCAGACCATGTACCTCGAGTGTACTTAGTGAGTCGTTGTACAAGGGATTCTGCACCTTCCATGCCAGCAAGCACGAGCTCAAAGTCTGACATGAGGGGCGGCTCAATGTTTGCAAAGTTTGAATCTGCGGTGATGTCTTTGAGGGCGTAGGTTTCAGTAATTGCTCGGTCGATGATTGCATCTTCCTCAGGGGTAAGACCACCGAGCATGATTCGGAAAATACCAACGAGGTTGATGATGTTTGATCGGAGTACATCAGCTGCAGACTCATCCTTTCCCGGTACTGGGAGATCGAATGGGTTGATGTGGTGAACTGAGTTTAGAGAAATATTGAAGTACTTCCCTCCTGTTGCCTGGGCCATGTATTCGTATTCTCGTTCTGGGTCGAGCACAATCACTTCAGTATCGAACATGAGTGTTCGCAAGATTTCGAGTTTAGTACAGTACGACTTTCCGGAACCAGATTTTGCAAAGGTGATTGAGTTGTAGTTTTCGAGTGAGAATCGATCGAAAAGTACAAGGCTCGAGTTGTGGCGGTTTATACCATAGAGAATTCCGTTGTTTGAGGTGAGGTCAAATGATGTGAACGGAAATACACTTGAGAGCGGAGATGAGTTGAGTTTTGAGTGGACGCCAAGCTCGTCGGTGGCGATAGGAAGAACACTCTTGTAGCCCTGCTCTTGCTGGAAGAGCGCCGGTCGTACGTAAATGAGTTTTGATTCAAGGATAGACTTGATCTCTGACTCGAGTTTGTCGAGCTCCTGCTCATTTTCACCATAGACTGAGATATAAAGGCCAACATCGAAGAGCTTCTCCTGCGCCTGCATGAGGTTGTCTCGGAGATTTTCGAGGTCTTGGTATGCCGTGTCGAGCATCGGGTCTCGCACAAGTCCCTGCTCCTCCCGTCGGTGAATCTGACTCTGCACCTCGGCCACTTTTTTTTGAAACTGACGAAGTACTTTTTGTGTTTCGACAGGGTGAACAAAGATTGAAATATCAAAAATTTTATCGAGGTTGATGATTGGCGAAAACCATCCTTCTGAAATAAAACGAGGATATGAAATAACAAAGAATGTGCGTACAAGCTTCTCCCCTACGCTCAGCGAGCGGGGTGTGACCTTGATGGCCGATGGAGCGATAATGTCTTTTAGCTCAAGCGTGCTTGCTTCGTAAATATCTTTTGGCAATACCGTAGCCGTGCCCGGTGCTCCCGTGCCTGGTGTTGATTTTCCAAAAATTTTAGAAAAAATTCCCATACGATATCTTATTATATACTACCGAAGCTGAATCGGCTTTTCAGCGTCCCCAGGATTGAATATTTTATAGAAAAGCTCAATGATTTCCTCGGTACCAAGCTGCACTGCACGAATTCCACATCGAGTAAGACCCTGCTCCACTACGCTAATACGTTGCTCAAGCTGAGATTTATTCTCAATAAAACTATCTGTCTGCTCAGGATTTTGTGCCGACTCAACCTTTTTTGCCCCAAAAAGTCCTTTTGATTTTGTTGCATTAATGATTGCGGGAGAATACGGCACCACAACAAAGAAACTCTTGGTCATAATGCTCTGTTGCTCGGTGAATTTTTTGATGAACTCGATGTATTCTCGAGTCTGGAGCTTAAAGAGCTCCCCTGTCTGCTCCTTATAGCGACTCTCAAGTAGAGCAATGTAGGGGCGAATATCAAGGCGCCGTGATTCGATGAAGATTTGCACAGGAAAGTCGAGTGAGTTCAAAAAATTTTGAAACTGAAAAATAATTGCTTCCTGGTTTTCTTGAGATTTGAGGGCAAAGTTGAGTGATGACGTAAGAAGAATAGCTCGCATTGAGCCGTCGTTTAAGATCGCGATACCATCGCGTGCTTCTTTGAGGGGGACGAATTGTTGTGACGCACTTGAACGAATTGCCATATATACTATTTTTCTTCTTTAGTGACTGGATTGAGCGATTCTGAAATATCCAAACTCCATGTCATGTCTTTTAGTTTACTATCACCAAGCTTGGGAACATAGAGGCCAGACTCACTATCTTGTGCCTGCTGGCTCGCAACAGGCTTTTTCTCATTCTTTTTCCAAAGATAGAGCTTATCCTTTACGAAATACATGAACGCACTCTCGAGAAGGACAACGAAAGCTTGTTTTTCGTTGGGTTTGTAGAAAGCGAGCGCAAGGGCAAGTGCTGCAAATGGAATACAGAGAAAGATTGCGATATAGATCGGGGTAAATTTGAAGACAAGGAAGACAGCTCCCGCTCCACCTGCAAGGTAAATAAACTGTTTTATCGTAAGCTGACCGAAGATTTTGTCTTCGACTTCGATAAATTGTGGAACTTGAAACTGCATACCTCCCTATTATAGCTGATTAGAAGCTTTCGCGGTATGGATCGTTTTGTTTTTGTGTGGATGGAACGGTCTTTATTGTTTCTTCACGCGTCTCAGTCTTTTTGAGCGATACAACGTTGCGGAGCTTTGCCATTGCTATTGGGTCGGCCTGTACATCAGCCTTCATGGTGTGCATCATTGGGGTTTTGGGATAGTAAGTTGGTGATGGTGGTATTGCGGGATTTTGTGAAGGTGGTTTGGGAACTGAACCGAGGCCTGAGATAGGTGGCTTAGGAACGCCAGCCATCGCTGCTGGGCGGGATATTTGGGTGGTTGGTGGCTTTGGCACCAAAAACTGAGCTTTTGTTGGGTTTGGGACAGGTTGTTTTGCTGGAATTGGTGAGAGAAGATGTGAAGGATCTTCAATGCGCGCAAGAATATGCTCCTTGTCCGAAACGGCAACGGAAGTTTCTTTTACTACAGACTGAAGGGTTGCTTCCCTGCCCGGCACAGACATGTCGGGATCCTCCTCACCCTCATAAGCTTTCATAAGGGCTATGATGTTCGGTTTTAGAATTTCTCCCTCAAGAGCTATGGTGAGAGCAGAAAGATCATTTGCTTCAATACCAAGGGAATTTTTGAGGCGATCTTTGAGTGCAGATCGGTACTCCATACCGAGAAAAATAAGAATGAGTATCCCCTCAATACGACCAGCGAGTTCTGGGTTGAGGTTGAGATTCCCGAGAATGTTGATAATTGACTTATGAAATGAGTCAGCAAAAACAACATCTTTGAGTTCACGAGGTAGATTTGCTATTCGCGCATCAATCTCGGCTGGATTTTGAATCGAGGTGTCGATTTTCATAGTTATTTTTTCTTATCGTCTTTCTTTCCTTCATCTTTTTTCTCGCCCCCACCAGATTTTTTTCGTTCTTCTTTATCCTCAAGTCGTTTTATTTCTTGCTCCGCATTTCGACGAGCTCGCTGTGCATCCTGGATTCTTTCAATATCTGTCTTAATTTTTGCGTAAGCCTCGATTTTACTCTTCATTGAGCCCTCAAGCTTTTCTTTAATCGAGGTCTTCTCTGCGGCGTCAGTAGGCTTTGGAACACCTAGACTAGCGCGGCTTTCAATCGCAGCGAGATTGCTTTCAAGACGTTTTCGCTCATCGGCAGGCATAACACCTGCAGAGAGGTCAATGGTTTTGAGTTCAGCTTCAAGATTCGCAATTCGATTTCGCTCTTCCTCGATGAGGTGCTCATTGAGTTCTCGAACAAATTCAAGCTCTTCATCCTCAAACTTTGTTTCCTTATTAGCAATTTTCTTTGCAATATTTTTTGCAATGTCCTCACCTTTCTTGCCCTGTTTTTTAAGGGCAGTCTGAAGTCCACTATTGAGGCCCGCCTCACCACCTGCCATCGATTTGAGATGCTCAAGTGAGCTGTTGACACTCTTTGCAATGAGTTCACGCTGCTTTTCCATATTTTCTGCATCTTTTTTCTCCTTATCCGCTTCTTTTCCAGATTCTTTAAGCTGCTTTGCAATTGCTTCTTCCCCAGCCGTTCTGTAAGAGCTGTCTCGTGTTACACCACGCACGATCATACCACCCAAGCTACCTGTTTTTTCGGCTTCGAGGTATCGATCCATGATACTCGCTTTTCTGTTGGCGAATTCCTCATCGGTTTCATCAGCTTTTTTCTTAAGATCTTTAACGTAATCTGCTGTCTTTTTGTAACTCTCCTTTGCGTCTGCCTTCTTGGTTTTAATTGCTTGGTTGTAACTATCCCCAAACATCTTTGCATCAGAAACACTTTCAAGGTTTCTACGAACGCCTCTTCCGATTGTTGGTGACCAAGCCTCAAGGCGCTTCACGAATTGTGAATTCGCAGCCATATTCGCACCCTTTCCAACAGTACCTCGGCTCAAAACACCAAGTGTCATATTTGTTCCCTTTTTCTTCCAATCCATCAAAGTATCAGCGCCCAACGCACTGTACTCCTTTGCCTGGGTGAGTGACTGAAGCATGAATGAGATGATGATGATGAAGTTCAAAATAACCCCAAACATATGCTCATCAGGATTTTTTGAGGTAAAAAGCGCAGCAAGACCGTTGAATGAGAACGGATTTGAGGCTGTAGGCATAATTGTCGATGTATATGCTGGACTGTTGAGGATGCTGAAAGCAATCCAGAGGAAAAGCATGAATACTGGAGGGAAAATCGCCACATCCATAAGGTCTTTCCACCATGAGTTTGAGTAGGATTTGAGTTGAGGAAGTACTCGACCTGAGAATGCCAAAGGTGAGAGGACAAGGACTTTGATGATCTTCACAAGTCGGAGAATGAGCATGATAGCTCCTGCTAGGAAGGTGAAAATCGTGATGAGCATAAGGAGCGCTCCCCCACCGAGTGTGATCAAGAGGTTTGGAATATCAACAAGACTATGATTTCCAATCGCCATCTGTTTTGCAAAGTTGAATGCTGATGATGCTCCATTATCAAAAATACTTGGGAGGTTGAGGCCTCGCATAATCATTCCGCTGATGCCGTTGATTGATCCTGAGTTTGGAATTTGATCCCAAATACCAACCGCCACAACACTCGAAACGTCGAGAATAACTTTTGCAATAACCATGCTGAAGTTCATGAAAATCGCGGCAATAATAAGGTTGCCCACCGTCTCTTTGAGGTTTACTTTATTGGTACCGAGAATCGTATTCACCGCTGCCCAAAGCAGGATGAATATGAAGAACATGTTGATGAAATCACGAAGTACCGCCCACACGTTTTGAATGACCGGATTGAGTGTTGCGAGTGTCTTTGGCAGTTCAAGAATACTCAACTTGATTGCAAAGTTCATAATCAAACCAGCGCCTCCTGTAATCCATGCAAGAATTTGAAGCGCAAGAACTCCCGCCACTTTCAGTGCTCGCGGGATCATGTTTACTGGGTTTAGGAAATTCACAATACAATCAAAACCACAATCTTCATCACCACTTGCGTTCGAGCTATTTACCTCCGCATCATCCTTTTTTACAGCATCTTGGCGAGCTGATTCAACTTGAAATTCGCTAAGCTGATTCCCATCCTCATCATAGACAGGTCTCTCGTAGTCGATCGACTTTAAATCTTCTCGGGTCAAAGCATTACCACTCGAATCGTAGAGTTTTGCCCCTGTGTTGTCGGTATATACCGGAGATTGCTGTGCAAAAGCAAATGATGGGGTGATGATGAGAATCAACCCAGTGATGAATGCTACGAGGATTTTTTTATAATGTGTGCTCATACAATACATCTCCAGCGAATATTATCTTCCTAAGCCTTTCTGCATAATCTGTGATACACCAAGGTTTAGGAGAGCTATCACGATATCATCGAATTCTCGAGCAAGGTTAAGGTTGTCGAGCTCAAGTCCAGTAGCTTTTGAAAGGTTCTGCTCCACATAAGTACCAGGTGTTTGAATCTCACCGTTTCGATTGAGAATTGATTTGAAGCCCCTTCCCCAGTCAAGTGTCATCTTTGCTGAGTTTTGTCGCGCACTAATTTTTGCTTCAGCTTTTTGCTCGGCAAGAAGGTATGAACCGTAAGGGTTGTTCTGGGTTTGGGCGAGCGAGAACCATCCTGTCCACCCACCATCTTCGAAATTTCCTTTAATGAAACCGTCAAAGTTTTTCACGATCGATGTGATGGTACAACGAGGAATACTTCGTGATCGGTTTCTCTGGCCAAGGAATGAAAATTGAATCTGGATTCGGAACGGATCACATACAAAACCAAGGGCACTTCCATCAATAAGTCGCCCGAGCTCTTCGTCAGCAATATTCATGAAGAATTGCTGGGGGTTGGTAACGAATGTTGGACCACCTTCGAAACCACGATTGATCCAATCAATAATAGAGCTAACAACCTGATGAATGACCTCTTTTGCTATGTTTTTTACGATGGTGTTAAGGTAACATTCTTTGGTATTCAAACCCTTAGTGTAGTTTTGAGTTTGCATCGTCATCTGAAAAACACCAGAGTCAGATACAGGTACGGATGTTTGGTTTGTAGAAGGTGTCGGAGTGTTGGGTGGGCAGGAAAGCGCTTCTACACGAGATGGTTGGCTCAACCCTACCGCAATAGGTGTACCAATAAGGACAAGAAAAAAGGCAATCGTGAGAAATTTCTTTCCAAAGCTACTTCTAAAAAGAGAGACGGATTTCATCTCAGTAATTATATATTACTTCATTTCCACCGTGAAGATATGACCTGGGGACTGTTCATTGAAGACAACACCTTTTTGTGCAAAATACCCAACGAGGCTGTTAAAGGCTGCCGTCATCTGGTCAACATGGACACTGTATGGCGTAATGTGTGCAAGCGAAACCACAATATCCTGACCGGCTACAGAAAAACCTTCAATATTTGTGGTAACGGCACTCATAGCATTGATAAAGGCAAGATGCTTCTCGAGTGCATCCTGTGGTACGGGTATTGCGAGGTAAGCTTTGATTATAGCCTTATAACTAGCCACAATTTCCTTTAAATGACGGGTTTTTGACCCATCGTCATCACCGTTTTCAGCAATATCACCGAGAAGGGCGAGCTCGTTGTATACCTGTTTTGGAGAGTTTTTCTTTACCGCTATAGCCATGGCGTCTGCATATGCACGCGCAGCACTTACATCAGAAATAGGGCCTACAATAAGGTTTTTAGCAGTATAAGTCTTGTACTGTATTGTAAGGGTAATCTCGTTGATCGCACTATTTAAGATGACTTTTTGGTCCTCATCCGTCAGGTCTGCCCCATTTTTCTTGAGAGATAGGTATTTTATGAAGATACTTCTCCCCAATTTTTGGGTAGTGTTAAGGTTTTTTACATCCCCTATTGCTGTCTCGGAGATATCTCGAGACGAGTTGCCTTGACGCTTGTCGTTTGGACCTTTTACACGAGGGTCTCGATCTGAATTAACCTCAGCGCCATCTTTTGTGCCATCTTTGTCCGTATCTGGGTTTTGAGGGTCAGTGCCCCAAATGGTTTCCTCCCAATCCTTAAGGCCATCATTGTCAGAATCAGTGTTCTGAAGAGTCGATTCAATACCAATAAGAGGTGTTTCCTCCCTAGTGATTGAGGTTTGAGCGCTATTTTCACCCGCAATCGGTCGATATTTTGTTATGTAGACAATTGAGCCAAGCACCACAACCACAAGTGCCGCGAAGAGAATTCTTTTTGAAACAAATTTCATCTTAAAAGTATACCACCTCCTTATTACTGCATGATATACTTTTATACACATGATGTTTTCTCATCTATTCCGAAAAATCTCCCTCATATGTTTGTTTGTAAGTGGTTGCGTCCTACTCTTCCCTATTTCCTGGGTTTCTGCAGCGACCGGACCCTTTGCAGGAGATCTTTCTTTTGGTCAAACGAGCGATGACGTAATCCTTCTCCAAAAAATACTCAACGCTGATCGTGACACACAAGTTGCGGAGAGTGGTCCTGGATCTTTAGGAAATGAAACTCGATACTTTGGACGTGCAACCCGAAATGCAGTGATTCGTTTCCAAAATAAATATGCACGAGATATTCTCATACCAGCCGGACTTGTGCGTGGTACTGGGTATGTGGGTGTGCGCACTCGACAAAAAATGCAACTTTTAAGCACACCTACGCAATTACCAAAGAATCAAGATGATATGAAACCAAAGACTGATGCCACTGATGCTATTGCGGCATATTTCGGTTTTCAATTTCGAGAATCTCTGTCGGTGCTTCGCATTGTCGGTCAGTCTTCTGAGGTTGTTAGAAAGGGCGACACTCTAACACTCTTCGGTAGCGGATTCGACACCACATCGAACACAATCCATTTTGGTGAGTTGGTAACAGTTCAGGCCGCAGCACAGAGCACATCGAAACTTTCTTTTCAGATCCCCGACTCAGTTCCGCCAGGAAAGTATTCTCTCAAGGTATCGCATTCTCAAGGTACGACAGATTCATCTCGTGTAATTGTTGTGCTCGATCGCGATGTGCAGCTCACACCACCAAAGATCACCTTCCTTTCTCCTGAGGTGGGCCGTATTGGTACCGAGATCGTTATTACCGGTGAAAATTTTTCGGCATTGAATGACATTCGTACAACCTACGCCTATTTCCCAAATGTACCATCACTCGATGGAAAAACGATCCGCTTTACCTATACAAAACCAGAGTTCGCAAATCTTCAGGCTATGAAAACAGCAGGAAAAAAAGTCGCTGACCTCGACATTCCATTCTATGTTACTATTGTGAATGCAAACGGTGTTTCATCTCAAGGAAAAAAATTTACACTTCAAATACGAAAATGAAACGAACCATACTCCTAGCAATTTTAATGAGCGCCGCGCTTATCACAGGAGCGTTCATCGCAAGTAAAAAGACGCAAGCACAAAGCGCAAGCGGCCTAAGGGCTTTTGGTGGGCAGATCACAAACACACAGTATTGCTGTAACGGAATTATTTTGACAGTATCTGGTCAATATGGCGGCGAATTTTTTATCGACTATGCAAGTATTGCAATACCAACAATCAATTACGCAAACTACCAAGTTTACTATGGCCAAAGTCAGTACACACTCGGAAATGCATCATCTGGCGGGGTGTGCGTTACCACGAGCTCTGAGTGCGAGAGTTCACAGACTGTTTCGGGTGGAAATATTGTTCAAATCGGAACAGGATATCCAGGTGGAAGCTCAGGGGGTGGTGATGGCGGAGGAAATTAGGCTTTTTGTGTGAGGAAATGATAGATTGATCCCCATTGCTCGACCGAAACTTCTTCAGGTCGAGTGTTTTTGTGGGTTTTTGTTGCAACAAAGAACGCTTCCCGCTTTTCTTGGGCCACTTCAAGGTTTTGACAGAGTACTTTACGCTTATGAGCAAAACCCTTTCGAAGCATCGCAAAAAATGTTTCCTCGTCAATTTCTTTGAAAAAGATTTTTGAAATATTTTCAATGAGGAGAATTGCAGAGTCTACTTTTGGCGCAGGTGCAAAATATTTTGCGGGAACTTTTTCTATGTATTTCGGATTACCATATACTTTTACACTGATTGACAGGAGGCTCTCTTTTTTATCTGAGGCCACAATACGTTGCGCTACCTCTTTTTGTACCATAAGGACCATTCGTTTTGGCTGAATGGTTTCTGAAAGAAAGCGACGGATGATAAGCCCGGTAATGTAGTATGGAATATTTGCGACCAGGGTGTATTCTCCTTGCTTTAGGCCGAGGTTGGGTGGATCAATTTCGAGGATATCACCATGAACGATCTCAAGTTTTTTATTTTGAAGGGCTTGTGCAAACTTTTCTGTGAGAAATGGGATCATGCGATCGTCCTTTTCTACAACAAGAGTTTTTGCGGAGTGTTCTATTAAACCTTCTGTGAGAATTCCCTTTCCCGGACCAATTTCAAGTGCAATGTCATTTTCTGACAAACTTGCAGTCTGAATAATGGTACGTACGGCACCTTTTGATTTGAGGAAATTTTGGCCGAGAGATTTTTTCGCGTAGAGGTGGTCCATTTAATCAAAGAAAATGAGTCGTTCCTTACCCTTGTATTCACCAGTATCGTGGAGGAGGTGCTCCGAAAGGTTTTCATCAATATCCCCAAGGAATTCTGATGGAATGTTCATTCTTCGTGAGCCAAATATAGTACGAATACCAGCGTAGGTCAAAAAGAGTCGTTTTTTTGCGCGCGTTACCGCCACATAGAAAAGTCGTCGCTCCTCCTCAGCCTCTTCTTGGCTTAGTGAATTTTCATCAAGCCTTTTGTGTGGGAAAAGGTCTTCCTCGAGGCCAGTAATGAAAACATATTCGAATTCAAGACCTTTTGATGCGTGAATCGTCATAAGGCGCGCGGCATCACGCTTTTCCTCGAGCTCATCTTGATCGGATTGGAGGGCAGCTTCTTCAAGAAGCTTTTCGATACCCTGAGGTGCTGGGAGAAGGTCGTATTTTGTAGCAAGGGTCACAAGCTCTTGGAGGTTTTCAATTCGTTCAAGGTCTTCTTCGGTTCCCGACTCTTTGAAACTTCGTTCAATGCCCGATGCCCGCATAGCATAAAGAACAACCGATGAGGTTTTTTCTTCTTGTGCAAGTCTTTTGATTTCGCTGAGAATTGTATAAAAGGAAGAGATTTTGTCTCGGGTGGCACCGGTTATCTGGTCCTTTTGACCGCTGAAAAGTTTTACGATAGTTACCTTCCCAATTCCACGCGCAGGAGTGTTGATGATGCGCTTGATATCCGTGAGAGATTCTGGGTTGAGTGCAGCGCGAATGTATGAAAGGACATCCTTCACTTCCTTTCTCTCGAAGAACTTTGTACCGAGAAGCTGGTAAGGAACATTTTGAGAGAGAAATGCTTCTTCAAGGACGCGCGACTGGAAGTTTGCTCGATAGAGCACGGCAATTTCCTGTGGTCGTACCCCAGAAGCAATAAGCTCTTTTGTTTTTGTAGCAATAAAGTGTGCCTCAGAACCCTCATCGTATCCTTCAAAAATACCAATCTTCTCCCCTTGCCCGTTATGTGTGAAGAGGTTTTTTTCTCGGCGCTTCTTGTTTTTCTTGATAATGGTGTTTGCTGTGGTGAGGATGGTTTGGGTCGATCGATAATTTTCCTCGAGGGTTATTACCTTTGCATCGGGATAATCTTTTTCGAAATCCAGAATGTTCTTGATATCAGCACCACGCCAGCTGTAGATGTTTTGATCGATATCCCCCACTACGCAAATAGCCCGGTTTTTTTCTGCGAGCAGTTTTGCGATCATATACTGGACTTTGTTGGTGTCCTGATACTCATCAATGTGAATGTAGTCCCAAGTATTTTGGTAGTGCTCGAGGATTTCTTTGTGGTCGCGAAGCAGGAGTGCTGTTTTAAGGAGAAGGTCGTCAAAATCCATCGCCTGCTCCCGGCGCAAGGTCGCCTCATATTTTTTCCAGATGCTTGAAACAATGTTTGAAAAGTATTCGGAATTCGTAAGGGATTCAAATTTTTCGACACTAACCATATTTCCCTTCTCGCGAGAGATGACGCGAAGGATTTTTGCGGGTTCAAACTGCTTTGGGTCGAGCCCCGAGTCAACAATTGCTTCCTTAATTGCGCGGAGCGAGTCGTTCCTATCATAGAGTGAGAAGTGTCGGGTGAGGCCGAAGATTCGCGCATTTTCCTTGAGAATATGCATACCAAGTGAGTGAAAGGTGCTTACAAATGGGCGCTCATGGAAGCTGATCGGATTTTGTAGGCTTGTGTCGTGTTCAATGAGATGGGCAATACGCTCACGCATTTCCTTAGCGGCTTTGTTGGTAAAGGTGATCGCTAGGATTTTTTGCGGCGCCACTCCTTGGTGGATAAGGTGGAGTATTCGGTGGGTAACCGTCTTTGTCTTGCCTGCCCCAGCCCCTGCCAATATCAAAAGCGGCCCTGACAAGGTGATAACCGCTTCTTTTTGAGCGTTATTGAGTGAATCGAGGTAATTCATTGACACTACTATAGCATGTAAACACTATCCCCATCTTTTCCCCACTACCGTTGACTTTAAAACCCTGTGGGCTAAACTTTACTGGCTCCTCTTTTTCTAGGGGTTGGTGACAGTAAATATGGCTCAACAGAGCCATTCTATGGACAGAAACGCTAAAAAACCTAATACTAGCAACGCTTTTTCGGAATTCAATCGAATCCCAACAAAAAGTGTCCATCACCCTTCCCTTCGGGTTGTTATGTCTATGGCTCTATTGAGCCTTATTTTGGTGTCTTCTCCAGTGAAGGCGGCACAATTTAGCTTCTTTTCAGATCTTTTGGCTGCAAATGGTGAGGCTATGGAAATCGACACCCGGGTCAATTCTCAGAATATGCCGCTCTTGACAGCTACCCCAAATCCTTCTCTAGCATCAAAGCGTACGAGCGAAGCCACCTATATTTCAGGTAATTCCCTAGCGGTGGTGACCGGCCCGCTTGGGACGATGAGTGATGTTGAGGAATACCCGTGGAACCACCAGATTACTTTCTATACTGTTCGCGAGAATGATACCCTCTCTGGAATTGCTGAGATGTTTGATGTCTCGGTAAGTACCATTTTAATGGCAAACGATATCGATAAGGGTATCAAAAAGGGCGGCGTGCTCGTTATTTTGCCTGTCTCGGGTGTACTCCATACAATTAAGGCAGGAGATACTATCAAATCGATCGCTGCGAAATATAAGATTGATGAAGATGAAATCCTCTCTTTCAACGATCTCGATAAAAGCTCGAAACTTACTCCCGGTACAACTATTACTATTCCCGATGCTGACCTTGCCCAAACGGCTCCTAAGACCCAAAAGCGAACCAGTGTATCTCGCCCACTGGTAAAGGGATCAGCCTCAGGTCCATATATACCAGGGTATTTTATTAAACCTGTAGCGGGTGTCCGTACTCAAGGCCTTCACGGACGAAATGCGGTAGATATTGGTGCTCCAATAAGTTCACCTATCTGGGCAGCGGCTGATGGAACGGTTGTTGTTGCAAAACGTGCTGGTTGGAACAATACCTATGGTAATTATGTTGTAATTTCACACCCAAACAACACACAAACCCTCTATGCGCACATGTCAAAGGTAAATGTTTCTGTGGGCGATGAGGTGTTCCAGGGCGACACAATCGGGTATGTCGGTATGACTGGACATACAACCGGGCCGCATGTTCATTTTGAAGTATTGAACGCCGCGAATCCGTTTAGATAATTACCAGCGATCCCTCTCGTGCAGTTCCACCGCTTCCTTGAGGTGGTGGTTTTTAATTTCCTCAGATTGCTCCAAGTCAGCAATAGCCCGCGCTATTTTTATAACGGAGATACGAGAGCGTTCGGACAGGTGATGTTTTCCTGATGAAAACAAGGCTTCAATACGAGGATCTTGTCTGTCTATCGAGGATAAATGGTGTAGTCTGCGCTGTGCAAATACCCGAGCGGCGGTAACTTTTTGCCGTACCTCTATCGAGCTCTCAGGACCACCTTTATGCTTATCTTCAGTATCACTAACCTTAAGTACAAGGTCAATTCTATCGAGAATAGGTCCCGAAATTTTCCGTAAGTATTTTTTGACACTGTTGTTGGGACATATGCATCGCCTTGTCTCTGATTGATAATAGCCACAAGGACAAGGATTCATTGTTGCGCAGAGAATAAAATTTCTCCCCGCCCCTGACCCCTTTACTGGATCGAGAGGCTCGCGCATACTCTCGAGTACTCTTCGGTCAAATTCTGGAAATTCATCTAAAATCAAAATACCGTGATTGGTAAGATCAATTTCACCAATTCTTCCTTGGCTATTTCCCATGATCGCCGCATATGATGCGGTGTGGTGCGGGTATCGCTTCGGTGGCCTGTTGGGTGTTGGTGGTGGGATCTGGGAGCGTGAATACATAGAGCAGACCATGTTGTAGTGATCCTTTGGTAAATCAGGTAATATTTCAGCAAAGCAGTGAGCTAAAAAGCTTTTTCCAACACCCGGCTCGCCCCAGAGCAAAACATGGAGATTCCCTACCGCAGCAATCATAAGGGCTCGCTTTTCGTAATTCTTCCCCTGGATCTTTTTGAAATCATAGAACTTTTCATGCACCAAGGGTAAAAAATCCCTCTCAACCTCACCTGTGTGATGGGGTAGAACTTTTTCACCATTGAGATGCTGCACAACTTCACTAAGATGGGAGACGAGATAGATCTCGGTATTTTGGAGGGTGCCTATATCAGCCTTATTTTCACGAGGTATGTACGCAACACATCTTTTTTGAGAAGATATTTTTTCAAGAATGGAGAATACGTTTGGAACTTTTCGAATCTTCCCATCGAGTGATAACTCACCAAGAAACACCTTCCCCTCGACATTGCCACGAATCTCTGAAGCTGCTCTCAGGTACCCTACTGCAAGAGCTAAATCAAAACCCGATCCTTCTTTACGGATAGCGGACGGTAGTAATGAAATGGTGATTTTATGATTGTGGGTTTTGGGAGAGCGGAAGCCGGAGTTTTTTATTGCAGATGAAACTCGCTCCCTCGCTTCATGAACACCCTTATCGACCATACCAACGATTGAAAACATATGAAGTCCTCGACTTATGTCGGTCTCAATCTCAATAATATGAACCCCATCTCTACTAGCCTGACCACTCAAAAGTTTTGAGAACTTCATGAGATAAGTGTAGCGAATCACGCATCAAAGCTTTTTCAAAGCAAAATCAATTTTTTCTCAAAAAAAGATAAACCCCTCATAAAGAGGGGTTTATCGTGTGATTCTTGCTTTAATAATTCGATCGAGCACTTCCTTAAAGGTAGTTTCGTTTGTTGTTATCACGATCGTACTCGAATCGATTACTGAGTAAAGAAGGATGATTTGACCAGCACCATTTCGGACAACACGCACCTCTTTATTTTTTATAACAGCATCCTGGAATTCATAGCGTGTACCAGACGCGGACACTTGTGAGGTTCCTACAACACGATCCTCAGGTTTGAAGAAGATATTTTGAAGATCAAAAATCATCGTCTTCTCCCATGAAATCATTCCTGCATACGAAGTTTCATAATCTCGAGACCTAAGGACGAGTATTGAGTTTAAGAGACCTGTATTGTGAACACCAAAAAAGAATTTTGGTTCAAGTACCCGTATGAGTGAAGGCGAAATGTTTTTGTTGAGTGATGTGAGGAGCTCTTGGAGAGAAAGCTCAGATTTTTTTGATGAGTCTTTAAATATTCGAAGTTGCTCAATTCCTTGAAGAGAAATCTTTGAATTTTCAGACTCACTTCTCATTGTGCCACTGAGAACATCTTTCGATAGTGCTTCGGTAACAATCTGTCGAGACCCATCAACTGAGAAGAAGAGATTCTCTTGTTCTTGACGAACTTCTACGACCTGTACCTGTTTTTTGTAGAAGCCGTAGTAGTACGCAACTCCTGCCCCACCACCGATCAAGACAATACTAAGAAGGATAAGAAATATATTTCTCAATGTACTCATTTTCCTCTGACTCGCCATCTCTATTTCCATTTTTTCCTGAGCCCTTCTCTGTGATTCTGCCATTGAAATCTGGGTAAGGTTGATATGATCACGCGTAACCGAATCACCTACATCACTTGTATAGGTGTGGATTGGGCTGAGGGTGTTGTCACGTGGGGTGGTGTCTTGTGTAGGCGGTGGCGTCGGTACAACACTTTGGGATTCAATGAAGGGGTTGGTCGTGATGGTTGGTGCCTGGCGAGGTGCTTGAAATGACGCGGTTGGTGCGGGTTTTGGTGGTGGAGGAACGGGAATTGTCGAAACTTTTGGTGGTGGGGGTACCGGAATCGAAGACGCGACACTTCTTAATGGCTGTATTGGCTGCGGAGCGGTTTGTACTTTAGAAATTGGCTGAGCACTTGGTGTTGGGTCTTTTGGCAAAGAATTGAGAAAAGACCTGAGATTGTTGTTGGGATTGAGTGGTGGGTAGTTGGTGATTTTGGGAGGGGTTGGCACTACAGGTGCTTTGTTGATGAAAGATGATCTCTGGATGGTCGACGAAGGGGTGTTCTGAGGTTGTGGAGCAGGAGAGGGCGTTGGTGCGGGTTTGGGAACGGGAGGCACTATTTTTTGTGGAGCGGCGAACGACGGAGAAACACTTCCTGAAAAGTTTGGCTTTGGTGTACTCAGTGGTTGGAGTGGTTTTGGTGGTATTGGTGTCGCTGTTTTGTTTTCCTTCAATCCCTTCAAAATCTTTTCCAAAGGAATAGAAACTTCCGCAGAACTGCCCTGCTGGGCGTCGTTCATGTCATCGAGATAGGTATGGATTTTTTTTGCCCCCTGCGGTGCCGCAGGAGTATTTCCATCAGTCATAGCTTAAGCTTTTTTAATAAAATTCGGATCGCGCTCTTTAATCGAGAGGTTGATTCGATTTTTTTCATCGATCTCTTTTATTATAACAGGAACTTTATCGCCGACATGAAGGTAGTCACCGATTGCTTCAATACGAAATGGTGCAATTTCTGAAATATGAACAAGTCCCTCAGTGGTGTCACTAATTTTTACAAAGGCACCAAAGTCGAGGATTTTTGTGACCACACCCTCATAAATCTCACCCTTTTCGTATGTATGGGTAAGGGATTGAATTATTGCTTCAGCACGTTTCGGTCCACCATCCTGCCCCGTTATGTAAATAATACCATCGTCATGAACATCGATGTTATCAACGCCAGTTTTTTCTGTGATCATGCGAATGGTTTTTCCGTTTGGACCAATGACCGAAGCAATCTGGTCCTGCTTAATACTCATGCGGACAATTTCTGGAGCATTCGGTGAAATGTGTGGGCGTGGCGCTGGAATAGTTTTTTCAATAACATCGAGAATTTTCTTTCGCCCAATAAGTGCTTTTTCAAATGCAACACTCAAGACTGATAGTGGAATACCTGAGACTTTGATATCCATCTGAATCGCCGTGATGCCGTCGCGCGTACCCGCAACCTTGAAGTCCATATCGCCGTAATGATCCTCTGGGCCTTGTATGTCAGTGAGTATCACAAAATGCTCAGGCGATTCGATCATTACGCCCGATGAAATTCCTGCTACGGGTTTTTTAATGGGCACTCCTCCGTCCATAAGTGCCAGTGTGCTGCCGCATACTGAGGCCATTGATGTTGAACCGTTTGATGAGAAAGCTTCAGAAACGAGTCTAATAGTATAGGGAAAATCATTTTGAGAAGGTAAAACTGGAATCAGTGCTTTTTCAGCGAGTGCACCATGTCCAATCATGCGACGATTTGTACCACCAAGTTTACCCGTTTCACCGGTCGAAAAAGGTGGAAAATTGTAATGGTGAATGTAATGCTTCCCTTTTGAGTCTTGAGGTGCGTCTTCAGTGACGAGGGTGTCTTGCGGGCTACCAAGGGTAAGTGCTGTGAAAATATGTGTTTCACCTCTGAAGAAAATTCCGGATCCATGAAGTACGCTCGAAACACCACCAGCTTGTGCGTAGAGTTCTCGAATATCATCTACTCCCCTACCATCGACACGTTTTTTGTTTCGAATTACTTGATCATGAATAAAGGCATTGACTCTATCCTCAAAGAGAAATGCATGAGCTTCGCGATGAACATTTTCAGGGCGGCCGTCTTTGTAATGGGTGTGAACGAGATCGCCCCACACTGTTTTAAGTTTTTGGATCCCCTCATCGCCCGACGTTTTTGTGAGGAGCGTTTGGGGCATGATTGGTGAAATTTCTTTTTCAAAAAGATCCAAAAGATCCTGCGGAGTATTCGGTCTTGCGAGAGCTCGCTTTTTGGGGGCGATACGATTAAAAATGTCCTTCTGGAATTTTTGAATTTTTTCAATTATCAAACTTGCTTCTTTGAGAGCGTTGAGCGCGACGTCTTCTTTAATTTCACGCGCAGCGCATTCAATCATTGTGATGTTGCCATCCTTTCCACATACAGTAAACTCAAACCCGTCAGGAAAATCCCCATGACCACGATCAGGGTTGATCACATAAGGCGTTTGCGTCCCTCCGGATATTTTTACTGAAGATACGGGGCCATTCCAAGGAATGTGAGATGTACCAAGCGCAAGAGAAGCTGCTATGACACCCAACGCATCGACATCCTCACTCCCCACGGCAAGGGTGGTAACCACAACCTGAATTTCATTTCTGATCCACTGATCAAAGAGTGGTCGAATTGTTCGGTCAATAATTCTTCCTGAGAGAATTGCTTTTTCAGAAGGTTTTCCTTCACGGCGCATAAAACGCGAACCGAGAATTTTCCCAAGCGCATAGTAACGTTCCTCAAATTCTACGGTAAGTGGAAGAAAATCGATGCCCTCTTTTTCTGTCTCGGACATTGTTGCAGTAGCAAGGAGAACTGTCTCGCCATATTTCACCATGACCGAACCTTGGGCGCGCTGTGCAAGATTGGTAAATGATGCGGTAAGCGTCTTCCCCCCTATCTCCATAGAGAAATCTTGAGTGTGCATGTGTCTATTGTAACAAAAAACTCCTCCGCGAGGAATTCGGGAAGAGTTTTATGTGTTTATGCGATCGGATTTTCTGGTGTGACCGGTTTCTGGGGTCGTCGGTGGCGGTTTCGCGGATTGTTTGATCGGCCAAAGCCATTTCCAATGAGGTACTTTTGTGGGTTTGCATCGAGGTCGATGAACTCATCAGCTGCTTCCTTAAGCATTCCCGAAGCGGACTTACCAAAAGTAACCACTTCTACCTGACAACCCTCGTGGGTCTGGAGGTATTTAACCAATGGCACGAAGTCACCATCCCCTGTTACAAGGATAATTGCATCGAGTTTTGGAGCCAAGGTGATGGCGTCAACCGCCATTCCAACATCCCAGTCGGCCTTTTTTGCTCCTCCAGCGAATACTTGGAGGTCTTTGGTCTTTGCCTCGATGCCCATTTTTGTAAGAGCCTCGAAAAATGCCGTCTCATCCCCTGCTTCCGTAGTAATTACGTAGGCAATAGCTCGAATAAGTGCCCGACCTGCGAGGGCATCTTTCAAGATTTGACCAAAATTTACTCGAGAATGGTAGAGATTTTTTGCTGTGTGATAAAGGTTTTGAGTGTCGATATAGATACCAACACGCTGTTCTTTGTGTTTAATAACTGTCATAGATTATAAAAATTAATCCTGCTTATGAACTTTTATATGAAAATTACCGAAAAAAACAAAATGGGTGTGTTTCCCCATTTTGCTTAGAATCTTAGGCTTTTTTCTTGAGATCGAGTTTCTTCATGAGAGCGTTGAAACGTCGTGTGTCCTTCGACTGAAGGTACTTCATGTGAGTTTGACGATCGGCAACCATCTGGAGAAGTCCACGTCGAGAGTGTCGATCGTTTGGATTTTTCTTCAAATGAGAAGCAAGTTCCTCAATTTTCTTTGAGAGGAGTGAAATCTGAACGTCAGCAGAGCCCGTATCCTTATCATGGATCTGGGTTGCTTTCATTACTTTTTCCTTTTTCGTTTTCGTAAGCATTGGTGAAATCGTAGCATAAATCAGAAATTAATGCAAGGGGGTACAAGAGCGAGGAATAATCTTCGAGCATGGTATACTTTCTATGTCGTACAATTATTTTATGGATCTTCCCACACTTAAGCGCGAATTTCTTGAATATATCGAGATTGAAAAAGGACGGAGTCTCAAGACTGTGGTCAATTATGATCATTATTTAAGCCGTTTTTTAGCCTTTTCAAAGATTACTGACCCTAAAAAAATCACTGACGACACTGTGCGTGAATTCCGCCTTTGGCTCAATCGTCAAGTGGCTCGTGAGTACTCCAAGGACAAAACTCTCACTCTCAAGAAGCGAACTCAAAATTACTACCTTATTGCATTGCGTTCTTTTCTAAAATATATTGCAAAACGAGGCTATTCTTCCCTTCCACCAGACAAAATCGAGCTGGCAAAAGTGCCCGAGCGCTCCCTCGACCTCATTTCCCCTATTGAACTTGCTCGCCTTATGAATTCCCCCGACCAAACTACTGAAAAAGGCTTACGGGATAAGGCTATTTTGGAACTCTTCTTCTCTACAGGTCTTCGAGTTTCTGAGCTTTGCAATTTGACTAGAGATCTCGATCTTAATGCCGATGAATTCTCTGTGCGAGGAAAGGGCGAGAAAGTTCGGGTTGTTTTTCTTTCTGATGAGGCAAAAACCGCTCTGAAAAACTACCTTAAGGTCCGAAAGGATATGGATGATGCGCTTTTTGTGCAAACACAAGGGCCAATCCGAAAAAACCTTGAAAAAAAGCCCACCATTAGCCTTACTCCACGCTCTATTGAGCGAATTGTGAAGCATTATGCTATCAAGGCCGGTATCTCAAAGAAAGTGACACCCCATGTTATTCGCCATAGTTTTGCCACCGACCTCCTTCAAAACGGCGCCGATCTCCGCTCGGTCCAGATGCTTCTTGGCCACTCAAATATAGCCACAACACAGATTTATACCCATATTACTGATAAACACCTCCGCGAAGTGCATAAAAATTTCCATAGCAAGCGGAGGAAGTCCGTGTAGCAGCCTCTTTTTATGTTTCACGTGTACCTTTTGGGCTTTTTGTGTACAATTGTCACATGAATATTGTTTCGTGGAACGTAAATGGGCTCCGCGCCGTATTGCGAAAAGGCTCATTTGACTGGCTACTCAAAGCAAAGCCCGACATTATCTGCCTTCAGGAGACAAAGTGCCAAAGTGACCAACTCCCCCCAGAAATTGCTTCTATTCCAGGCTATCACTGCTACTATTCATGGCCGAAGGTGAAAAAGGGATACAGTGGTGTTGCTCTTTTTTCAAAAGTTAAGCCGGAAAAGGTTGAATATGGTATGGCGCAAGAAGATTTTGATGCTGAGGGGCGCATGATTGTGGCCTATTTTAAGGATTTTGTACTCATTAACTGTTATTTTCCAAATGGCGGCGGCGGTCCAGAAAGACTAGAGTTTAAGCTTAATTTCTACGATCATTTTCTCCATTTCATTACTACACTTCGAAAAAAGGGCCACAATGTTATGTTTTGTGGTGATATTAACACTGCTCACCATGAGATTGACCTCGCGCGCCCAAAGGAAAATGAAAAGAACACGGGTTTTTTGCCAGTAGAGCGAGAGTGGATGGATCAGCTCGTAAATAATGCCTTTATTGATGTATACAGACATTTCCATCCAACTAAAAAAGATGTCTATACGTATTGGGACATGAAAACCTTTGCGCGATCACGTAATGTTGGTTGGAGAATCGACTACTTTTTTTGCGCTCATAATCTCATTTCTAAAATTCGAGAGATAAAAATATTAAGCACAATCGAGGGTTCTGATCACTGCCCAATTGAGCTCACTCTGAAATAAGGCCTATAAGAAGGGCTTTTAGACATGACTTTTATGTCTTTTAGAATGTCCGAGTTATCCACAGGAAATGTCCTTTACGTGTCTTTTATGTACGATATACTATTCACAGGTCAGTAGCGACCGTGCAAAAAAATTCACGACGGCAAGGTACCAAGGAATCCTTCGTCGAAAGAAATAAAAACAAAAAAACGCACAACGCGAGAAACTGACAGATCTTTCCCACAATTTAACGAGGTGCTCATAACAAATCTCGTAGTTCGCGCAGCCACACGGTGAACGTGTCGGTATTAAAAAATCTTTTTCGTGCTTCGTAAGCACAAGCAAAACCATCATTAGTTCTTTTCGTTCCCAATAGGCTCGCGCAAGAAGGCCTGACCCACTCTCCATTGGTCGGCCTTTTTTATTTTCCTATATTTTTTGTCTCAACTCCCCTTTCTCAAACGAAAAGTCTATTTTACCCAGTGCTTCTTGCGAATTTCTTCAATGTCTTGCTCCTCAGCAAGTTCTTTTTTTTCTTTACCAGATTCACCAAGCTTCTTTAGCGCACTTTCAGAGAGATTTATGAGCTCTTGTGCCCTACCCTCGAGGTACTCATGGGTGTTGAGCTTCGGATTTTCGAGAACTTCCTCAAGAAGTGCATGCAATATGAAGCCGATCTTCGGACCTGGGGCGAGGTTGAGCTTTTGGATGAGTGTATTTCCGTCAATTTTGAGCATTCCGACGCTGATTGGGTCCCGGAGCGCCTCTTCTATCATTGAGCGGTATTTGCGAAGCCTATAAGGGTTTTCTTTTGGTCTACCAGTGCCTATTCTGTCGCAGGTACGTACGTCGAGGAGGTCCCAGATATTCTCCTTCCCTACATTCACGATCATTCTCCGCACCGCAGAGAGTGTAATCTGCTCGGTATCAGCAAAAAACATATGCCACCGCACCATGGTGACGACTTTTTTTGTAAGATCCTGAGGATATTTGAGTCTCTCAAGGATCTTTTTTGTCATTTTTGCCCCCACCACCTCATGTCCGTAGAAGGTGAATTCACCATTCTTCCCCGTTCGGCGTGTTGCTGGCTTAGCAATATCATGAAAAAGCGCTGTAAGTCTTACATCAAGCCCCCACCCCTTGTCGGCGGCGTGCTGTACTGAGCGTAAAAGATGTTCCCATACATGAAAAGCGTGAGCTTGGTTCTGCTCTACCCCAAGCGCCTCAAGAAGCTCTGGAACAATATGACCCAAAATACCCAATTCATGGCTCAAAATAAGGCCTTTCATGGGTTCTGGAGACAAAAGGATCTTGCTAAACTCATCTCGAATTCGCTCCCAAGATATCTTTTCGATCAGGGGTGCATTTTCAATAATCGCACGTCGTGTATCGGGTTCGATGGTGAGATTATGCTCCGTGGCAAGACGAACTGCTCTCATAAGGCGCAAAGCATCTTCCTTAAAGCGTTCATCGGGATTCCCAACGGCTCGTAAAATCTTGTTTTTGAGGTCTTTTTGTCCCCCAAACTGATCGATAAGCTTACATACGCAGATATTCCCTGTTTTACGTGAAACACTCAAGGCAAGGGTGTTGATTGTGAAATCTCGTCGCTTTAGATCCTCGTCGATCGTTTTGCTAAATATCACCTCATCAGGGCGTCGATTATCAGAGTATTTTGCTTCTCGTCGAAATGGGGTAACCTCCACCACTTTAAGACTTGGATCATCCGACTCCTCCCCTTTTTCAGATAGAGGCACAACACCAACGGTCCCAAACTTGTTTTCATAGAAAGTCTTTGGAAAAAGAGCAATAATCTGCTCTGGAGTGGCGTCGGTCGTAATATCCCAATCTTTTGGCTTTTTACCGGTGATTAGATCACGAACACATCCCCCAACAAGAAAGGCCTGAAAACCTGATTTCACAAGGGTTTCTGCCGTTGTGAGCACCCCTTCAGGGATTTGCATCTCGTATTCTTTTTCTTCTGAGAGAATGGTAGACATGAAAGTATTTTAGTATATTCTTTGTGTTTTTCATAGTTTTGGCGTATGATGGTGCCATTGCTCCTGTGGTGAAATGGATATCACAACGGTCTTCGGAACCGTTATTCCAGGTTCGAGTCCTGGCGGGAGCACAGATTAGATTTCTTTCGAGCAGCCATCTCTTTGGATTTGGAGTTTTTTTGCTATCGTGTATAATGTTTGCAACGCGGTCATGGTTTAGTGGTAGAACACGACCTTGCCAAGGTTGAGATGGGAGTTCGATTCTCC
>CAZTPW010000005.1:0-40304 GCA_964615725.1 uncultured Candidatus Saccharibacteria bacterium
CATAGAGACATCGGCTGGGCTCGTGATAGAGATACCAGTGGTGACGTTTAGGGTCACTGTAACTTGATCCTGAACTGCAGCTGCCCCCACAGAAAGAGGCTCTGTGATCGACACGATAAGCGCCACAGAAAGGAGAATCCCGAGTGTTGCGACTCCTGCTGACACAAGGTTCTTTTTAATAAATGAAATACTCATGATATTTGCTATTGAATGGATCTAAGGATAAAGGATTTTTAACCACATACTTACCCCACCATTCTACTATCAAATCAACCTCCCAACAACAAAAGAAACCCAAAAACTGTGGAAAACCCTACTTTTTTTCAATAAGCGCGAGGGTAATTGACTTGAGGGTCTCGGGATTGGCTGAACCCTTTGTAGCCTTCATGCCCTGCCCCACAAGGGCCATAAGAGCGACAACTTTCCCTGACTTGTAGTCGGCAACGACTTTTGCATTCTGGTCAATAATCGTTGTCATAATTGTCTCGAGTTCTTTAGGATCGCTCTTTTGGAGTAATCCGCGCTTTTCAGCGATCTGTGATGGCATTCCTTCCCCCTCATACATATAAGCGAGAATGTCTTTTGCTGCTCGAGATGACAATTTATTTTCAGAAATCATTGAAATAAGCTCAGCAAACTGGGTTGGTGAGATCTTTGTGAGATTTCCCTCAGATACATCAACCTCTTTAGCCTTCAAGAGACCGAGAAAATCTGAAGATAGATAATTTGATGCAAGTTTAATCTTTTTCTTGTCAGAACCAAGGATTGCAAGGATCGACTCAAAGTAGTGAGCGATAGTTGGGTTTGCAACAAAAAGTTCCGTGTCTGGGGCGGTAAGCCCAAGATGAGTTTGGTATCGTTCACGTTTTGCTTGTGGAAGTTCGGGTAACGTTGCCAAAAGAATGTCGCGAGAAAATTCTTTGATTTCACTTATATAAAGCTTTGGAATGTCAGGATCGGGAAAATATCGATAATCGTGCGAGTTTTCCTTTGCGCGCTGAGAAAATGTTGATTGTTTCTGATCATCCCATCCACGAGTCTCCTGCACAATTTTTTCCCCAGCCTCAAGAAGACGGATGTGTCGAGCCACTTCGTACTGAATCGCTCGCTCCACCGCACGAAATGAGTTGAGGTTTTTTACTTCAACTTTGGTACCAAATGTATCGGTATTTGAAACTGAAATGTTTGCTTCAACGCGCATTTCGCCTTTTTCCATATTTGCCTCACCTGCACCGAGATACTGCAAAAGAAGCTGGAGTTCCTTCGCAAAAGCGACTGCTGTTTCGGCGTCATGTATGACGGGCTCTGTTACAAGTTCCATGAGTGGCACGCCAGCACGATTAAAATCGACAAGACTATAATTTCCCTCTTCATGGCTCGAACTTGCCGTGTCTTCCTCGAGGTGAATACGGGTAAGCTCAACACCCTTGATAGAGCCGCCGGTAATAAGCGGATATTTGTACTGGCTGATCTGATAGCCTTTTGGAATATCTGGATAGAAATAGTTTTTTCGGTCAAATTCGGTGAAGTCAGCAATCTTTCCGCCTACCGCAAGGCCCATTCGGATAATATTCTTGACCGCTTCTTTGTTGACCACTGGCAAAGTACCTGGGTGACCCATGCAAACAGGACAAATATTTACGTTTGGCCTCTGCTCGTCAGGATTGTTGTGACAAGCACAAAACATTTTGGTCTTGGTAGCCAATTCAGCATGAATTTCAAGTCCAATCGTTGTTTTGTATGCGCTCATAGCACTATTTTATGAATTACGAAGGATCTTCACAAGATCATCGCGAAGCTTTTTCACGGAAACATCGTCAATAATCGATACCGATAGAATCGTCTTGCAATATTTTGTCAGTTTTTTCTTTGCGGCAGCGATTTTCTTTTCATCTGAAACGTCGGTCTTGGTCAAAATAATAATCTCAGGCTTTTCTGCAAGAATTTCACTGTATGCTTCGAGTTCGGCACGAATCGTCTTGTATGCGGTGACGACGTCCTCGTTTTCAAGGGATATGCAGTGAAAAATAATTTTGGTGCGCTCAATGTGCTTCAAAAATTTATGCCCAAGACCCTTACCCTCTGAAGCACCTTCAATGAGTCCTGGGATATCAGCAACAATGTACCCGTAAAAATCACCAAGATTTGGCTCTAGTGTGGTGAATTGATAGTTAGCAACCTTTGCTTTTGCGTTGGTAAGCGTATTCAAAAGGCTTGATTTGCCGGCATTTGGGAAACCAACAAATCCCGCATCAACGATCAGAC
This sequence comes from uncultured Candidatus Saccharibacteria bacterium, assembly GCA_964615725.1. Classification (GTDB taxonomy): domain Bacteria; phylum Patescibacteriota; class Minisyncoccia; order Phycocordibacterales; family CAZTPW01; genus CAZTPW01. The sequence goes on from CAZTPW010000005.1 coordinate 2,266, forward strand.
GCAATTCCACCTTGAAGTCCGCCTCCTCGCCCTTTTTTCCCAGAGTGTAGTTGTAGGGTGTTGTGTTGACTGAAGATTTAAAGTGTTCGTTGCCAAGCCCACCCTTACCACCCTTGAGAAGAAGGATTTTTTCACCCTCATTGAGAAGCTGGAACTCTTCGTTGGTCGAAAGATTGATGATTGTTGAACCAATAGGAAAATCAATGATGAGGTCTTCGCCGTTTCGCCCATCCATGCCTTTTTTCATACCATCAAGACCCCGCTCAGCCTCAAAAAGCTTCACGGTTTTGTAGCGGTTCAAAATACCAATATCACGAACGGCGTGAGCGTATACATCCCCGCCATGACCAGCATTTCCTCCTGCGGCCCCAGCATAGTCTCTTCCTTTTTCGTGGCGCCAACGCACCACACCATTCCCTCCATTTCCTGCCTTGATATGCAGGGTAATTTCATCAACAAAAGCCATAGATGGCTCAAACTATAGCATAAAACAGGCTTTTATGGAATTTTTGAGGTTAAAAAGAAAAGGAGCTTTGAGCGAATGCTTGCGCAGGGCGACGGCCTAAGTATAGCAAAATCTTCCCAAAGATTTATCCGTGCATGAGCGAGAAGCTCCCTTTTCTTTTTAACCTAGTTTTCGAGGGCTTTTCTTGCCAAGGCAATAGCTGCAGTTTTTGATGTAGCACCCACCAAAAAGAGCCCGCGGTGAGCAAATTTTGCACCAATAACGCCTGACACTTTTTCAAAATCAGTATCATTTTTTCCTCCCCAGGCTTCAGGAAAATTTTTTCTATTTTCAAAACCACCTTCAACTTTTGGCACTGCCCGCACATGCCACCCCTCAGTACTTGGAAAAACGACGTAGAGTGGCTCAGGAAATTGGAGAATCGTCTTTGTCCATGGATACCCAGCATCAAGAATAATGAGTCGCTTGTCTGAAGCGTTGGTATAAGCATCTTTCACTAATTCTGTTGCGCTTTTTGTAGCCTTTGCACGCGCAATCAATCTCATAAGCACTGTTTTTGCAATCTGTACCGCCTGAGCAAAACGAACATCAGGATCAACGTCAGACTCTTGCCATGTTGGATTGAGAGAAAAAAGCGCATCAAAAAATTCGAATGGTTTTGCATTTGTCGTAAATGTCGATTTTACGGTTGTAAAGGCATTATCGGGACCATCAACCCACTGTACAAAAGCTTCATCGATCTGGTCGGCGATCTCTTGTGATCCGCACACCCCCGCCCCAAACTTTTTCCAAACAAGACCAAATGCGGCGTATGGGACTCCATTAGCTCTTTGCCCGGCGCCACCACTTTGATGATGATCAAAACGATGTTTTTTAGGATCATAATCACCACCAACGTCAGCAACGATATCTGCCTTCTCAATAACTTTCGGATCGCGTGTCCGGACAATTTTTACCCTATCACTAAATGCCAAAAGAATAGTGGCGGCTGCACAGACATCATCGGCATGGAATGTACCACTATGAACCACAAGAGTTTTTTTGAGAAAAAACGCGTTCATATTAGCCCTTATTGACCTCCGAAGAAACTTGGGATGACTTTTGAGCATTGACCTCAGAGTAAACCTCTGAAAGTGCATAGAGAATACTGAGGATAATTGGACCCATGATCACACCAGATATACCAAAGAAGCTAATACCGCCAAATACTGAGATGAAAATAAGGAACGGGTGAATATTGACGCCCTTTTCAAGAACAAGGGGGCGGATAAGATTTTCCAGACCACCAATCACAATCACACCCCACACAAGAATACCGATTGCCCACCATACTCCACTGGTAAAGAAGATGATGATTGAAACAGGAATTGTCACCATAATGGTAGAAAGACCAGGCACAAGCGAAGCGATCATAGCAATAGTTCCAAGCAGAATTGGCGATGGGGCTCCTGCAATCCAGAAGCTAATCATCGATAGAATACCCTCAACCACCGCCACAAGAAGGGTACCTTTTACGATAGAATTTACCGAACGTATAACCTTGGTGATAATATTTTCATCATGCTCATCATTGAGTGGGCTCAAGCGTTTCAAAATATCTTTTACTTTTTTTCCATCCCTCAAAAAGAAGTAGAATGCCACCACAAAGACAAAAGCATTACCTGTGATCGCAAGAACATTTGATGCAATGCTCTGGTAATGATTTGCAAACCAGATGTAAATATTACTCAAATATCGCTCAAGGTCGGTAAGAGTGATTTCTGGCACCCAGTTTTGTGGTAAATAGTGGCTCAAAAAGACTTGAAGATGGTCGAGAAAATCGATCACCACAAGACTTCCCCCTTCGTCAGTCATGTAGATATAGGCGCTACGGATTTCATTGGCAATAAGGAGGGCGAGAATTACGAGCGGCACAAGGATGATGAGAAACACGAGGAGTGATGTGATGAGCGCTGAAAGGTTTTGCTTCTTCCAGAGATACTTATACATTTTTTGATAAAGTGGGAAGAATACAATCGACATCACCCCAGCAAGTACTAACGGCGCGAGGTATGGCAAAAATATCAACAGCGTGAGAAGTGATACGAGGCCGAAGACGATATAGAAGAAATTAATTTGATATTTCTGAGGCATGTGATTATTGTATTATACCTTTTTTCTCTCGTGCTGCATTTCTCAAATCAACATAGACATCCGAGAGCGCTAAAAGCAGACTCACCACGATTGGCCCAAGCACAAGCCCTGAAACACCAAAGAGTGAGATACCGCCGAGTACTGAAATAAGAATAAGGAATGGGTGGATGTTGGTGCCTTTTTCAAGAACAAAAGGCTTGAGAATATTATCGATCAAACCAACAATAAACACTCCCCACGCAAGGAGTATAGCGGCAGGAACGATTCCTTTCGCAAAAAAGAGAAAAATCACTGCTGGAACAATCACCACGAAAGTACCGAGGCTTGGAATAAGCGAAGCAATGATGGTAATGAGACCCCAGAGGATCGGAGACGGTACGCCAAGAATCCAAAAACCAACCATTGCAGCGAGACCTTGAAATATTGCAATAAGAATTGTACCTTGCACAATCGATTTGATTGAATTCTTTACTTGCTGAATAATTCTCTTGTCATAAATATCCTCGATCGGGCTCAAACGAATAAGGGCAGCTTTAAAGGCATCTCCATCGCGCAAAAAGAAGAAGAACGCGAGAACAAACACCATTCCATGCGAGAGGAGGAAGAACGAGTTGTAAAATATATCGCTTGCACTTCCCAAAATCCATCCTGCGGTTGTATCGAGCCAGTTCCTGACATCGCTTAAGTTGATTGCCGAAAATTCTCGTCCTGGCAGGAATGTATTAATGAAATTCTGGCCCTTTGCTAGATAATCGATAAGTACGATATCTCCCCCGCCGTTGATGAGGTATTCATATCCATCACTAATTTCTTGAAAAAGCAGGAAAGCAATGAGAGCAATCGGCACCGCAAACGCAATCGACACGAGAATCACGGTAATAAAAGACGCGGTACCTTTGTATCGCATCATGTGAGATTGAATTTTTACATAAAGAGGACGAAAAACTACCGCTGCTATGATGGCGAGACAGAGCGTAGAAAAATAAGAAAAGAAAACAGCAACGGCAATGAGGCCTGTCACAGTAAGGATGGTAAAGAAAAATCGCTTTTGAAGGAGTGTTAGCATCGCTAGAGTTGATTAGATTCAGAAGGGGTTTCTTGTGGGCCACCATCGAACATGGAATTCATTCTCTTGTATTGAGAAATGAAAAGTGCAATCACAAGAAATGCAACGATCGTGAGGGCGATGGTTTTCTTCATGAATTCATTATATCAGACTCTTCCCCTGCATAGATTGTGGTTGTGGAATGTCCATAAGCGCAAGGATGGTAGGTGCGACGTCCGCAAGGCCGCCACCTTGTCGAGGGATCACGTGCTGGTGTTTGAGAATATTTGACGCAATGATTGCAGGCACAGGGTTTGTGGTGTGTGCAGTGTGCTTTTCACCGGTGATAGGATCAATGTTTACCTCTGCATTTCCATGGTCGGCGGTGATAAATGCAGTACCCTTTCGCTTGAGAAGTGCTGTAATGACGCGATTGAGTTGCTTATCTACTTCTTCAACAGCCTCTACAATAGCAGGTACATTTGCTGTGTGACCTACCATATCTGGGTTTGCGAAGTTGATAAAGATAAAATCAGTTCCCTTTTCAATATCCTCAATAGCTTTATCCGCAATAGCCTCCGCTCGCATCTTTGGCGCTTGGTCATGAGTCTTTACATCTTTTCGAGAAGCGAGAAGTTCATGGGTCTCACCAGGGTACGGTTTTTCAACGCCCCCATTCAAGAAATAGGTCGCATGAGGAAATTTTTCTGTCTCGGCAATGTGTGCCTGCTTGTATCCAGCTTGCGACACCTCTTTTGCTAACGTGGTTTTTATTTCAACAGGTGGAAACGCAATGATACCTGAATAGTCGGCACCATAATCAGTGAGAGTGACAAAACAGAGATTGTCTGCTTTTTGTCGGTCGAGAATTTTCTTTGAGATCATTCGAGCGCGATCGGCACGGAAGTTGAAAAAGAAAACACCGTCATTTTTTGCGACCACACAGCCTTTACCTTCATAATCGAGGCACACAGTAGGCACAAGATGCTCATCGAGAGCTCCTTTTTTGTATTGCTCTTCGAGATATGCTGATGGCTTGATGGTGCAAATATTTCCTTTACATTCAAAGAGAGCGCTCTCGGTCTTGGCGAGTCGATCCCAGTTGTTGTCGCGATCCATTGAGTAGAAACGGCCTGAGAGCGAAGCAATGGTGCCAATACCCACTTCTTCAATAACTTTTTCAAGTTGCTTGAGATAGGTGCTTGCACTTTGCGGCGCTGTGTCGCGTCCATCAGTAAAGACATGGATAGCCACGTTTTTAATTCCCTGCTCTTTTGCAAGTTTCAAAAAGGCAAAGAGGTGCTCTGAATGAGAGTGTACCCCGCCATCTGAAACGAGGCCTTGGATGTGGAGTGTTGAGTTGTATTTTTTAACGTGATCAAAAAGTTTTTTGAATGCTTGATTATGAGCAAATTCACCGGTCTCAATCGCCTTTCCAATACGAACAAGATCGGTGTCGACGATGGTACCCGCACCGATTGTTGTATGGCCTACTTCGCTATTGCCCATCTGACCTTCTGGAAGACCCACAGCGAGGCCTGAAGCCTTGAGGAGGGTGTGGGGATAGGATTTCCAAAGGGAGTCGAAAAATGGTGTTTTTGCTTGTGCAATGGCGTTGTCTTTTAGGTCTTCACGGTAGCCCCAACCATCGAGAACGATGAGCATGATTTGGTGCTTAAGGTGGTGCTGGTCGTTTGTATTTGCATCCTTCATAGAAGCGAATAGTAACAAAAAACCGGATTGCAATCCAGTTTTTTGCATTCTATTATTTTGACCCTACTGAAGCCTCCAAGCCATGACACTTTTGAAAGTCTCATCTGACTGCCCCGCTTTCTTAGCTTCAGAGATTTGCTTTTTAATATTTTCCTGATAGGTCTTAAAGTATTTTATATCATGTTTCCCATCACCGTATTCGATAAGGTTACTCTCGCCGTGTTCATCGAGATCACTATTGATTGAGCTAAGTGCATAATTCATCGCCTCAAGAATAGTTAGAGTATCTTTGGGTTTAGATGCCATGATTTTTTCTGCCTCAAGGAGAGCCTTATAGGGTTCATCGTCATAGAGATCCTTGAAGAGCTTTGCGGTGCCCTTTGGAGGCTTCACATCTTCAGGACATAACGCAAGGAAGTCCGGGTCATTATAATACTCAGTGAAATCTTCCCCCTTTTTTGCGGTAACTGAATACGGGCCATTGGTAAAGGGTCTCGTACCCTTCTTAAGCTGAATTTCGATAGCTTGCTTCAAGGTAGTAAGCATCTCTGCTTTTTTATGAAGATGTGCGTACGCACCGGCGAGATAATAATAAGCAGTGTGAAGTGCCTCTTGATCGGACTGTGCATCTGACGAAAGTTGACTCGTAAGTTCGGTGAGGATTTTTACGGCGTCTTGTGGTTTACCGCTATTAGTAAGTTCACCGGCTTCACCTAACATTTTCCAAGGAGATTGAGTACTCATAAGTGTTTTTTATAGTAATAATACTTAAATAATAGCATCCCCCATAAAGTCCTTAAAGGTACTACTTGTTGCCCCTTCCTTCTTTGCATCCGCAATCATATCAGCAATTTTCTTCTCATACTCAATATAATCTTGAACAGTCTTTTTCTTGTCGTAGAGATAGAGGTTTGTTTCACCGTGCTCATCGAGATCGCTATTGATACGCTTTAGCATATAAAGCATTGGATCAAGAACTGCGAGTATATCAGCAGGTTTCTTTTTGAGAAGACTTTCGCCTTCCTTGAGAACTACATTTGGTGAGTCATTTTTTGCAGCTTCGTAGAGTTTCTCGAGTCCAGCAGGTGCTTGATGTGGAGGAGGACAGATTTTAGCCAACTCTGGGTCAGCTTGGTAGGGCTTAAAACGATTGAAGTCTGCCTTGTCCCAGACCAATTCACTATCTTTTTTCCAGGTTATTGCTAATCCGTCTTTTTTGAATTGAGCAACTTTTGCCACCTCGGCAGTCATCATATTTTTGAGACTCTCAAACATGTGCGCTGCATCTTTTTGCTCTGCGTAGATCTGTGCGAGTCGCAAGTGAGGCATTGTCGCCTCTGGTGCCGAATACTTTGCTGCAAGTGTGTATGACTCGATAGCGTGTTGATAATCTTTGGCATCCCAGTATATTTCACCGAGAGTGTTGTAGGAACCAGAAAACTCAGGTTCACGCTTTATGATTTCCTGAAGTTTCTTGATTTTTTCGTCCTGCCCCAAATTGCCTGCATCACTGATTTCTTTTTCTAGTGCGGTCTGTTCATCAAGTGTGTATTTTTTTGTCATGAGTATAATTATATACCCTTATTCAGTCTTGAAAACTTTAGCGCCACGGAATACCGCCTTCTTTGCGAGTGCTTCCTCGAGACGAAGGAGTTGGTTATATTTTGCAACTCGATCACTTCGGCACAATGACCCTGTCTTGATCTGGCCAGTACCGGTACCCACCACAAAGTCAGCGATAGTCACATCTTCTGTTTCACCTGATCGATGAGAAATGATTGAGGTGTAGCCCGCTTTCTTTGCCATGTTCACTGCGTCGATTGTCTCGGAAACAGTTCCAATCTGATTGAGCTTAATGAGGATTGAGTTTGCAATTCCGCGTTCAATACCAGTTTTGAGTCGATCGATATTTGTCACAAAGAGATCGTCGCCAACAATCTGCACCCGCTTACCGAGTTTTTCAGTCATGAGTTTGTAACCATCCCAGTCATCTTCAGCGAGACCGTCCTCAATAGATACAATTGGATACTTTGCGCACCACGCTGCATAAAATTCGACCATTTCTGCTGATGTGAGCGTGCGACCCTCTCGTTCGAGATGATACTTGCCATCTTTGTAGAGCTCGGTAGCCGCAACATCGAGTGCAATTGCGATGTCCTTTCCAGGGATATAGCCCGCTTTTGTGATTGCTTCGAGAATAATCTGTACCGCCGCCTCATTTGATGGAAGTGATGGTGCGAAACCTCCCTCGTCACCCACTGAAGTGTTGAGTTTTTTGCTATGAAGAATCTTTTTGAGTGTGTGAAATACCTCTGCGCCCATCTGGAGTGCTTGTTTGAATGACTTAGCACCAACAGGCATGACCATAAATTCCTGGAAGTCGGTTGAATTTTCTGCATGCTTGCCACCGTTCAAGATGTTCATCATTGGGAGTGGAAGCTGAATAGTGTTTTTTGTCTTTGCGATTTTTGCAAAGTATTTATAGAGAGGGGTTCCCTCTGCCTGAGCAGCTGCGTGTGAAAAAGCGAGAGAGATGCCGAGAATTGCATTCGCACCAAGCTTGCCTTTGTTGGGGGTAGCATCAAGAGTAATCATTGCAGCATCGAGCGAACGCTGATCGAATGCTTTTCCAACAAGTGCTTTTCGGAGTGCGCCATTTACGTTGGCAACTGCCTTGCTTACACCCTTTCCCATATATCGCTTCGCGTCCCCGTCGCGAAGCTCCACAGCCTCGTGTGAACCAGTCGAAGCACCTGAGGGCACAGCCGATCGTCCCATAATCTCAGCGGATTTCGCGCCTTTTTTGGCGGCAAGCTTTACATAAACGTCTACTTCTACCGTTGGATTTCCTCGTGAATCGAGGATTTCTCTGCCAATAATTTTTGAAATAGTGTGTGTCATGATTCGTAAAAATAAAAATACGTGGTGAAAATGATACCATGGCCAAAACTCACCCCATACTTGACTTTATACCTATTTGTATAGTATAATTATATATGAAAGCTGGCGGTTATATACGTATCAACTAAGTCCCTCCACGACGAACGTGGTGGTATGGCAGGAAATGACTTCCTCGGTTGATTCTCACTGTAGCGCATAGCTCATTTACAACTATGAAGACAGGTACGTACACGCCCGAAGGGCTGGTGGAATATCTACTCAACACTTCCAATCAATTGATTGCAAACAAACTTCATCAGGTATGGTCTGCGCACAAAATTGAGGGGCGTGGGCAAATACCCCACGCACTGCTGTGTGGAATTGACTACATTCAAAAGCGGTCAGACATCGTTGCGGGGATACGGGACTCATTAGCGCTCGCTGCGCTTCTTCCATTCCTCGGCATCTTTGTAGCAACCTGCGCAGGTCTGTCGGTATTGACCTACCCCAGGCACTCTGTCTGGTGCTTCTTATCAGGAGGGGTCGGACTAATTCTGGGGGTGGTCTTTTTAATCGGTGCACGGAAATTCTACAAGGCCGTCACGCTTCGGATACGGGCCGACAAATGGATTGCGGCCAATGCCGAACGCATCAAGGTGTGGAACGAGTTCGTAGCTGATGTGACTTTACTCTTCAACCGATTCAACCTCTCACTCAACACCAACAACTGGGACGAGATCGGCCGCGTAGTACGTGCTCGAATGGAGGAGTTCGGTATGGTCGTCGCGCTCCTTCAGGAACACGGACGTGATGAATGGGCACTCACGATTCAAAAGGAGATGGAGGTGTCCGCAGGATCAGCGCAAAAGTTTTCGCTCTGTTCCTCATGGGAAAACTACTTCCCCAGGAAGAAGTAGCTGGTTTTTTTCACGCCGCGCGGGCAACCGCGCGGCTTTTTATATTCCTTACAATTTAAAAAACTAGAAAAACCTACCGAGTGGTGCACACAAAAATTCGAAAAGTTTTTGAACAAACCCTCGGTCGTGCCACGTTTCAGGCGACACTTCAACCGACATTTTCAAATCATTCATAAAATGACTTCGCAACTCTTCAGTAAAATTCCTATCCACAGACACAAGATTAACCTCATGATTGAAAAACGAGCTTAGGTTGTCGATGTTGGCGCTTCCCACCGAAGACCACTCGCCATCGATAACACTTGTTTTTGCATGAACCATTTTTTCGTAAAAATAAATCCGGATACCCGCTTTGAATGCACGCTCAAAAAATGACCTTGAAGCAAAATCGACATACGGGTGATTACATTTTTTGGGAACAATAAGGCGTACATCGACGCCACGTCGCGCCGCCAAACGCAAAACTCGAAAAAATCGACCATCTGGGACAAAGTATGGGGTCGTCAGATATACATATTCCCGCGCATTGCGGATTGCGTCCAAGAACGTTCGATTGACGAAGCGCTGCCGAAAATGTGGGGCGTTCGTCACGATACTAAAACCACCGTGCACCTGGCGCGGTTCCTTAAAGCGCGCAAATTTCTCTCGCCCACTCACCCACCACATATGATCAAAAGCATCCTGCATCTCGCCAACAATCTCCTCCCCTTCAATCCGTACATGGGTATCACGCCAATCTCGGAAATCAGCCTCAAAACCAACCCCGCCAATGAGTCCTACTTCCCGATCAATCACACCAAGCTTTCGGTGGTCACGAAAAAACCAATAGCGAAAGGCTAAAATATTCTTTGCATGAAGCTCGTTGAAAAAACGGAGATTGATGCCTGCATCGGTCATCTTCTTGCGGAGCGCCGTGTCATTGTAGAGAGCAAAACTTCCTACGCAATCAAGAAGGAGACGCACCCGAACGCCTTCTTGTGCTTTGCGAATAAAAAGCTCGACAAAGCGCTGGCCCGATCCATCGTTACGGAAAATAAATTGCTCAAAATCGATAGAGGTTTTTGCGGCAGCACACGCTTCGTACATACCATCCCAGGCTGCCTCTGATGATTGATAGAACTGCCACGTAGGAGAAATCATACTATTTCAGGAAGCGAAACGTCGCCATCATTTCCTCCATGAGTGTTTGAGCATTTTCAACATTGAGAAGGTAGGCGTCTGAAATAAGTGCGCTATAAAAAGTTGGGTTGGTTGATTTTATGTAGTAATAGAGCACAACCTTGTCACAACTCTTGTCTGAGTCATTGATACAGCTTTCATTGTGGTAACGGAGATATTCTGTGCCGAATGAATTATTGATGAGTCCACAACTAATCGCCTCACGGTTGGTACAAAAACCGTACAAGTAATCTTTACTCTTAATACTCAATGCGCTATCACCCCAGTATCCCCCACGATTTTTGTTGGGATACTTTGCATAGAGATTTGTGGCGGTTGAAAGAAAGATTCCTGATCCTTTTACATCAGAAAAAGCGAGTGATATGTGAATGCACTGATCCTGTGCAGTGAGTATTTTGGCAGGACATGAACCTTTTTCAACAAATTCTTTAACAGTACCCCACTCTGATGGATATGAAAAACTAAAGCCATACTTTGCATTTGAATAGAGCTTCCAGTCACTCGCTGGAAGTGTAGTGATTGGGTCGCCACTCTGACTTTCCTCTCTGAGGTGTTCATTGTATACACCATAGGTACTCGTTTTTTGAATTGCTACACTTGATACTCCGCCGTACTCTGCTCCGCGAGAAACACGGATGAGGCTGCTATCGATCTCAACACCAAAGATAGGTACGCGATCGCCAATCAAAAGGGTACCGATCGGTGCGGTGATTGACTCTCTATTACCAGTCCATACAGCAAGATACACATCGTGGCGTCCAACACCACAATCCACACCAACAATTCCTGCCAAATCACCTTTTTGATCGTTATTTACATCACCTGAAGCAACCATGTCTTGTCGCAAGGTTACACGGCACCCAGATCCTTTATCGCCCGGGAGGCCTTTTGCAAGTGCACTAAAATCAGACAGTGAGATAGTTTTTCCTTCAAGAATTACAGTTGAATTTCTCACATCATCGAGAGTGATGCTATCTACGAGGGTCGGCCCGCTCTGACGATTGCCTGATGTTTTTACAATAATGAAGACTGCACCCAAAACAATGAGTGCGAACAAGGTGAGAGTAATTTTTGCTCTCTTCTTATTCATATGTATTAGTTATGATACCAGATAATTATTTTTGTACCACCGGAGCGAGGGTGACGTTTTGAATAATATGCTTAATCTGATCGTTGATTCCGAGTTGCATTTCTTTAAAGAAACGGAGTCCTTCACGCTTGTATTCCACAAGAGGATCACGCTGACCATAAGCTCGGAGACCGACGCTTGATCGCATGTGATCCATGACATCAAGATGATCCATCCAGAAAAGGTCGATTGTTTGAAGATATGCGCGCTGTGCAAAATTCCAGAATTCCTTTTCACCAATCGCTTTTTTCTTTTCTTCGACAGTCTTTGCGAAAGCCTCATCGGCATTTGTGATTTCCGCAAGAAGAGATTCCGTGTATGCCTGATCTCCAAGGAGAATTTTTCTTCGCTTCTCATACATTGAGAGTCGCTGCACGTTGAGCACATCGTCGTATTCAAGAACACGTTTTCGAGAATCGAAGTGGAACCCTTCGATTTTTGTCTGTGCAGTTTCAAGTGATCGTGTGATCATACCCGCTCGAATTGGTTCATCTTCAGGAATGTTGAATCTGCCCATCATGTTTTTAATCATATCTGAGGCAAAAATACGCATGAGACTATCCTCGAGTGAAACAAAAAACTGTGTGTCACCAGGATCACCTTGTCGCCCAGAACGACCTCGAAGCTGATTGTCGATGCGACGCGCTTCATGGCGTTCAGTACCAAGGACAAAAAGTCCGCCGAGTTTTTGAACCTCTTCTCGTTCTTGCGCAGTGGCGTTGGCGCCGCCGAGTTTGATGTCGACTCCTCGTCCCGCCATGTTGGTTGCGATTGTCACAGCGCCTTTTTTACCTGCCTGCGCAACAATTTCACCTTCCTTTTCCGCAAATTCTGGCTTTGCATTCAAAAGCTGATGCTTAACACCCTCCTGCTTAAGGTACTGCGCGAGGAGTTGGTTTTTTTCGATTGAAACAGTACCAATGAGAACAGGCTGCCCCTTTTGATTGAGCTCTTTTACCTTTCGTGCGATTGCCTTAAACTTTCCAAGTTCAGTTTGGAAAATAAGATCGTCGTGATCGATTCGGGCAATAGGTTTGTTGGTTGGAATAGAGACAGTTTCAAGTCGATACACTTTCAAAAATTCTTCTTTTGATGTGAGGGCAGTACCGGTCATACCAGAAAGCTTCTTGTAAAGGCGGAAAAGATTCTGATAGGTAATCGAAGCATAAGTACGAGATTCATTCTGCACCTTCACACCTTCTTTTGCTTCAATAGCCTGATGGAGACCTTCGGACCAACGGCGACCTGGCTGGAGTCGACCAGTAAACTCATCGACAATAATCACTTCGTCATCTTTTACTACATATTCTTTCTCACGGCGATAGAGGGCCTTTGCACGAACTGCGGTTTCGAGGTGGTGCACATACTTTATTCCCTTCTCAGTGTAAATATTTCCTACACCCAAAAACTTCTCTGTTTTTTCAATGCCGGCATCGGTCATGGTGATAGCCTTGAGCTTTTCGTCGACATGGTAATCCTTGTCCTGCTCGAGCTTCGTAGCAATCTTTGCAAACGTAGCATACAACTTCTCTGATTCATTTGATGGAGCGGAAATAATAAGTGGCGTTCGCGCTTCGTCGATCAAAATAGAGTCGATTTCATCGATAATTGCATAATGTGGATCACGCTGAACGAGTCGATCGGTTGTATAAGCGATATTATCTCGAAGATAATCGAAGCCGAATTCATTGTTGGTACCATACGTGATATCAGCGGCGTACGCCTCCTTTCGAGAGCATGGTCGCATGAATTCATGGACAACCTTGAAGAAACCCTGCTCGTCGCGTTCTTGGTCTACTTCTTTGTGATTTGGGTCATAGAGATATGATGCTTCATGATTGAGTACACCCACAGAAAGGCCGAGGAATGAGTAGATCTGTCCCATCCACACCGCATCTCGTCGTGAAAGGTAGTCATTGACGGTGACCACATGCACACCCTTACCTTCGAGAGCGTTGAGGTAGGCAGGGAGTGTCGCTACAAGTGTTTTACCTTCTCCGGTACGCATTTCAGCAATGCCGCGTCGGTGAATGACCATACCTCCAATAAGTTGCACATCAAAATGGCGCTGGCCGAGAGTTCTTCGTGATGCTTCGCGAACAACAGCAAATGCTTCCGGTAAAATATCGTCAAGCGTCTCACCTTTTGCAAGGCGGTCTTTGAATTCAAGGGTTTTTGCTTTGAGTGATTCATCGGTGAGGGATTTGAGCGACTCTTCAAGTGCGTTAATCTGCGCCACGATAGGACGAAGCTTTTGGACCATCTTTTCACTCTCACTTTTGAAGAGTTTTTCTAGAAATTTCATAGATGCCTATACTATCAAAATTTAAACTTTTTGCACCTCCCACTCGACATCGATGCCGGTTTCTTCTTTTACGAGAGAAGCGATGTAATGTGCTGCCTCAGTGATTTCTTGAGCTGTTGCCCCGCCATAATTTACAAGGACGAGTGACTGGTTTTCATGAACACCAACGTTCCCCCTTCTCCACCCTCGCACATCACACACCTTATCAAGAATCCACGCGAGAGGAATTTTCACCATATTACCCTTTTCACGAAATGACGGCATGTCTGGATACTCATGAAGAAGTTCATGGTAGCGTTCTTCGGATACGATGGGATTTTTAAAAAATGAGCCCGCAGTGCCAACCTCGCGCCAATTCGGAAGTTTCTTCTCTCGAATTTCAAGCACCGCAGCCCTGACCTCTTCTGGAGAAACATCTTTGGAATATCGATCTTTGAAACGATCCTTTAGGTCTTTGTAACCAATGTTTACACGACCATCTCGTTCGAGAATCAGCGAAATTTTTGTAATAACAAGTGAGGATGCTTCAGGCTTCTTAAAAAAACTATTTCGATACGAGAGACCACAGTCATCTGCACTCAATGTCTTCACCTCTCCGGTTTTCATATCAAAAACATCGACTGAAGAGAGGACTTCTTTTATCTCAGTGCCGTAGGCGCCAATATTTTGAACAGGTGCAGCGCCGACACTTCCCGGGATACCTGAAAGATTTTCGAGTCCATAGAGTTTCTGACCGACTGTATACGAAACAAGGTCGTCCCAGTTTTCTCCTGCGCCTACCTGAATCTCAAAGCGTCGGTAATCAATTTCTTTCATTTTTATCCCACGAATCGCCATCACTAGAATGAGTCCAGGAAATCCTTCGTCAGAAACTAGAATATTTGAACCTTCACCAATTACACGCCAAGGAATATTTTTCTCAAAAACAAATTTTGCCGCTTCACGTAAATCCTCAACACTACGTACTTTTACAAAATAGTGCGCAGTGCCCCCTACTTTAAATGTTGAATGCTCGGCGAGAGAAATAGTGTTTTGAATCTCAATCATATGCAGTATACAAGTATTCTTTCGAAAGATGGTGAGTGGGGCTAGCTCCAAAATGTATGTAATGTGAGTGCGACCACTCACCATCCTTTGAAACAATACCCCGTTATTATACCAACCTACTCTCCATAAACGCAAAGCCCCGCCAAGGCGGGGACTTACGTATACATTCTTGGGCGAACTTGCTATAAAGCTCGCACTCACATACATGAGTATACCAGAGAGTTTCGGATGGTCAAGGGCTTTTATTTCAATGCCCGAATCTCTTTGATAAGCTCATCTGCCTCTGCTTTCCGCTCAGGGAGAGCTCTCTTGAGGTCTTCAATAATCTGAACGGCTCGATATCGGTCACCAGAATAGAAGTAAACTTGCGACAAGCGAACATAAGTCTCTGGATTCTTTGGATCTTTCACAATCTCACGCTTCAATGCTGCAATCGCCTTCCCAAACTGCTTTGTGTCGATGTATGCGTTGATAAAGCGCTGATCTGAGAGCTCAGTATATCCATAATCCGGTTTGATGAGTGCTTCCTGAAGTTTTTCATCTTTTGCATAGACCGCGGCGAGCTCATAATAGAACTTTGCGAGATCGTATCGGGTATCGAGCTCATATGCAGTTTTGTATGCCTTCAATGCTTGGGCAAAATCTCCAAGCGCAATGTATGACTGACCAATCTGGAAGAGGATTAGCTGTTTCTTTGGAGAAATAGCTTGTGCTTTCAAAAGATATTTGAGTGCTTCCTGATGTTGCCCTGTGCTATTGAGAATGATTGCAAGGAAGTACATGTAACGAATATCGTTGGGAGTATCCTCGATCTGCTTTTTGAACTGATCAACAGCGAAGTCAATCGTCTTTGATTTTGTCTGCTGATCAACTTGCTTTGCATTGAATACCTGAAGTGAAAAGTCGAGGAGACGCTCTCGTGCCTCAGTCGTTATGAAAGTGCCCTCATCAATAATGTCTTGATACGCAGCAAGATACCCCGGTACACCACCATCTACCCTACCCTGTGCCAATGCAAGCGCATTTGATGCTTGGAGTGGTTTGATATTTCCAAAGTATAGGATGAAAGCAAAGCCAATGATAACCAGAGGCACAACTACTTGCTGAAGAATTTCTTTTTGCTTCTCAATCCATTGGGTTGTTTTTTCAGAAAGTGCATCACCGTAAATAGAATGGATGTACGCGAGTACCATCAAGCCAAGCATATAGCTCGTAAGTGAGTCGAATACGAAGAGGTTGTGGACGAAATACGCTACGCCCATACCCACAAAGACAATTCTCTCAGGAGCATCAATAATCGTGTTGTTGTGGTGTCCGTGACTTCGTATATCACCCTTTCGTCGGCCGCGGATCAAGAAATAACCTGCTGTTCCAAAGAGCCCAAGGTAAAATACTGCACCTGGGATTCCAGCAGCAACAAGCCAGTCTAGTACCACGCCGTGTGCTCGATCAAACCAAGCTTCCTGGTCATACATTCGAGGTTCATAGTATTTGTAGAAGAGATAGTTGAAGCTCTCAAGTCCCCAACCAAGAACAGGACGTTCCATCGAACCTCGGAGAGCCATTGACCAGATAGAAATTCGACTCTTGAGTTCGCTATCCATAATCTTTTGGAAATCAAAAGAGAGGAGCGGCTCAAAACGTGTAATCACGAGATTTTTCTTTCCGAATTCAGTATTTCGCACACCATACATAAATGCAATGATTGCAACGAGAATGATGAGCAATGCCACACCAGCTTTTCGAAGTTTTGGATATGAAACGGTGAGGAAGATTGCAATGGTAAGGAATCCAAAAAACACACCGAGCATTGAACCTCGAGTCGCGGTGTACCACAAGAAAACCCCTTGAATAATGAGAATAAGACCGTACATCGCCGGCATCCACCATCGCTGCCACAATGTTTTCGCCTTACTAGCCATCGCCTTGGTCACACTACCAATAATAAAATAGAGGGAAAGGAACATTGAGAACATGAGGTAGGCAGCAAAATAGATTGAGTTGCCAAGTACCGCATCAATACGATCTGCACCTTGGAGTGAAGGCTGAACCCATCCATAACGTCCTTCAGTAATCCAGCTTAAACGCTGGCCAAGGCCAAAGAAGCATAGTACGAGCGAGACACCAATTGTGGTGTTGAAGTATACATTCCAGAGCTTGTGCCGAGAAAGAACAGCTCCTGCCACCAAGAAATACCCGAAGAAATGGAAAAATGAGAAAAGTCCTTCCATTCGTTCATTATTGGACCAAAAACTCTTGAAAGGGTTTTCACTAGCAATTGTTGAGAGAGAAAGGATACCGAGAAGTGCTAGAAAGGACCAGACAATCCATGACTTTTTCGGGAGATAGGTCTTGTCTCGAATCGCAAGGATAATCCAGAGGGCTACTATAATTTCAACAACGATTCGGAAGAAAAAGTTTCGAGCGGTAATATAAGGAAAATACGTATCTACGACACAAATACCACATGAATAAAAATGCTGTGCATTGGCGCCGGTATCATTGAGGATATTTGAACCCACAATAAAAGGAACGAGTGCAGCAATAGCAAAAAGGCCAACAATGATGATTTTTGACAGAATTGAATTTACTTTCATGGGCAACACTATATCACGTATTCCTGATAAGGGCATCACGGTACCTCATCAGATAATCTGATTTTGATATGTCAACAAGATCACGAAGGGCATTGCTTGCACGCTGCTGACCCAAGATTCTTTGTGTTGGGTCAGTAAAGAAAGCATTGAGCATATAGGCGGATTTTTCGAGATCAAAACCAATGTCGGCTTTTGTGTCTGTTGGTAAAACCATAAGGTTGCTTTTCTGAATGACATCCCCTACCAAACCAACGTCAGTAGTCATCACAGGAAGATGTGCCTGGACCGCTTCAATAATACTGAGGCCATATCCTTCATAAAAAGCAGTCGTGAGGTAAAGCTCGGCATGTGGGAGGAGAGCTTGAACCGTATCGACCCAGTCAACAAGGAGTATAGAGCCAGCAAGATTTCTCTTTTCGATTTCTGTAGTGATGAGAGAGCGCTCTGGCCCATTACCAACAATCACAAGACCAACATCATTCATACCGCCCCGCGCTCGGGCCTTGTCAAAAAGCTCAATCATACCGATAAGATTTTTTTCCTTTGTAAATCGTGAGGCGGTAAAAATCACTCGTTTCCACGTACCACTCCATGGGACTGATTGGGTGCTCGTAATGACCTTGGGTGATGAATAAATTGGCAAAACATCAATAGGCGTCATACATTGCCATGATTCCACGAGAGAATTCTTGATTCGTTTTGAGACAGCACGAATGCGATACGCTCTGCGAAGGATAATTTTCGCCAACAAAACACGCACCTTGTTGAGTGCAAAAACTTTTGTGAAAAACGGTGATAGAAAATCAGTATGCACTTGCACCCTCATTTTGAGATTTTTTTGAAGTGCTACCAAAAAACCAGCTAGTCCCGTTTCAAATGGGTCTTGGGTGTCGAGAATAACCGTATTGCCTTGCGATATGGACTTCTGTGCAAGGTGGTGCGCAACGCGGTAGGCACCCCATACATAGGTAGCCTTACTGAGTGATTCGGTTGAATAAGCAAAACAGTTTGGTGCTATCTCATGGGGTTGTGGGTGCTTTATCTTGCACATTACCACAATATGAAGCTCGTCGAGAACCGAGGCGTAATCAGCCATTCTTGATCGAACCTGACTTCCCTCCTCAAAAATTTTTGAATCGGTTGAAATCATAATAATCGATATTCGTTTTTTTCGAGCACCATTTTCCATGTTTATACTTTTTTTATGAGACGTTCCATCTCTCGAGCAACAAGACTCCAGTCATATCTCTCGATCACCATCTCGCGGGCATTTTCGATGAGGTTTCCACGGAGTGCGTCGTTAGAAAGAATTTTCGTGACTCCATCAGCGATGCTTTTAGGATTTTCTACCTCAGCAAAAATTCCCGTAGACTTCATCGATGGATTTTTGTTTGGGTCATAGAGAAAATCAACAATTCCGCCGACCGGAGTTGCAATAACAGGAATCCCTGCCGCCATAGCCTCGATGAAAGAGTTTCCAAAACCCTCAGAGCGCGAAGGACGAATAAACACATCAGACACCGCTAAATAAGTAGGCATCTCCTCATGAGAAACATACCCAATAAACCTCACACGATCAGTGACTTTGAGCTCATGAGCAAGTTTCTCAAGTGAAGCATATTCATCACCAACACCAAGTACAAGCAACTTGACCTCTTTCGGTAAAAACTGAAGAGCTTGAATAATGAGATCGACACCATTTTTCTTGACGAGCCGTGAGGTGGTAATCAGAAAGCGGTCAACATACGCTTTGTTGAGATTATTTTTGATTGCAAAAAGCTCAGCGTCTGAGAAACGCTTTGAGAAATATGCGGTATCAACACCATTCGGAACAACCTCGACTTCTCCGGTATGTCCCATCGTCTTTGCAAACGTGGCGAGGTACTGTGAGATGGCCTGAACCTTGTCAGCTTTTTTGAAAATAAGTTTAAAGAGCGGTCGGAAGATTCCAACTCGACCTAGTATGTGCCCGAATGAGTCGCCCTCTTGAAGGGTGAGAAGAAATCTCACTCTTGGAAAAAGAATTTTGTGGAACAAGGCTCCAAAACCAGAATAGGTTGCCATCATTGACCAGATGCCAGTGTAGTGATGTTGTCGCTCAAGGTGGATTGCTTTTATGCAAGAGAAAATCGGAAATGCATACTTATTGATAGTAAAAAGCACCTTAAAGCTTTTTGCATTTTGATCGACACCACAAGCAAAACCAATTCTGTGGATTCTCACGTTTCCAATCTGCTCAACACGGGGTAAACGTGAGTCAGTGTGAAGCGTAAGCATATCAAAAAGGATAGAACTTGGATCAATTCGGTCGGTAATTTCTTTGAGCGCAACCTCTGCCCCACCAACAAATCGTGGGTAATAAACAAGAGAGTAGATAAGAACTCGTAGTGCTTTGTTTTTAGGGGTTTTCTCAGTTTTGTGGTCGATCATGAAGGGAATTATGAGTTTTCCATATAGTAGCACAAACCCAGATAATGAGCAGTAATGCCCCCAAAAGGGCGGCATAAACTATACCTGAGGGTCTCTGTGCTTCAGGATTATGCTCATCGTTTTGTGGAATTATGGTATCAACGCGAGCAAGTGGTGAACTAACAAGATTGGGAGTAGGACGAAGTTGTGCTGGCGGTGCAGACAATGTCTTTTTCTTTAGGGTTGTCTTATTTTTTGTCTGGGCCGATGCTGAACTGGACCCGGAAACTACTTTTCCAGCAGACTTCTCTGGCTCGAGGTGTAATTCAAAAAGCGGAAAACCTGCCTCGTCGAAAAGTATGAGTGTATCCGTGGGAATAAAGCCTAGGGTCGAGAAGTCAATGCGTATCAATGTATGCGCTGCGAGTATTGATTGAGGTGGAAATTGATAAGTCTTTTCGGGTGGAAATGAAGTGGTGGTGGCACGTTTCGTCACCAACTGAAATCCATCGAGAAAAATATTTGTATCACCATCATTTTTTAGAGCAAGAGAATTGAGAGCAAGATTTAATTCGGAATAGACGATTGTTGGTTTTTTCACGACAATCTTTTGGTAGGCGGTGCCAGCATACTGACCCGAAGTAGCAGACAGTGCAACGATATAAATCCCCTCTTGCTTGTATTGGTGAGCAACAGTAATACCCTCACCTGTAGTACCATCTCCAAAATTCCATAGGTAACGGGCATCGTCGAGTACTTTGCCTTTCAATCCCACTGCCGATCCTCGCATGATGGTGCGAGCGCCTAGCACAGATACGGGATTGGTGGATATTTTTGGAAAAATATGTGGATCTGTTAGGTACGAAAAACCTGGGCCGTCGGTAATCACAGGCGACGCAGACTCACCGCTTTGTGTTGTGCTTATGGGTGTCGCAGGGCTTGCGCCACTAGAATTTTCAGGAAGTGGCGCCGGGTCGGAAGATGACGCCTCGCCAGGTGTAGGTGTCAACGCATACCAGCTTCCATCTCTCGAGTGAAGACTTTTTCCATCACCACCTGCGCCACTTTCTGGAGTATAGAATACTGATTCACCTACCCCATCGATTTCGAAAGCAAGCGATTCTCCGGAATTTTTGAGTGAAAAACTTGATTTGATAACCCTCTTTGAGAATGAGGGGTAGTCTGCGAGAAACTTTTCTGGATTTGAACTAAGAATGAAATATTCTTGGGGGTGTATTGTAGTCCCAGAAACTGGAGATGAGCTGGACACAAGCAATTTATGGTGACTACCCTCTTCAAAAAGAGTCGTCGTTTTACTATCAACATCTCCAGATATATCAGCGTAGACCTCAATCCACTCTCTCCCATCATCACTACCTTGAGGATCATACATGATTTCTGTGATGGAAAATGCAGCAAAGAGTTTTGAGGGTACCAAAAACACACAGCATATGATAATGCATACGATTTTATACATGAATTTTTAGATTAACTATTGATCAGACTGATTTGGGTCGAGGTGGACCATTTTTTTGAGAACATCCTCTGGTATTTCTTTTTTGTGATGATGCTTTTCGGGTGGCTTCACATCCTGTGGAGGCTTTTTCTCATCTCCATTGACTGGGCTCGGTGTTTGGATGTCGTTTTTCGTATTTTTGAGGATCGATGAGAGTGCGTCTTTGAGAGCAGATACATTTTGAGGTGATCGCTCTTTTGGATCTTTTTTCACAACAGTTTGCTTGAGATCTTGAAGTGACATGCGACGAGGTGCCGACTGCTCTGAGATGGGTTTTTGAACATGTACTTTTGGTCGTGGTGCGGGATGTGAACTCTGAGGCGCCGCAGGATCACGAGGTGGTGTGTATGCAGGCTTTGCAGAAGTTGGTACTGGCTGGTCTGGTTTTTTGGGCATCATACGCTCTTGAATCTCAGCCTCAACGATCGCACGTGGACGACCAAACTGAGTTTGTGAAGAGGTAATGACCTGATCGCGATGTGAAGCCTCCTTCGGGGCAATAGCAGGTAGGGTGGTTGCTGAAAATGGTGATGAACTCACACCGTCAATCATGAGCTTAAGATAGATCTGGTAGATACCGAGATTTACAATATCCTCAGCAGTAAACTGTGGTGCAAATTCCTTTTCCAAAACCTCAGCATCATACGCACCAACACGGAACGCAATCATGGTACCTACGTTGCCAAAAACAGCCGCTCGAACCTCTTCTTCCATTTGCTCAATATACTGATGGGCAATCGTGAGATTGAGCTTGTATTTTCGGGCCTCAGATAGAATGTCGGCAAAAGACTTGTTCGCAAAAGACTGGAACTCATCCACATAGAGGTAAAACTGGGGCATTTTCTTGAGCTCGGCCTCGGAAATATCTGCACGCGACATGGCAGCAAGATAAATCTTTGTAATAAGCATGCTTCCGAGAAGGTTGGCATTTCCCTCACCCACCCTACCTTTTGAGAGGTTTACAATGAGAATCTTTCTCTCGTCCATCATTTGACGAATGTTGAATGATGATTTTGGCTGGCCGATAATGTTTCGAATGAGAGGGTTTGAGGTGAATTGTCCTACTTTGTTTTGAATGGCGGGCGTGGCCTCAGCAGCAAACTTTTCGGTATATTTTGCAAACTCATCAACCCAGAATGACTTCACGGCGACGTCGGTAACATTGTCCACGACTTTTTTTCTATACTCTTTATCAGAGAGCATTTTATTGACCCCAAGAAGTGTGGCGTCAGGATATTCGAGAAGAGCGAGGATGGTGTTGTTGAGAATGTAGGCCATACGAGCAGACCAAGCATCAACCCAAATCTTCTCGAAAGTACTCATGAGACCATTGGCTACGAGGTGTCGCTTGTCCATACCCACATCTTCCATAACATTGAATGATATAGGATGCTCCATATCGAAAGGTGCAAAATATACGACATCCTTAATACGGTGCTCAGGAATATACTCGAGGAGCTTCTCAGCAGTCATACCGTGCGGATCAATAAAGGCAAGACCTTCACCATTGAGAATGTCCTGTACGGCCATATTCTCAAGAAGAGTAGACTTACCCATACCAGTCTTACCAATCACATAGGTGTGCTTGGTGCGATCTTTGCGCTTGATACCAAACGGCACTCGCTTGCCGCGAGAATCTGTCTGTGCGAAATACGTTACTTTATTGTCATCCATACTCACGTGATTATTATAGCAAATCATCCCCAAGGAATGGAGAAATTTTTATAGAGAAAGAATATAAGAAAGATAAAATATTACTGAAAGAATCATCATGGTGATGATCATGATTGCGAAAAAATGATGTTTAATATGCCTTCTTCGCATGGTTTTATTCTTTGTTGAGAGCTTCTCGTGTGAATCGATTATTTGGATCCCAGAGCATCCACGATGTAAGACCGACATCGTAGGTTGCCTTAATCTGAGCCCTCACCATATCAGCAGTATACACCGCTTTGTAATTAAAATCTTGCAACCAAGGACGAAGCTTAAGGGGTGTTGTACTTGCATTGTGTGCCTTCTCAACTGCATGCTTCATAGAATAATGAACCACTTCATAAGGATGTGAGGCCGGGTTTTTATATCCGAGAAAATTTTCAGGATAGTGCGATGGGTAAACCATTGGCGCTACGTAGTCAAAATTTTCCAATGCATACTCAAGAACCTGACCAATTCCCAAATCATCATTGTTGGTTGTCGTCATACCAAAAAGGTCAGCCGATGTGACAATACCGGTGCCATCAAGTGATGTTTTTATATATCGGAAAAAATCATGGAGAACCTCTTTTCGTTCTCGCCCCTGACTGAATGGATATGAAACATCAGTCATTACTCCATCTGAAGGAAAGCGAATATAATCAAAATTAATCTCATCAAAACCAGCCCGATATGACTCTTTTGCAACGGCGATAATATAGTCCCAATGTTCCTTTGAACCAGCATCGATCCATGTTATCCCCTTTCGATCCTGCCATACTGCAGTGCCACTTGCGTTTTTGACAGCTAAATCAGGCCTCGCTTTAGCCATATGGAGATCTTGGAAAACAGCCACTCTACCGATTACGTAAATATTTTTCTTGTGAAGCTCCTCGATAAATTCTCTAATGTCGGGAATAGTATTTTTTGACGAACCAACACTTTGAAGGAAGGGGTCTGACACCTTAAAGGCAATATTCCCTGTATAATCTTTAATATCAATAACAACCGCATTTGCTTCGGTGTCATCAAGAAGCTCAACAACTCTTGCTCGTGCCTTCTTTGAACCAGCAACAAGTGAGGTCATGTAGAGCGACTTCACTGCTTCTGGGGTTTTTATATGAGTGGCTTCCGGAACTCGTGTTGGGGTTTCACCTTGAGCAAGAACCGGTGCCTTGACGACTGTCGAGTAAGGATTGAGATAAGGAATCACACCATACATAACAATCACAATAAGCAAAGCAGCTACGAGACTGATAATACCTGCACTATGCGCGATCTTAGCTTTGCGAGACATTGTTTAATGATGATTGTGATTTTATATCGCTGGAATTTTTCGGAATCGAATCAACAAAAGACTGTGATGACTGCTGCGGAGCGGCGCCCTTTTTCATACCAAGAATAAGGAGTTGTTTGTGGATTGAATAGGTAATCCAGCAAATGCCGATTCCACAAATATAGTAAATATACTGCTTTACTCCATTTCGAATCCCAATCTGCGGAGCGATGAGGGTGATAAAACCGAGGATAAAAATAAGTCTTACTTTGATTTTCATACAGAATTTTTTATAAAAAGACACATCACGCGCTCACAACGCGATCTTGATGAGTATGAATATAGTATACCACCGCTTCCAAGAAGGTTCACCTTGAAAAACCTGTGAATTACCGAGGGGAAACAATGACAACAAACTCACCACGCACCTTATCTTGATTTTTTGAAAAATACTGTGCGATCTCTTCGGGTGATCCGGAAATGGTTTGTTCAAACATTTTGGTAAGTTCTCGAGCAATCGTAATGCGCTTCATTGGTGCGAATTCTTTGAGTGATTCGATCGTCTTTTCAATGCGATGAGGAGACTCGTAAAACACCATCACCCTTTCAGACTGAGCAATTTCTTGAAAAAGTGTTTGCCGTCCTTTTTTGTGCGGTAAAAAACCGAGGAAAGTAAATTCCGAAGCAGGGACGCCACTTATTGATAAAGCAGACACGAGTGCAGATGGTCCTGGGATCGCAACAACCTCAAGAACATCACCAAGCTCTTGTTTCGCCTGAGCAATGAGCATCACCCCTGGATCAGAGATTGCAGGAGTACCAGCATCAGACACAAGGGCAAGATCCTTCCCCTCTCGAAGCATCGTCACGATCTCCTCATGCTTATGAAGTGATGAGTTGGCATGATAACTCATTGTCTTTGTGGAAATTGCGTAGTGATCAAGAAGATTTTTGGTGGTACGAGTATCTTCACAAAGAATCGTGTCTACATTTTTAAGAACATTGAGAGCGCGCAATGTTATATCTTCAAGATTTCCGATTGGTGTACCGACAACGTAGAGTTTCGCCATAATTTATTGTAGTATAAGCACACTATCATGAAATTGGCGAAAAATCACCCAATTGTATACGTCACCCGAGATATTGAACGAGCCCTTGGGATCACCCCTGATCAGACCCACAATCCTGGGTACTATATCGTTACAAATACGAGTGATTTTGCACAAAGTCAGGCCAAACTCTACCCAGATAGCATCATTCTCATCGAACCCAAGCTCTATGGTTTTGATCGCCCCTTGGACACCCACGAGCTCCTTATGGTGCCGGATGTAGAAGCCTTCATCACCACAAAGAAGGCTCGAGTTCTTGTTTTTAAAAACACCCCCCGAATTGAGAAGGTGTGTGCTGAAAAATCCTGGGAACTTCTCAATCCAAAAGCGGAAGTCGCTGATACTGTTGAAAACAAAATTACTCAGGTTAATTGGCTTGGTGATCTATCGCGTTATCTTCCTCCACACAAGGTGTCTGAGACAAAAGCTGTGTCATGGGATTTTCTTGTACAAAATAATCTCACACCATGTATCCTCCAATGGGGACATGCACATACAGGTGAAGGAACTCTTCTTATTGAAAACAGCGAAGCACTCGAAGCTGTCCAGAAAAAATTTCCTAACCGACAGGCTCGATTCACGCGATACATTGAAGGATATATGCTCACCGCAAATATCACGGTCTCTGCACTTGATGTAATTCCAGGACCTATCAATTATCAGATTACTGGATTAAAACCCTTTACTGATGAACGTTTTGCCACGGTGGGAAATGACTGGTCTCTTCCGAACACCCTTCTTGATGAAAAAGCTCGTAATGATTTTTATCATATTGCCCATAACATTGGATTATTGATGAAGCGATCGGGTTGGAAGGGACTCTTTGGTATTGACTGTCTCTATGATCCTAAACAGACGCAGGTATTTCTTATCGAGATAAACGCACGTCAGCCCGCTTCAACATCATTTGAATCGCAGCTTCAAGCATCGCTCCGCGGGGCAGAGGTAAAAAACGAAGCTACAACATTTGAGAACCATCTTTCTGCATTACTCGGTGAAATCTGTAAGCCACCTGTACAGATTCGCAATGGAGCACAAATTGTACAACGAGTGACGCGTGTTTCTCGAACATGGTCAAAGAAGCAGGTTGCGGAACGAGCTCATACACTTTCAAAAACACTCTCGGTGATTACCTATCCCAACACGGACCACAACGCCGATCTAATCCGAATCCAATCGACCCAAGGTCTTTTGACACACCACAACACTCTCAGTGATGCTGGGAAATCGATCGAAGCAGCACTTTTGTGATATTCTAAAACGATGCAGATGAATTCTTCAGAACACCTTTCAGCACAGGCACTCAAAACTATTGAGGGGTATCTTTCGTATTCAATAGCTGGTGACTCGACACCTTCACGAACCATATCAATCCCCTATTACAACAATCGTCGAGGAAAAGTACGAGGCGGTTTGCGAGCTATGGTAGGAAAAGGAAGTCCTTCTGATATTCGTGAAGAGGTTGAGCTCCTTGCCCTCCGCGAAAAACTTCCTCTCACACTCGTCGATAAAGAAGCATTTAAAAAACTTCTTGTCGATAATCATATTGGTATTGATTGCTCTGGTTTTGCGTATCATGTTCTCAATACTGAAAGTGGCGAGCGGAAAAAAGGCTCTTTGAGAAGTCACTTAAAGTTCCCTCTTGCTCGAGGTATCCGGGGTTTCATTGCAAAAATGCGACCCGCTGAGAATGCGGGAGTAACAACCTTTGCGAGTGATATCAATAGTGTAATTGTTCCGATACGTGATATTCGCTGTGGCGACTACATCACTATGACCCACCCCGACAGTGAACGTGCTTATGATCATATTGTTCTCGTGCATGCAATCGAAAAAGACTCGAGTGGTATTCCGAAAAAAATCCTGTATAGCCACTCTATCGCTTGGCCATCTGATGGCAGATATGGTCATGGTGTTCGTCAAGGTTTGATTGAAATCTCAGACATCAAAGCACCGATCCAAAACCAACTCTGGAATGAAGCCAATAAAACAGGTTCTGAAAACTACACTCATATGAGAGCACAGAAAGCACAAAAAACCGAAATACGAAGACTGCGTTGGTTTGTATAATGCACGCAATAAAAAAGCGCCCAGAAACGGGCACCTGTTACTGTCATACAAAATTATAATACACCGTTTTTGACAAGTAGTCAATGATGAGATACCTCGCAAAAATGCTATAATTGTGGCCTAAAACCATGCTTGAAGCCATTTTGAACACAAGCGACCTGGCCCAGACAATCACCTTTCTTTTGGGGTCCTGCATTATTGCATTTGCATGGGCTCCCATCCTCATAAAAATCCTCTATCAAAATCGGGTGATAAAAGGCAGCAAACTCGAGATCGATTTTGAATCGAGAAAGGACAAGGCAAACACACCGGTAATGGGTGGACTTCTTGTGATCATTACCGTGGCGGCAATCACCATCATTTGGAACTGGGAGCGAAAATTCACCTGGGTGCCAATTGGTGTCATGCTTCTGTCTGCCCTCCTTGGTGGAGCTGACGACCTTATGAATATTTTTGGTGGAAAGCGTCGCAGTCGAAGTCTTGCGCAAACCATAACACTAATTCGTGTTCACCATAATCCCCTTATGCGTATTTGGTTTGCCATCACATTACCTTGGGCATGGTTTAAACACCTCTCATTATTTCTCGGCTCTCATCCTGGAAAAGGTGTGCAGGTTCATGAAAAACTTCTCCTCCAGTTTGCGGCTGGTGCCGTCACAGCATGGTGGATTTACTTTAAGCTTGGTGAGACATGGCAACATATTCAGATTCCATTTTTAGGGGTTGTTGATCTCAATTGGGTTTTGATCCCCCTCATTATTTTCTGTGTCATGTTTAGCGCAAACGCCGTCAACATTTCTGATGGTATGGATGGTTTGGCTGGTGGAATGCTTATTAGTACATTCTCTGCCCTCACGCTTTTGAGTTGGATTGGTGGTTTCCAATCAATGGCAATCTTGAATGCAACAACTGTCGGTGCACTTCTCACCTATACCTATTTCAATATAAAACCCGCCCGCTTCCATATGGGTGATGTAGGGTCACTCGGCCTCGGAGCACTTCTGGCAGTAAATGCACTCTTCATCCAACATATCGGTGTGCTCTTTTTCCTAGGATTCATGTTTTACATCGAGGCTTTCACCGTCATTATTCAAGTTTTTGGTCGCTATATTCTTGGAAAAAGAATTTTTAAAATGGCTCCGCTTCATCACCACTTTGAGCTTTCTGGGTGGAGTGAGGAAAAGACAACAATGCGTTTCTGGATTATTCATCTTGCTTTTGTCACACTCGGTGTGTGGCTTGCGCTTCACTAGGTTATGACATACCTCACTTGGGATTCCAAAAAAATTGATACTCACGATCACACACTCCTTACACAGGCGTACGACCAGGGATATGTAGCAACGCGTGTCGAAAAAGGCTTGATGAATATGACAAGAAGTGTTCGTATTCGACTTTCGGATTATGAGCCTTCGAGTGAAAATCGCAGAATTTTGAGAAAGGTTGAAAACGTACATCTCGAAATACATCCTATTCCCTACAAGGACTATCACTGGTCAATCCACAAACTTGCCAAGGATTTTTATACAACAAAATTTGGTGAAGACACTTTTAGCGCCAACAAAATCAAAGAGCTTATCACCGATGCTGACAAAAGTTCATTTAATACCTTGTTAGTATACTCTTGCGATGGTAAGCCGATTTCTTATTGTATCGGGCTCCTTACGCAGTCATTCCTTCATTACAGTTACCCTTTCTATGATCAGGAGACAGCTATTCCAAGTCTTGGCCTCGGAATGATGACACGTGCCATTGAATGGGCAAAAGAGCGAGGACTTACCTACATCTATCTTGGGTCGCTTCAGCGTCCGAGCGATACGTATAAATTACAATTTTCAGGACTTGAATGGTTTGATGGAAAGGAGTGGAAGACCGACATCACTCCACTCAAAACTCTTTTGGTATAGAAAAGCCCGCCATTGCGGCGGGCTGGGTTAAAGTTGCGAAACACACTATCATCGGCGCGCTTTTCTATTTTTTGACTTCTTGCGACGGGATTTACCACTTCTTTTCAGACGCTCGTTATAGAGCCGATGCTTCACGTTGCCTATCTGTCGAGCCGATAAAGTATGAGCATCGGGTCGTTTTGGGATGCTGGCGGTGAGATGAGCAACCTCGGCAGCGAGGTCATAGAGTGTACCTCCGGTGGGTATTTTGGGGGCACACGCCGCACAGTGTCCACTGTTGTTCCTTGAGTTTAGGACCGCGCCACATCGAGCGCAACGAAATGTATTTTGAGGTCGTTCGTTCCCATACACCTTGAGACAAAACCCCGCACCGAGTGGTGCGGCAGATCTACCAAGACGACGAACAGACGCAGCACTGCTTGTTCCGATTGCTGATGACATAAAGAAAAATAAGGAGCGAAACGAATCACCGCATCTACACCATGCAGATGCGCCGCAATTCGGTTGATTGTTTTATAAAATAACCTAAAAACATTACTCTGTCAACAAAGAATTCTGGAGGTACTGCGGTATACTCTTTTACATGACAGATTCACACTCTACTCAACCACTTCCACACCACGTTCACATAATCGGGATTTGCGGTGTTCTTTCAAGTGCCATTGCTGGGGCCTTTCATGCAATTGGTGTGAAAGTTACTGGAAGCGACAAGGGTTTTTACCCTCCGGTATCGACTCACCTCACCGAACTTGGGATCACGTATTATGCTGGTTGGCACCCAGAAAAAATGGTTGCTCATGGGAAACCTGATGTTGTCATCGTTGCCACGGCGTCTGGAAGTAAAAATCCGGAAACGCTTTATGCAGAGGAGCATGGCATTCCTGCTATTTCTTACACAGAAATAATAAAAAAGTATTTTGTAAAAAAACACTCTATAGTATGCGCTGGCACATGGGGTAAAACAACGACCAGCACTCTTCTTTCGTATATTCTCGAGCAAGCAGGTTTCGATCCAAGTTATATGTTTGGCGGTGTTTCAATGTCTCAAAAACTTTCAGCAAAGATTACATCGAGCGATTGGAGTGTACTTGAGGGCGATGAGTACAAAAGTGGACCAAACGATCCGCGGGCAAAGTTTTTCTCATATCACCCAACCCACCTACTTTTGACGGCAGTGTCGTGGGACCACGCAGATCTCTACCCCACTGAGGCGACTTACATTGACGCGTTCCGCAAGCTTATTACTATGGCAAAAGAAAATGCATTGCATCATGGTGGGGTCATCGTCAGTTGTTCAGATAACCACCTTCTTTCAACAATTCTTTCGGAGGAACACATTCGCCACGTTTCCTATGGAAAAGACGGTGGCGCACATTATCGATATGAGCATGTTATCCAAAGCCCAGAAGGTTTGGAGTTTGACATTATTCATCATGGAAAAAAGTATCATGTCACTAGCCCAATGCTTGGGGCATACAACGTTGAAAACATCACAGGATGTTTTGCCATGGCGCACGAAATCGGCGTCCCTGTCGAAAAAATCCTTCGAGCGATTCAAGATTTTGTCGGTATTAAGCGTCGATTGGAAAAACGTATCTCTGCCCATGATTCAAACCGTGAAGTTACCGTGATCGACACTCACGCCCCCACTCCAGAAAAGGCCGCTTCAGGACTTCAAAGCATTCGTGAAATTTTTCCCGCTCCGCATGGCATCGTAGCAATTTTTGAGCCAAACATAGGTGGTAGACAACGATCATCTTCGAGAATGTATAAGGGTGCGTTTGAATCAGCAAATCATGTCTTGATCCCAAGACTTACAAAACTCAAAATTGACCCAAATGCTACCGAGCAGCCAATTGAAGGACCCGAACTCGCTCAAATTATTTCTAAAGACAAAGCCGGCGTTGAGTATATCGAGGATGATACCCAGCTCATTGAGAGAGCCTTAGGCCATGCAAAAAAAGGAGATGTGATTGTCTTCCTTGGATCTCATGGTTTCCGTGGAATGATTGAGGAGGCGGTGGCAAAACTCAAGAAGTAATCTACTTCCCTTCGTCTACAATTTCGGTATCAACAACTCCAGCTTCGATAGACTTCACCTCAAGGGTGATACCGCATGTATTGCACTCAATAACAGTACCCAAAGAAAGGTTTGGATAAGGGGTAAGATCGATAGGATTTTTACATTCAGGACAGGTGCAATTCATATATTTTTTATTCTTAGGTCTTTCTATTTTACTCGAAAAACGCTAGGATACAAGGCATGAATTCACTCATAACACCTCAGGACCAAGCCCTCAGTCTCGCCGAAGCCCTTAAGGTGCAATCACTGGTTTTGAAGCGTGAGGACCTCCATCCATTAAAGTCTCATAAAGGACGTTCAATACCCACAATGATTGACCATGCTTTGTCTAAGGGTGTGCATCGCTTTGCCCTATCATCATCTGGAAATGCAGCAATCGCAGCATGTCTTTATGTGCAATCACTCCTCCCCAAATACCCAGGTCTCGCTCTCGAAGTCTATGCAGGAAATAATATCAACAAAGACAAACTCTTTTTCATTCAAGGATTTCAGTCAAAAAATATTCAGGTCATTCAGACCGAACGTCCAAAGCAAGCACTTCTCGAGGCAACAAAGCGCGGTTTTCAGAGTTTAAGGCAGTCGATTGACCCCTTAGCTCTTGTTGGCTATTCTTCGCTCGTTGAAGAATTACTTCACATAAAAGATTTGCAGGCTGTCTTTCTAGGTACGTCATCAGGCACAACCGCACAAGCTCTTCATGAAGGGTTTGTGAAGGCGGGTCGCAAAATTCAAATCCACGCCGTGCAAACAACGAGCTGTCATCCAATTGCGAATGATTTTAAGCAGAATACGACCGTTGTGGACACTGGGGAGCCATCGATTGCTGATGCGATCGTGGACTCCACCTCCCTACGCAAACTCAATGTAGTGCAGGCACTCCAGCAGTCAGGTGGCTATTGCTGGATTGTCGATAACGACTCTATTAAAAAATCACAAGACGTGATTTTTGAAACAGAATCACTACGAGTCAGCCCAAACGGAGCACTTGGTGTGGCAGGCATGATGGTAGCTCAGAAAGCGGGCTGGACTTGGACAGGGACTGTAGTCTGTATTGTCTGCGGACAGTAATCACTCTGATTTTTGACCTCCGAGCATTCCTTTTACCTTAACAAGCTCCTCGAGAATTGAGCGAAGGTTTTTCGCATCCTTTTCCTCAAACTGGGAAGCGCAATCGAATTCTGCCAAACGGCGCAGAAAGAGTTTGTAGAGGTCGTTGAAATACCCCTCGAGAATCATTTGATCTTTTGAGGATGTTGATCCGAGGCCTTCTTGAACAAATTTTACGAATGAATAGTTTCCTATCGCACCATCAAAAAGCACCGGTGCATTTTGGAAAACCGAGTAATGTCGCATGGTTTGGTAGTGATACTAGTACTCTACACCAACACTTGCAAAAGAGTCTTTCGCCACAATGATGTGATCGACAAGATGAATACCCATAATCCTTCCAGCTTCCACAAGCTGCTTGGTAACGTCGATATCTGCCTGACTTGGCACCACCTCACCCGATGGATGATTGTGAACAAGAATGACAGCGACCGCGCCATACTCAACGGCAGGTCGGAAGACCTCTCGTGGATGAATGAGGCTAGAGTTTATAGTACCGATCGAAATCGTCTCGTCATGAACGACTTTATGATGGGCATTGAGATAAATCCCGCGTAGATGCTCTTTGGGTAATGAGCGCATATCTTTGACATACTCAAAAACATCTCGGGCTGTGCGAAGGATAGCTGAAGAGCCTTCTTTTTTCTCGAAGAAACGCTTACCCAACTCGCCCACCGCAACAATCTGCGAAGCTTTCATGAGTGGTATATCGAGATTTTTTGCGAGCTCTTTTGCATCTGGTGTGCCGATAATCGTACGATCGCCATACTCTTTCAAGATACGAGAAGACATTTCGAGGACTTCTTCTTTTTTGGTGCCATTGACGAGAATGATAGCGAGGAGCTCATTCACAGAAAGTGCACCAGGGCCATATTTAACAAGCTTCTCACGAGGCTTATCTTCTGACGGCATATCCTTCACACGAAGAATATACTCCCTGCTTTTAGCGCTCGAAAATCCGTGCATCACAATATTGGTATCTTTAATTGAATACATACGTTATTACTGGCACAGATAAGTATGCCAAATGGAGGTTAAAGGAATAATCAAGAAAAACTAAAGAACTGTATAAATAATTATACAGGAATGCCTAAAAAGTGCATGAAAAAACCACCCTAGGGTGGTTTTTTCATGCACAGTGTGCCTTTTTTTCCTCTAGAGAGTGATAATCATCACTGAATCGGTGTCCTGACCCTTACCAAGTGACTGACCTGCTACAAGAACAACTCGGTCACCCTTTACTCCAATCTTCTGTGATTTTACGATTGATCGAACATGCTTCTCAACCTCGTCAAACGTGCTGAGTTTTGGCACCACAACCGGCTTACAACCATAGCTCAAAAGGAGCTGATTTGCTGTTCGCTGAGAAGGGGTCATTGGGATAATTGGCATGCTTGGTTTGTTTCGAGAAACTCGCCATGCTGTACGACCAGACATTGTGAGAACAAAGATTGCCTTTGCACTTACCGCGTGAGCGAGCTCAGAGGCAGAATCAGCAACCGCGGAAGAAATATCGTCGTGATTACAGTCGATACCATCTTCACATTCATGTGCTGGACCCTCAATACCCTTTTCCGCAGTCGCAGCAACGAGTGCCATATTTTGTACCGCCTGTACTGGAAATTCACCGAGTGTAGTTTCCTCAGAAAGCATCACCGCATCGGTTCCATCAAAGATTGCATTGGCCACATCGGACACTTCAGCTCGAGTAGGTGTTGCATTCTTAATCATTGATTCAAACATCTGAGTAGCGGTAATAACCGGCTTGCCGGCGAGAAGACATTTCTCAATGATCATCTTTTGAGTCAATGGCATGTTTTCAGCACCAATCTCGATTGCGAGGTCACCTCGACCAACCATCACTGCATCTACCATATCAATAAGGGTGTCGATATTTTCGATCGCTTCACAGTCCTCAATTTTGGCAATAATTTTTGCATCTGACTTTGCCTTCTTCAAAATATCACGGAGTTCCTGAACATCGGAAGCACGTCGCACAAATGAGAAAGCAAAGAAATCTACTTTGTTTTTGAGGCCAAAAGCGATATCTTTTTTATCCTTTTCAGTAAGTGACGCAATAGAAAGATGTGCACCTGGAAGGTTTACACCTCGGCGACCCTTAATCTCACCGCCAACGAGAATTTTACACTTCACTTCGTTGCCCTTGATCTCAACGATCTGAAGCTTCTTTCGTCCATCGTGGAGCATGACATATCCACCAACTTTCACTTCCTTTGGAAATGGTGCGTAGTTGATTGATACACGATTTTCATCGCCGACAATCTTTTCGGTAGTGATGGTGATGTATGAGCCCTCCTTAAG
Organism: uncultured Candidatus Saccharibacteria bacterium; assembly: GCA_964615725.1. Classification (GTDB taxonomy): domain Bacteria; phylum Patescibacteriota; class Minisyncoccia; order Phycocordibacterales; family CAZTPW01; genus CAZTPW01. The sequence goes on from CAZTPW010000005.1 coordinate 37,168, forward strand.
AAGAACTGGTTCGGTTTTAAAATCACCGATTCGGATTTTTGGTCCTCCCAAGTCTTGCATCATCGCGCATGGAATTCCTGTTTTTTCCATAGCTTTTTTAAGGTTGTCGACTTTTACCTGATGCTCAGCGAAGTCTCCATGTGAGAAGTTCATTCGCATGACGTTCATACCGGCCTGAAGGAGCTTTGAGAGCATCTCAACGCTTGTTGTTGCAGGACCGATGGTACATACGATTTTCGTCTTTTTATCCATAATTTGCTGTAATAATGAGGCTTTTAAGCCTTTGAAGTTAATAAAAGAAAAGGCTTTCTGAGGGAAAGCTCAACCAGTCTACCACGAAGATTCGGTGGTTACAAATTGTGAAAAAGGGTTGAATTTTAAGGTCGAAAAAGGCGGCCCGCAGCGGGCCACCTTGCAAAAAAACTTGAAACTCACCGGTTACCAGCCCGAGCGAATTTCCCTCGCCGGAATCTAGGCTTCTTCTTGCGCGAAGGGTCAGGGAGGGCGCCACCAAACTGAAATGGAACGATTTCGTGAGTGACCCGATAGTCCGGTGGATAGTCGCGCATGACACGATGGTCATACGACACTTCACAGAGCACCTTGAGGCATTGGTACGCGGATTGATAGTACCAACCAGTGAGACTCCACTTAGAATTGTAGATCACCAGATCGGTTCCCAACCATCCATGATCACCGTGCTTAGGGTTTTCAATCGGAGACACAATCCCGCGGAAACGGTTGGGTGTGTGGAAAAGATGTGGGATCGGCTCTGGTTTAGGGATAGCCAAATAGGCACTGCGTTCCGGGTAGCGAAACGCAGGCAGTGGGGACAGTGGCGGAGCTACACGCGAAAAAGGGTGACGAAACCGTGTTTTCATAGTCTTGGGAATGAGCTGAGGTTGGGTTGAAGTTCAGTAGCTAAGGCTACGGTTTTTAGCCTCTTTGTCAAGAAAATTCTAGAGCTTTTTGAGTTCCTCTCGGACAACAATTCGATCATCCCACGGTTGAGAAATTCCGCCAACAATCATCGACTGCTCAGCGCCTTTTCCCGTGATCATAACAACATCACCCTCACGAGCAAGTGTGAGTGCTTTTCGAATTCCCTCTCGGCGGTCTTCGATTGCAAAAAGTGTTTGACCCCGGATTTTTCCATGCTTTTCCGCAACACGAGCTATATCTTCGATGATTTCCTTTGGATCATCTTCGTAGGGATCAACATTTGAGACAACCACGATGTCGGCATGTTTACCGACAACTTCCCCCATAGCAGGCCGCTTCGCTTTATCACGCCCACCCCCTTCGGCACCAAGAAGTACAATACTTCGGCCACCTGACTTTTTCATTTCATTGGCTGCACGTACAGCAAGCGTCATGCTTTCTTTTTCGTGGGCATAATCAACAATCACAGAAAATTTCTGACCTTCCGAGATAATTTCCATTCGTCCCGGAATACAATCAAGATGACTCAAGCCTTTCTGAATTTGGATGTCATTGAGACCACATTGACGAGCAACTGCAATAGCAGGAAGTGCGTTAATCACATTGAAAGAACCTATGAGTGCGAGCTGGAATAATGACTGACCAACATTGAAACGAACCGGATTTGAGAGAATGTTCTCAGCTTTGAGATCAGCCTTTTTCTCAATGGCGTAGGTAATCTTTTTGTCTGCAGGATATGAAAGATAGAAGTCAGCATGAGGACTATCAATATTAGCAACAATAACTTTTTGCGTAGTTCCTTTTCGTGGCGATTTTGAAAGATATTCAAACATTCTTCCCTTCATCGCCTTATACTTCTCAAAACTACCTCCATGTGACGGAAGATGCTCAGGAGTGAGGTTGGTAAAAACACCAATGTCATAATAAACACCGATGTGACGATATTGTTTGAGACCTTCTGATGTCGTCTCCACAACAGCGTGAGTGCAACCCTCTCGAACCATTTCACGGAGGAGTCGTTGAATTGCAAAACGGCCCGGCATCGTCATGTGAAAATGATTGGTATCCTCTCGATCACCAATACGAATATTCGCTGTTGTGATGATGCCAGTCTTTAGACCTCCAAAATGGAGTGCTGACCAAATAAAATTTGCGGTGGATGTTTTCCCTTTTGTACCAGTGATGCCAATCACAACCAATTTTTTTGCGGGGAAACCATACACAAGCGCGGCGATATACGCAAGTGAAAAATGATAAAAAGAAAGAATCCAATGCGGAGTAAGAGATCGAATGAATTTCTTCCCTGCAAGAATCATAGTGTGCGCGTACTAGGATTTGAACCTAGGACCCCATCAGTATCAGTGATGTGCTCTACCAACTGAGCTATACGCGCATATTGTTTTTTATTACAGCTTTCGCGTAGTGACTGGTGTTTTTTCTGCCACCAGCGAACTAGACGAGCATGAGGGAGAATATACCAAAAAAAGCCCCGGTTAGCAATGGTTTTCTCTCGAGAATGAAAAACGCCGCCCTGATTGCAGGGCGGCGGATTGGATCCGAGGGTGATGGTAGGTCACTTCACGTATACGTGGTGCTTATAGTGACTTGGCACCACAGGAAGTATGTTACCGTCTTGATCCTTAGCGGTTATTTTGCCGGTGCGAACCGACTCCTCTACCGTCACGTCTGCTGGAGAGCAGAAATGGTGGATTGTGATGAAAAGGAGTACGATGCCACAGAGAATTCCGGCTGTGGCGATTGTCTCGTGTCGATCAAACCAAGTACGTCTTCGATTTTTCATACTGAAGGGAGCTTCGTTTCTTTTGAAAGACTGTGATGATATCTCGTACCCACGAGACCCAGTCCGCATCGAGCTTTGCATTCAAAAGTTCCTATATATCTTATCAGATATTAGGGTAAAAGTCAATACCCTATCGGGTAGCAAAAAACCACCTTTCGGTGGTTTTTTGCTGAACAACTATTCTTTATTTTGTTCCATTCATTGGTGTCGCTCTTTCTCGACTGTCAGACTGTTTTGGTATCAGACAAACCGTTTATGAATTCTTGCGAATTGTAAAACATCGACTCCGTAAAGAATGAACCCTCGAAAGGTGGACATTCTGTAATTCAAATTGAAATATTCCACGAGCAGCTTCCGCTACCCGTGCCTTGTTACGACTTACTCCCTGTCATTG
>CAZTPW010000006.1:0-6133 GCA_964615725.1 uncultured Candidatus Saccharibacteria bacterium
TATTTATGATGTGTAACATCATCCCAGATGAGATTCGTGTTTTTGGAAAAGATAACAATCATCTTGAGCTCACGTTTCACACCGGTACACAAAAAGTTTCGGCAATTGCTTTTTTCAAGAGGCCTGAGGATTTCGCCTTGTCGACCATTTCAAGTCTGCCGATTGATGTTGTTGCTACGCTCGAAAAGAGTGTTTTTCGAGGAAGGGAAGAGTATCGACTTCGTATTCTGGACATTGTTTCACGTGTGTAACAAAGGCTTTTTTCCTGTATACTATCGATATTCTTCTATGGAAAGCAGCGACAATAAAGCAATCATATTCTCAGACGGTTCATCTCGAGGTAACCCAGGCCCAGGCGGGTGGGCAGCAATTGTTTCACGGGGTGGTGAGGTAGAGGAGATGGGTGGTTATTCAGCCCAAACAACAAACAATCGTATGGAACTTCAAGCTGCCTGTGAAGGACTTTCTCGCGTTCAAGGACATGTCCGAGAGGTTGTCCTTTATACGGATTCAAGCTATCTCATTAAAGGTATGACTGAATGGATGACGGGCTGGATTCGAAATAATTGGAAAACACAAACTAAACAGGACGTATCAAATCGCGACCTATGGGAGAAGCTCGCAGAACTCACCGCAAGTATTTCGGTGTCTTGGAATTATGTGGGAGGGCATGCGGGTGTTCCTGGTAATGAGCGCTGCGATCAGATTGCCACATCTTTTGCTGATCAAAAACCCGATACGCTTTTCCGCGGTAGTAGTAAAGATTATTCGATCGACCTTACTAACATCTCTTTCAGTCCATCAGAAAAGAAGAAATCTCGGTCTGGAGAAAAACCACTTGCGTATGCAAGTTTTGTTGATGGTGTTTTTAAACTCCATGACAGCTGGGCGGCGTGTGAGAAAGAAGTAAAAGGGAAGAGGGGCGCGCGATTTAAAAAAGTTTTCTCAGAACAAGAAATCGAAAATCTTAGAAATGAGTGGCGAGCCTAATCTTGAAATTTTCTTGATTAAAAATTGAGAACTTCTTGAACATTTCTTGATTCTGGTTTTGCTACACTTTTTATGTGAAAGGATTGTACGTGTATGGAGCCGTAGCCTCGTTTTTGTCCGGCATCATCATTCGTTCACTTTTCACACCAAATCCATACATTCTTTGTGCACTGACGGCGGTCACGGGCATCTTTGTATTTTTCTGTCGCAAAAATTCGTATAAAATCTTTCCCATCATACTCCTGTCGTTTTTCTTTCTTGGGTCAGCACGATGGGAGATATTTTTAGATTTTGCACACGAAAAAAATTTAGATTCATGCGATTCGTTGAGTTTGAAATTTTCTGCTCTTGTTGTTGATCAGCCTTTGTTTACTGAAAAAGGGCAGAGAATTGCTGTCGAGTCACGCGACGCAATTTGTTTTGAAAAAGGCGTGAGCTTTCGCCTGATTGCTACCATCGATCGGTACCCAGAGTATATGTATGGTGATGTGGTGGAGGTCGCAGGAATACTCAAGAAGCCATCCGCTTTTAGTTCAGCAAGCGGCAGGGTGTTCAACTATCCTGGATATTTATCCTCACAAAATATTTATTCTGAAATCAAGCGTGCAAAAGTTTTTCTCATTGAGCGGCCCAGCACTTTTTCGTTGATCGGCACGTTGTATGAGTTTAAAGATTTAATTGTTGAAACAATTAAACGCACTCTCCCTGAGCCACACTCAGGTTTACTTGCGGGAATTCTTTTGGGGGTAAAAAGTGATCTTGGGGCAGAACTTCAGGATGCTTTTCGCAGAGTTGGACTTGTGCATATTATTGTTCTGTCAGGATCAAACGTTACGATTGTCGCCCAAGCAATCCTCACGCTCACAAGAAGATTTCCCAAAATTATTTCCATCCCCTTATCGATCTTTGCGATCATCTGCTTTGCCCTAATGACCGGCAACTCCGCGACGATTATCCGAGCATCAGCAATGGTTTCACTTTCAGTTGTGGCGGGTGTGGCGCGGCGCGAGTATTCTATACCAAGAGCACTCGTTCTCGTTGCGTTCATTGTGGCGTTCATAAATCCTGCACTTGTGCCCTACGATCCTGCATTTCAGCTCTCGTTTCTTGCCACATTAGGTCTTGTGATATTTACAGATTTCTTTGATAGAGCATTTAGGAGGGTGCCTGATTTTCTTGCGATCAAAGAAACTCTTACCGCCTCACTGGCTACCCAAATCATCATCACACCTTTTATGATGTATTTGATGGGGCAGGTCTCACTCGTCTCACTTTTGGTGAACGGTATTGTTGTGCCGATGGTGCCGTATGTCATGATGACTGGATCAATTATGGTTGCCTTGTCATGGGTTACAAACCTCTTTGCACCTCTTCTTGTAGCCGGCACGTACTTTCTTCTCAACGTCATGATTACTACTGCCGACTTCTTTTCACGGTGGGATTATGCAGCGCTCACTGTGAAAGGGTGGGGTATGGCAGAAACGCTTGCTGTGTATCTATGCCTCACCATTGCGATCGGTGCTTATGTTGTATTTCGACATCAAAAAGAAAACACCGCATGTGTTGTGCGGTGCTTCTCGGATTATTTTGTGATGAAAACTATTTTACCGCATCGGTATAATTTTTCTCGATCACGTCCCAATTAAGATTTGCAAAGAAATCTTCAACATATTGCTTCTTTCCGCTTGGTTGGTAATCAGCAACAAAAGAATGCTCCCACATATCAAGCGCCAAGACGGGGAGGAGTCCTGTGAGATGACCAAGGTGTTGCTCCTCGACCCATGCAGTGGTGAGACGCTTTGTGTGCGGGTCGAAATACAACATTGCCCAACCAATACCTCGAGTCAAGGCAGTTGCCTTGAAGCGATTGAGGAAAGCTTCGACAGAGCCCCATTCCTGTACGAGAGCAGCTTTGAGTGCGCCGGAGTCATTGAGTGGCTTGGCACCGCCTTCAAATGCAGCGAAATAATATTCATGATTTCTCATTCCATCAAATTCAAAACCAAATCGTCGGTTGAGCTCACCAATAAGGTAAGCATTTTTCTCGCTGTCCTTTGCGAGTTCCGCAATCTGCTTTTGGATAAGGTTGGCGTGCTTTACGTATCCAGCATAGAGCTTCATGTGCTCCTCGATAGTTTTTTGCGATATTCCTTTCAACTGCGGTACCGCAAATGTTTTTTCTTTGTATTCCATAAATTATGTATGATTAATGTTTGTATATTATAGCTAGCTATGAAGAAACGCACCATTGTCCTCACCATTCTTTTTGTTGCGAATGTGGCAGTCTTCTTTCTGGTGCTTTTCAGACCAGCTGAAAGCCGGCTCCTCACGATTTCGTTTCTAGACATCGGACAAGGCGATGGAATTCTCATAACATCACCTACAGGCAATCATATGATTGTCGATGCAGGTCCCACAAACTCAATCATCACCAAGCTCTCTCAGGAAATTTCATATACTGATCGTGATATCGACATCGCGATGATTACCAACCCAGACAAAGATCACATTGCAGGGTTCGTCGATATTTTTAAAAGATATCGAGTTGGTCGACTCATTGAAGCGGGGACGTTTAATACTTCTGAAGTTTATCGAGAGGTAAAAAGACAGGCTGGGATTCATTCTGTGCCTACGTTGCGTGCGGAGCGGGGCACTGTTATTGATCTGGGCGGTGGAGTGTTCTTCCGCATACTTTTTCCTGATCGTGATGTGGCAAATCTTTCAACCAATGATGGGTCGATCGTTGGTGTTTTGGAGTATGGAAAAGTAAAAGTTGTTTTTACTGGAGATGCCCCCGCAAAGATTGAAAAATACTTGGTCAGCCTTCACGATCCACTCGATGGAGATGTTCTCAAGGCTGGCCACCATGGATCAAAAACATCAAGCTCCGAGGAATTTTTGAATGCAATTACCCCCACTCACGCGGTCGTATCGGTTGGCAGGGGGAACACATATCATCACCCGAGCCCCGAGGTGCTCGACCGTTTTGCATCGCATGGCATTACAACGTCCATGACGATGGACCACGGTACGATTCGGTTGATTTCAGACGGAGAGCGTATTTGGTGGAGGACTGATCGATAGTTCTCACTCTGATCCTCTATAAAAAAAAGAAACAAAAAAACCGGTTGCCCGGTTTTTTTGTTTCTTATTAAATGACGCCTGCTTTCTTGAGAGTTCGGAAGGCACCGTTCTTATTGATTGTCTTGATTGCCTTTGTAGAGAGGGTCAATCGAATGCTCTTCTTGAGCTCAGGGATATAAATGCGCTTCTTCTGGAGGTTTGCATAACGTCGAACCTTGCCAGTTGGGTTGAACTGGGTTGCTCGAGTTCGGTTTGAGTATCCTCCTCCCATGAGGGAACCTTTTTGTGTGATTGGACAAACTTTAGCCATATATGTATTTGAGTTTCACCATGCTATCATGGCCTGCGAGATAGCGCAAGTACATCTCTTCATATTATACTTATACGACCACTCTTATGATTGATTCATTCGCACTTATTTACTTCATCATTCTTATCATAGCCGTCGTTGTCCACGAGATCTCCCATGGATATGCGGCCCTTTTTTTGGGGGATACTACGGCACGAGATGCGGGGAGACTATCGATCAATCCGATTCGCCACGTCGATATCGTGGGCTCTATTATTGTGCCGCTCATATCTACCTTCCTCCACGTGCCATTTGGCTGGGCCAAGCCAGTACCTGTCGACATATCCCGCCTGAGAAATAGGCGATGGGGGGAGGCAATTGTCGCCCTCGCTGGGCCAGCTTCAAATATCGCCCTCGCCCTTCTATTTGGATTGATTTTTAGACTTACTGCGACTGCCTCATCGATCGATACCACACCAGAATACGTTCTCCTTCTTATTATTACCATCAATATAGGCCTTGCAGTCTTCAATCTCCTCCCGATTCCTCCGTTTGATGGGTCAAAGATCCTTTTTGCCCTGATTCCACGACGTTTTGTAATGATTCGAGCGGTTCTCGAGACTTATCAGCTCGGCCTCGTCATCCTTGTCTTGATTTTTGCCCCTCAGATCATGATTCCGCTCCTTGAGTGGTCACTTCGCCTCATCACAGGCATTACCTTGCAATTTTAGCTTTTTATAGTAGAGTAGTGGAACGCTTTTTCTCAATGAGTTTTCTCTATGAGCACCATGCAGTCAAAGCGCTTTACCAATTCAGTCATTAATATTACGGCACGTTGTGAGTAATCCTCGAAAGCGAAGGGTGAAGCTCCATACCGCGCCAAACAATTATGCCAACCATCAATCAGCTTGTTCGCCGAAAGCGAATCAAGCTCAAGCGAAAGTCAAAGTCAGTTGCTCTCACCAAGAGCTTTAACACACTCAAGAATCGCCCTCGATTCTTCAACTCACCATTCAAGCGAGGTGTGTGTATCAAGGTAACTACAAAAACTCCAAAGAAGCCTAACTCAGCGGTTCGAAAGATCGCCCGAGTTCGACTTACCAACGGAATGGAAGTTACAGCATACATCCCAGGTGAAGGACACACACTCCAGGAACACTCAGTGGTGCTTCTTCGAGGAGGTCGAGTTAAGGACGTAGGTCTCCGATACTCAGTTGTTCGAGGTGTACTCGACGCAGCAGGAGTAGACAAGCGACGAAAAGGTCGAAGCCAGTATGGAAACAAGCGACCAAAGGCAGCTAAATAATCCCTCATATATAATCCTATGCGAAGAAAAGTAAATAATCGAAATATTGTTGCCCCAGAGTCAAAGTTCAACTCTGAAAAAGTAGCAAAGCTCATCAACTATGTCATGGTTGAAGGGAAGAAGAACACCGCTCGAACCATCGTCTACAACGCTCTTGATCTCATCAAGGAACGAGCAAAGGTAGAAAATCCTATAGAGGTTTTTGAAAATGCCTTGAAGAACACAGCTCCCCTTATGGAAGTCCGATCACGACGAGTGGGAGGTGCAAACTATCAGGTCCCTGTAGAAGTTCGACCAGAACGACGACAGGCATTGTCACTCCGATGGATCGTTGAAGCTGCGTACAGCAAGAAAGGGAAGCCTATGCACGAGAAGCTCGCTGAAGAAATTCTCGCCGCAAACAAGAATGAAGGTGAAGCAGTAAAGAAACGAGAAAACGTTCACAAGATGGCAGAGGCAAACAA
>CAZTPW010000006.1:6233-37358 GCA_964615725.1 uncultured Candidatus Saccharibacteria bacterium
TATATGAACAGAGATTATCCTCTCGAAAAAGTACGAAACTTCGGTATCATCGCACACATCGATGCCGGAAAAACCACTACAACTGAACGAATCCTCTTCTACACAGGAATGATCCATAAGATGGGAGAAGTTCACTTGGCAAAAGAAGGAGATGCACAGGCGACTACTACTGACTGGATGGAACAGGAAAAAGAGCGAGGTATTACTATTACTGCCGCGGCTATTACCTGTTTCTGGAACCCTACCTACATGGGTTCTGATATTTCTAAGAAAACACGTTTCAACGTTATCGACACCCCAGGACACATCGACTTTACCGTAGAAGTGAAGCGCTCTTTGCGAGTGCTCGACGGTGCGGTGGTGGTATTTGATGGAGTGGCGGGTGTAGAACCTCAGTCAGAAACAAACTGGCGATACGCTGACGAATCAAACGTTCCTCGACTTTGCTTTATCAACAAAATGGACCGAATGGGTGCGTCGTTTGAGCGATCATACGAATCAATCTTGCAGCGACTCAGCAAAAACGCAGTTCGATTCCAAATCCCAATTGGTCTTGAAGGCGAACACAAGGGTGTTGTCGATCTTTTGAAGATGAAGGCCTACTACTTCGAAGGTGAAAAAGGTAAAAACGTCGTCGAAAAGGAAATTCCTGAGGAGCTTCTTGCTGATGCAAAAAAGTATCACACAGAACTCATCGAAAGAATTGCTGAGACCGATGAAGCTGCTATGAACGCGTACCTCGAAGGAAAAGAAATTCCTTTGGAGACATTGAAGACGCTCATTCGAAAGGCGGTTATTGCGAATAAAATATTCCCCGTATTTACTGGAGCAGCGTTTAAGAACGTTGGAGTTCAGCTCGTACTCGACGCGGTGGTAGATTATCTCCCATCTCCACTCGACCTTCCACCAGTGAAGGGAATTGACCCAAACACAGGTGAGGAAATCTTCCGAAATGCTTCTGATAGCGAACCGTTCTCAGCGCTTGCATTCAAGCTCCAGAACGACCCATTCGTAGGACAGCTCACCTTCTTCCGTGTGTATTCAGGAACCATCGAAGCTGGTTCATATATCTATAACTCATCAACAGGTAAGAAAGAGCGACTTGGACGAATCGTGCGACTTCAAGCTGACAAGCGAGAAGAAGTAAAGAAAGTCTTTGCTGGAGAAATCGCAGCGGCAGTAGGTATCAAGGATGCAAAAACATCTCATACATTCTGTGACGAGGAGAAGCCTATCGTCCTCGAAAAGATCAAGTTCATGGAACCGGTGGTTTCTCTCCGTATCGAACCAAAAACAAAGGGTGATCAGGAAAAGATGGGTATGGCCCTCAAGAAACTTGGAGATGAGGATCCAACATTCCGAGTATCTTCAAACAGCGAGACAGGAGAAACTATTATTTCAGGTATGGGTGAACTTCACCTCGATATTATGGTTGATCGTATGAAGCGAGAATTCAGCGTTGATGCCAACGTAGGCAAGCCTCAAGTGGCGTACAAGGAAACTATCCAGGGTGAAGCTGAAGAAGATCACAAGTACGTGAAGCAGTCAGGAGGTAAGGGTCAGTACGGTCATGTACGAATCAAGATCAAGCCTCTCCAGCCACTCGCAGAAGGCGAAAAGATTCCAAAGAATGTGAGCCGTGAAGAAGGTTTCGAATTCATCGACTCTATCAAGGGAGGTGTTATTCCAAACGAATTCATCCCAGCAGTGGAGAAGGGAGTGAAGGAAGCGATGGACCGAGGTATTCTCGCAGGATACAGAGTCGTAGACGTTTCATGTGAACTCATCTTCGGTTCTTACCACGATGTGGACTCATCTGAAATTGCATACAAGATCGCTGCGTCTATGGCCTTCCAAGCTGCAGCAAAGCGAGCAAAGCCGGTAATCCTCGAGCCAATCATGAAGGTAGAAGTCGTTACTCCTGAAAAATTCGTTGGAGACGTCACCGGAAACTTGAGCTCAAAGCGAGCGCAGATCGAAGGTGTGGATGACGTGGGTATGAACAAGGTTCTCCGAGCAAAAGTACCTTTGTCAGAAATGTTTGGTTACACAACCGCTCTCCGATCCCTCACTGAAGGCCGCGCATCATCAACTATGGAATTTGATCACTACGAACCAGTCCCTCAGCACGTAGCAAAGACCATTATCGAAGCGCGAGGGAAGACTGCGTAATCTCCCTTAAACAAAAAAACGACTTCGTCCACGAAGTCGTTTTTTTGTTTAGAGTTCTAAAAACAAAACTTCCCCTCTTTGCCTAAGAGGAGGAGTTTTCTCAGAGAGGAAGTTTTGTGGAGGGTATGCCTTTCTTCACCGCTGGACATTTATCATTGAATACTCTTTTCAATGCGTCGTTTGATGTAATAAGCCGGTCATGTTTTCCAAGAACCCAGGTAAGTGGATCACTCCACACGACGATTCGATGACAAACATTTAGCACTCATCGAATCAGACCCATGTTTGGGGTTACCTAACATCTATTATACCACCAATAAAGTAAATCAACAAAAAATACAAACACAAAGCCGCCCGAAGGCGGCTAGTGGCGAGCCAAACTCTATGCTCTGCCTGATGTCAGAGCATTTGGTCAAGAGATAACATTTCCCTTGGTTGTATAGATTATGTCTATGTTACAGCTTCAGGACGATTTTTATAGATCGTTGTAAATCTTTTTCAAGATATCCAATTTTATAAACAATTGGTAGGCTGAGTCATAACCCAAAGAGTGAAGCTCAATTTTGTTATTAAGTCGGTCATTTTCATGATTTCCTTAACTTATAATTGAACCTTTTGGGCTCGTCTGTAAGTCTACAGGAACTAAGAATGTCACTCAAGAGAGAAACTCTTCTATTTTTCAGAAACATGAATCCGTGCTACTCTTTTTTGTATGCTTATTCTGATACTTATAGTCATTATTTGTGCGTTGGTGACATTTTTTCCACCAAAAAATCCATTCAGCTAGGGTTTGCATCTTCGCAGAAAGGGTGTGGTACAAACTGGGGGGGATACAGTAGGAGAGATACTCCGCAGGGCGACCGGTCCGAGGATAAGGAAATTTCTAGCGAGAAATTTCCGTGTATCTCGGATGCACTGTTCCCCAGTTTGACATCCACACACCCTTTCTGCTAAGATAGCAAAACCGCTTTTAGCGTTGTTTTTCTTGTGGTACTCATCTTCACACCTTGTGAATGATCGAGAGGAGAGTGTATATGAGCACTTTTCGCCGCTTGAGGGACTTTATTTACAATAACAATTAAACAAGCATTTACTTTGAAGAGCTTAGCAAGTTCTCGCGCGTTGAGCTTTTTTAGGTAGGTGTACAAAATACTATGGCAGGAACATTTGATCGATCAAAGCCCCATGTAAACGTAGGTACTATTGGTCACGTTGACCACGGTAAGACTACTTTGACAGCGGCTATTACAGCTATCCAGGCTAAGAAGGGCTTGGCTAACTCTATTGCATATGACCAGGTTGCGAAGGCTTCTGAGAACCAGGGCCGACGAGATGCGTCAAAGATCATCACCATTGCAATTTCACACGTTGAGTACTCTTCAGATACTCGACACTACGCTCACGTTGACTGTCCAGGTCACGCTGACTACGTAAAGAACATGATTACTGGTGCCGCTCAGATGGACGGTGCTATTCTCGTGGTATCAGCAGTAGACGGTCCAATGCCTCAGACTCGAGAGCATATCCTCCTCGCAAAGCAGGTGGGAGTGCCTAAGATTGTGGTATTCCTCAACAAGTGCGACCTCGTAGAGGACGCTGACATGCTTGATCTCGTTGAGACAGAAATTCGAGATCTCCTTACTCAGTACGGTTTCGATGGAAAGAATACTCCAGTTATTCGAGGTGCAGCAGCACGAGCACTCGAAGCTGCAGATGTTAACGACAAGTGGGCTGCAAAGATCACTGAGCTCGTAAACGCTCTCGATACCTATATTCCTATGCCTGTTCGAGAAATCGACAAGCCATTCCTCATGCCTATTGAAGACATCTTCTCTATTGAAGGTCGAGGAACTGTGGTTACTGGTCGTATTGAACGAGGTGTCGTCAATAAGAACGAAGAAGTAGAAATCATCGGTCTTAAGGACACTACAAAGTCTACTGTTACTGGTATCGAAGCTTTCAACAAGGAGCTCGACCGAGGACAGGCTGGAGACAACGCTGGTATCCTTCTCCGAGGTACTCGAAAGGAGGATGTTACACGAGGACAGGTGCTTGCTAAGCCAGGTACAACAAAGCCTCACTCAGAATTCGAAGCTGAGATTTACGTTCTCAAGAAGGAGGAAGGTGGCCGACACACTCCATTCTTCACTGGATACAAGCCTCAGTTCTACATCCGAACAACTGACGTTACTGGTGAAGTAACCCTCGCCCCAGGCGTTGAAATGGTTATGCCAGGAGACACAGTAAAGTTCATCGTGAAGCTCGTAGCGCCTATCGCACTCGAGCAGAATCAGCGATTTGCAGTTCGAGAGGGAGGTAAGACTGTAGGTGCCGGTGTGGTTACTGCAATCACAAAATAATACGTCCCGATCTCATCAAATTCAAACACTAACAACAATGACCGCTAAAGAAACCACAAAACGAGTTGAAAAGGCAAAAGCTTCAAAGGGTGAAGCGAGTCATAAGCTTCGAATTCGCGTTCGAGCCTACGACTACAAAATTCTTGATGCCTCAGTACGACAGATTATGGATACCGCACTCCGCTATGACGCGAAGATTGTTGGTCCTATTCCACTTCCTACTGAAATCAAGAAGTACACCGTAAACCGAGCTGCCTTCGTATACAAAGATGCGCGAGAGCAATTCGAGATGCGAGTTCACAAGCGACTCATTGATATCGTTAGTCCAAATCATAAGACCCTCGAAGCATTTAACAACTTGAGCCTTCCGTCCGGTGTGAACATCGACATGAAGATGATCTAAGCGATCTATATGAAATTTATCCTAGGAAAAAAACTGAAAATGAGCCAGGTCTGGAGCGAAGACGGCTCTGTTCACGGGGTAACGGTTATCCAAGCCGGACCTGCGGTGGTAACACAGGTGAAGACCAAAGACTCTGACGGCTATTCTGCTGTTCAGCTTGGTTTCGATACCGCAAAAGAAGCAAAGGTCGCAAAGCCTCAGAAGGGCCACATGAAGGATCTTGGACGATTCAAGCATCTCAAAGAGTTCCGTGTCGACAAGACCGATCTCAAGGTGGGTGATAAAGTCGACCTCACAGGATTCAAGGTTGGTGACCTCGTTACTCTTTCTTCTACAAGCAAGGGTAAAGGTTTCCAGGGAGGTGTGAAGCGTCACGGCTTTGCCGGAGGTTCACGAACTCACGGTCAGAAGCACTCTGAACGAGAGCCAGGAGCTATCGGCGGAGGAGCGCGTGCCGGTGGACGTGTTGCCAAGGGTATTCGAATGGCCGGCCGAATGGGCGGTGATCGAATTACCGTAAAGAATGTGAAAGTTGTTCAGGTAAATCCTGAGAACAATCTCATCTTGGTCGAGGGATCATTCGCTGGAATCCCAGGATCACTCGTAGAAATCGTATCAGCATCAAAATAATAAAACCGTATGAAAACGCTAGAAGCAAAAATCTATACTCAGGACGGAAAGGATGCTGGAAAGGTTTCACTCCCAGAGCATGTATTCGGTCTTTCTTGGAACGCTGACCTTGTTCATCAGGTGATTACATCAATGAACTCAAGCGCTCGAAAGAATATCGCTCACACAAAGACTCGAGGCGAGGTTGCCGGAGGTGGTAAGAAGCCTTGGAAGCAGAAGGGAACAGGTCGAGCTCGACACGGCTCTATTCGTTCTCCATTGTGGCCAGGTGGAGGTATCACACACGGTCCTCGAAACGACAAGAACTATGACCGAAAGGTTAATAAGAAAGTAAAGGCGAAGGCTCTCTTCACGATTCTTTCAAAGAAATTCAAGGATGGAGAAATTCTCTTCGTTGATTCTCTTTCACTCAAAGAACCAAAGACCAAGATTGCAAAGAGTGTCATCAAAAACCTCTCTGGCATCAAGGGCTTTGAGGCTCTCGAGACCAAGCGAAAGAACGCAGCGTACATCACTACTCCTACCAAGGACAAAATGATTGAACGAAGCTTCAATAACATGAGCAATGTTGAGGTAGACGAACTTCGAAACATCAACCCAGTTGATATTATGAAGTATAAGTACCTTGTTATCAGCTCACCTGCAAGCGCACTCGAATTTATTGGAGGTAAGCTTAGCGCTCCTAAGAAGTAATACACACCGCCATGCCATCACCAACAATAAAAAAGCATATTGACCCAACATCAGTAATCGTAGGACCTCGAATCACTGAAAAAGCATCTACACTTTCAGAAAAGAACGTCTTCACCTTCGATGTTACGAAGTTTGCGGACAAGCAGTCTGTTATCGCAGCAATCAAGGCGCTCTACAAGGTAGAAGCTATCGATGTAAAGTTTGCTCCAGTTCCATCAAAAACTGTTTTCAGCCGAGGAAAGGTGGGAACACGATCTGGTGGTAAGAAAGCGTATGTCCAGCTCAAGAAAGGCGACACCATTCAATTCGTATAAAAGCCATGAAACACTATAAACCTACAAGCAATCCACGACGACAGATGACCACCGTATCATACGGTGAGCACATCACGACGTCAGAACCATACAAGCCGCTTACCAGTGGTTTCAAGCGTGACGTTGGCCGAAACAATTACGGACGCCTTACTACTCGCCACAAGGGTGGTGGAAATAAGAAGCTCTACCGACTCGTAGACTTCATGTTCGACAAGAAAGACATCCCAGCGATTGTTACTACGGTCGAATACGATCCATACCGAACAGGTTTCATTGCACTCATTACCTACAAAGATGGTGAGAAGCGATATATGCTCGTTCCAAAGGGTGTAAAGGTAGGGGACACAGTTCTCGTATCAGAAAAAGCTGAGATCAAGGCAGGAAACCGACTTCCTCTCCGAAACATTCCAGTTGGTACTTTTGTATACAACGTGGAGATTCAGGCAAATGGTGGTGCGAAGCTTGCTCGATCAGCAGGTAACTTCATTGAAATCATTGCTCAGGATGCTGGATATACTCATCTCAAGATGCCTTCTACAGAAGTGCGAAAGGTGCTCGACAGCGCTTGGGCTTCAGTTGGTGAGGTATCAAATGATGAAAATCGCCTTGTAAATATTGGTAAAGCTGGACGATCTCGATGGTTGGGTATTCGCCCAACCGTCCGAGGTTCAGTGATGAACCCAGTAGACCATCCTAAGGGAGGAGGTGAAGGCCGACAGGGTCGAGGTCGCCGACGAGAAGTTAACGTATACGGTAAGCCAACAGGTAAGGGTCAGAAGACACGAACACCAAAGAAGTACTCAAACCACCTTATTGTATCTCGCCGAAAGGTTGGCAAGAAACGAGAATAATCATCCGCTCAGAAGCGCCGTTGACTTTATACTTTCTTCTGCTAGTATAAGAGTCCACGGCTCGAGACGAGCTATTTATTTTAATCAAACATGACACGATCGCTTAAGAAAGGCCCATATATTTCAGAAAACCTTTTGAAGAAGGTTGCAGGAAAGAAACCAGAAAATGCTGGTGTTATTAAGACATGGGAGCGAGATAGCGTTATCTCTCCTGA
This sequence comes from uncultured Candidatus Saccharibacteria bacterium, assembly GCA_964615725.1. Lineage (GTDB taxonomy): Bacteria > Patescibacteriota > Minisyncoccia > Phycocordibacterales > CAZTPW01 > CAZTPW01. The sequence continues at coordinate 13,872 of CAZTPW010000006.1, forward strand.
AATGTTGGGCTTCAAGTTTGGTGTCCACAACGGTAAAGACCACCTCGAAGTGCTCGTTACTGAGGACATGATCGGTCATCGATTGGGAGAATTCTCACTTACTCGAAAATTCGTTCGACACGGAGGTAAGATGCAGAAAGAACTTGAGCTCAAGAAAAAAGAAGCTGAAATCGCTTCTGCTCAGGCTGCAAAAGCTACTGTCGCTGAAAAGAAATAATATCAATCTTTATGGTCAAAGCTTCACTCAATGATTATCGACAGTCTCCACGAAAGGTTCGCCTTGTTGCGGATTTGGTGCGAGGAAAAAATGCAGAGAAGGCGCTCGCTCTTCTTGCGTATACCGTAAAGGAGGCCGCAGGTCCTATCAAGAAGCTCATTGAGTCAGCGTTGGCAAATGCCAAGACCATGAGCATTGATTCTGCTGAGCTCATCATCAAAGATATTCAGGTCAATCCAGGTCTCGTCATGAAGCGAAGCATGCCTCGAGCGCAGGGAAGTGCTTATCCTATTAAGAAGCGAACAAGCCACGTTACCCTCGTGCTTGATACCAAGAAAAAATAATTTATATGTCACACGTTGTTCACCCATATTCACATCGACTCGGCATCATTAGAGATTGGAAGTCTCGCTGGTTTGGCGCAGACTCTTCAAAGTACCGAGCTTTCTTGAAGACCGATCTTACGATTCGAGAATATCTCCAGGAAAAGCTTCGTGGTTTTTATGTAGCATCTATTGAGACAGAGCGAAGTGAAAAGGCTCTCCGCATCATTATCAAGACATCTCGTCCTGGTATGTTGATTGGTAAGAGTGGTGACGGTGTGACGAAGCTCCGAGCAGACATTATGAAGCTCGCTCGCAAGAAGTCCCTCACACTTCCAGCAGATTTGAAGCTCGATATTGAAGAAGTTCGTTCTCCGGAGTCAAATGCAGCTATCGTTGCATACATGGTCGCAGAAGGTCTTGAAAAGCGACTACCTTTCCGACGAGTGATCAAGCAGACTATTGAAAAGGTAATGGCTAATCGAGATGTTCAGGGGGTAAAGATTTACCTTACTGGCCGACTCGGAGGCGCAGATATGGCGCGATCAGAAGAGTTGAAGCGAGGACGAATTCCTCTCCAGACTTTCCGTGCAGATATCGACTTCAAGCGAGAGCAGGCACGAATGACCTATGGTGCTATTGGTATCAAGGTTTGGATTTATCGTGGAGAAATTTTTGCTCAGAAGCCTGCTCAGCATAAACCATCCGCTAAATAATTATTACGACCATGTTGCTACCAAAAAAAGTAAAACACCGAAAATGGCATTCAATGCGACGAAATCCCAACCGAAAGTGGGTTGAGACTCGTGGTACTGACCTTTCATTTGGTTCATTCGGAATCAAGTCAACAAGCGCCGCTCGAATCACATCAAACCAGATCGAAGCTGCTCGAAAGGTTATCTCTCGATATGCAGGAAAGACAGGAAAGGTATGGATCCGTGTTTTCCCAGATATGCCATACACAGCAAAGGCAGCCGAAGTGCCAATGGGAAATGGTAAGGGTGAACCCCAGGGTTACTGCTGCCAGATCAAGCCGGGCCGAATGATCTTCGAGATCGATGGTGTGGCAGAGGCTGAAGCAAAAGAAGCTCTCCGAAAGGCAGGTACAAAACTTCCTTTGAAGACCAAGATAATCGCACGCTAACATGAAAGACATCAAAAACACCAACGAAAAAGATTTGATGAAGGCTCTTGAAGAGAAGCGTGTAGCACTCAAGGCATTCAAACTCTCACTTGCTGGCTCAAAGCCAAAGAACATTCGAGAGGGAAGAGTACTTCGAAAGTCTATCGCCCAAATCATGACTGAGCTTCGCTCACGAAAGGCATAGCGAGATATTAGTAACAGAATTTTATGGAAACAAAAAAAGCAACAACACAAAAGGCACCCGCACCACGTAAGAAGCAACTTACGGGGACAGTGGTTTCTGACCGAATGAAAGACACCATTGTGGTTGCTGTGAACCAGTACACCAAGGTTCCAAAGTACGAAAAATTCGTACAGAAGACAAAGCGATATAAAGCGCACGACAAAGGTAACACCAAGAAAATTGGTGAGGTCGTTACCATTGAAGAGACTCGTCCTATTTCAAAGGATAAGCATTTTATCGTAATTTCATAATACTGCCATGATTCAACCTCGCTCAATTGTAGTAATCGCAGACAACACCGGTGCAAAGATCGGACGAATTTTCAAAGTTCTCGGATCAGCAGGTAAGCGCTATGCTCAGATCGGTGAACGAGTTGTGCTTTCTGTACAGAAGGCAGAACCTCGAAAAGCGATCAAGAAGAAGGACGTTCTCCACGCAGTCGTTGTCCGACAGCGAAATGCATTCCGACGAAAGGACGGTTCATACGTTCGATTCGATGAAAATGCAGTCGTTATCGTAGACAAGACCAAGAACGAACCAATCGGTGGTCGTGTGTTCGGTCCAATCCCTCGAGAGGTCGCCGAGGCTGGTTATCAAAAGATTGCGTCACTCGCACCTGAAATTATCTAATACTACTTATATGCATATCAAACGAGACGACAACGTAGTAGTCATTTCAGGAAATGACAAAGGAAAGAAGGGAAAGGTACTTCAAGCTTTCCCAAAGCTCAACAAAGTACTTGTTGAGGGAGTAAATATGAAGAAGCGACATATCCCAGCTCGCCGAGGAGGCGCAAAGGGTCAGGTGGTCGAGAAGAGCATGCCAATCCACGCTTCAAACGTTAAACTTGCGAAATAATATTCACGACCATGATATCTATTAAAGAAAAACAGAAGAATGCGTTCAAGGAGTTGAAAACTGCGCTTGGCATCGAAAACCCAATGCAGACTCCTCGATTGGTCAAGGTTGTCCTCTCTACAGGAGTGGGATCAATCAAAGACAAAAAGAAAATCGCTTTGATTGAAGACCGAATGGTTCGAATCGCGGGCCAGAAAGTGTCTCTCAAGGGAGCAAAGAAGTCCATCGCTTCATTCAAAGTTCGCCAGGGCGATCCAGCAGGATTCCAGGTGACACTTCGAGGGGAGAGAATGAACAACTTCCTCGACAAACTCTTGAACATTGCTTTCCCTCGAACACGAGACTTCCGCGGCATCTCACGAAAGTCTATCGATGACATCGGAAATATTTCAATCGGTATCAAAGAGCATACCATCTTCCCAGAGACATCTGACGAAGAAATTAAGGATATTTTCGGTCTCGGTGTGACGGTGGTAACCACAGCCAAGGACAAAAAGTCAGCACAAGCTTTCTTTGAATACCTCGGTTTCCCGTTTAGTAAGGTAGAGGTTTCAAAGAAGAAGTAGCATTGAAAAGAAACAGCGTTGACATTCGATACGAGTATTGCTAGTATTCATGCCAACGCTCGTGTGAGCTTATTTTTTATCATTATTCACGAAATATGGCCAAAACATCAGTCGTAGCAAGATCACAGAAGACCCCAAAATACGCGTGCCGTGTTGTACGTCGATGTTTTCGCTGTGGCCGAAAGCGAGGATATATGCGAGATTTCGATCTCTGCCGTATCTGCTTCCGCGAATTCGCAAACGAAGGAATGATCCCAGGTATTAAAAAATCATCATGGTAATAGACTCAATCGGCAATTTCATATCAAATCTCCGCAACGCATCAGTGTCTGGAAAGGCAACGATGACTATTCCTCATTCAAAGGTAAAAATGGCTATTGCCGATGTTCTCGAAAAAGAGGGCTTCATCAAAAACCTTACCAAGAAATCAAAAACTCCTATCAAAGATATTGAGATCGAAATTGTCTACAGCTCAAATGGCACCCCAAAGCTCAAGGGTGTTGAACGAGTTTCACGACCATCAAAGCGTATCTATCGAAGCTCATCTCATCTTGAGCCAGTAAAGAATGGCTTCGGTCACATCATCATCTCTACTTCAAAGGGAGTAATGACAGGGAAGGATGCTCGAAAGGAGCACCTCGGCGGTGAAGTATTATTCAAGGTTTGGTAATTACACGTATATGTCACGAATCGGCAAACAACTCATCGACATCCCAGAAAAGACAGAAGTGACTGTTTCAGGGAAGACTGTGTCTGTAAAAGGACCTCTCGGCGCTCTTACTCGTGATTTCACATCAGATATCGCGGTTTCAGTTGCTGACAAAAAAGTAAAGCTTGAGCCAAAGCGAAATGACAATGCCTCAAACGCTCTCTGGGGTGCTTACGCTTCTCACATTTACAATATGATCGAGGGGGTAAACAAAGGCTTCAGCAAGAAGCTTGTTGTCGAAGGAATTGGATACAAATCAGATGTAAAGGGTGCTGATATCGTGATGAGCCTCGGATTCTCTCACCCTGTAAAGCTCGCTATTCCAGCTGGTCTCAAGGTGACTGCTGATAAAAACCTCATCACTATTACTGGTATTGACAAAGAAGCTGTTGGTCAGTTTGCCGCACTTATCCGAGATCAGAAAGTACCAGAACCTTACAAGGGCAAGGGTATTCGATACGAGGACGAAACTATCCGCCGAAAGCAGGGTAAGAAAACGGTATAATAATAACGTCTATGAAACACCTCAAAGCAAAAGCAGAAAAACGAGATCGACGCCGAACAAAGATTCGAGCACGTATTCATGGTACAGAAGCTACCCCTCGGCTTTCAGTCTTCCGATCAAACAAATATATCTATGCTCAGATCATCAATGATGATGCTGGCAAAACTCTCGCCTCAGCTACTTCTCTCAAAGCAAAAGGCAAGACTATGGTAGAGAAGTCTCGAGAGACCGGCATTGAGCTTGCAAAGAAGGCAAAAGCACTCGGTGTTGCCAAGGTTGTTTTCGACCGAGGAGGTTTCATTTTTACCGGCAAGATTAAGGCACTCGCTGACGGTGCACGCGAAGGCGGACTTTCATTTTAATATTTATGGACACGACAAAAGAGATCAATCAAGAGGTAGCAATCACACCAGTACAAACTGGCGATACTGCGGCTACACCACGAGCTCCACGAGGAGACCGACAGGGAGGACGATTCCCATCACGAGGACCACGACCAAATGGACCACGAGAGCCACGAGTAAAATCTGAATTTGATCAGAAGATGATCAGTATTCGACGTGTGACTCGAGTTGCGTCAGGTGGACGACGATTCAGCTTCAGTGTTGCTCTCGTTGCCGGCAACCGAAAGGGTCAGGTGGGTGTTGGTACTGGAAAGGCGGTGGATACTTCTATTGCCATCGACAAGGCATTCCGAAATGCAAAGAAGAACATGATCAAGTTGAACCTCACAAAAGACATGTCTATTCCTTACGATGTAAGCACCAAGTACGCAAGTGCTCGTCTTACTATCAAACCTTCTCGAGGTAAAGGTCTCGTTGCAGGTAGCTCAGTGCGAACTGTTCTCGAATTCGCAGGTGTAAAAAATGTTACCGCAAAACTTTTCTCAGGTAGCAAAAACAGCTTGAACAATGCACGAGCAGCGATCAAGGCACTTTCAGAATTTAAAGCATAAAAACTTCCATGCAAACTCATAACCTAAAACCAAAAACAAAGCGAATCAAAGGCCATCAAGTTGGTCGTGGGGGAAAGCGTGGCAAGACATCTGGCCGAGGTACTAAGGGTCAGAACGCTCGAGCGGGTCACAAGAAGCGCCCAGAGCTCCGAGATATCATCAAGACTCTCCCAAAGCTTCGAGGACGAGGCGTAAACATTTTCAAGAGCTTCCAGGGGCCAGTTTCTCCAGTAAACCTTGACCTCATCGAGAAGCACTTCAAGGCAGGTGATTCTATCACTGTCGAAGCACTCGTAGGAAAGGGACTTATTGAGCGATACAAGGGAAAGAACCCTCGAGTAAAAATCCTCTCTTCAGGAGACATTTCAAAGAAACTTACTATCGTTGGTATTACACTCTCAGCAGGCGCAAAGGCAAAGATTGAAAAAGCAGGAGGTTCAGTTAAATAATCTTACACATCATGGCTACTTTCAAAGAAAAATTTTCACTCATCATCAAAGATAGCCTTTTGAGAAAGAAGATTTTGTTTGTAATCCTCGGACTTTTTGTATTTCGTCTTCTCGCAGCTATTCCAGTACCAGGCGTTGATCTTATTCGACTCAAGACTATTTTGGCAAACAACCAATTCTTGAGCTTTTTTGACTTGCTCTCAGGAAGCGGTTTCTCAAACCTTTCTATTGTGATGCTTGGAGTCGGTCCTTACATTACCGCATCGATCATCATGCAGGTGTTGACCATGATTTCTCCAAAGCTTAAGTCGCTCTATCAGGAGGAAGGGGAGGCAGGACGAATGAAGTTTGCTCAGTACTCTCGACTTTTGAGCGTACCTCTCGCACTTCTTCAGTCATATGCATTCCTTGCACTCTTGAGCCGAGAAGGACTTCTCCTTTCACTTACGCCGATGGCACTTCTCGTAAACATCGTTGTTATCTCAGCTGGTTCTATCCTCCTTATGTGGATTGGTGAACTCATGACAGAGTACGGTATTGGAAATGGTACGTCACTCATCATCTTTGCTGGTATCGTAGCGGCTCTCCCTCGAAAACTTCCTGAGCTTATCAATGCTATCGATCTCAACCCAGCTCAGATTCCTTACTACATTGTCTACGGAGTTGTAGCGATTCTTGCTTTGTGGGTTGTGGTTATTATGACCGAGGCAGAACGATCAGTGCCTGTTACCTATGCAAAGCAGGTTCGAGGTAATCGTGTCTTTGGCGGTACTTCTACCTATCTTCCACTTCGACTCAATCAGGCTGGGGTTATTCCAATAATCTTCGCACTTTCTATCCTCACACTTCCTCAGATTGTTCTTCAGTATGTCCATGGCCTTGCAAATATGCCAAAGCTTGCTGATATCGCTGGCAAACTCCTTACCTATCTCGACGTTCGAAGTGTTGGTTACATTGTCTTCTATTTCATCCTTGTGTTCGCATTTACCTATGTGTATACAGCAGTTACCTTCGATCCACACACGATCGCTACCAATCTCCAGAAGGGTGGGGCATTCATTCCAGGGGTACGACCAGGAGAATCAACATCATCTTTCCTCGGTAAGATTGTGACTCGTATCACCCTCGTAGGTGCGCTCTTCCTTGCAATCATCGCAATCCTTCCACTCATCATCCAAGCATTCCAGGGCGGCAACACAAGTCTAGCTATCGGCGGTACCGCACTCCTCATCGTCGTATCGGTAGTTCTTGATTTTATCAAAAAGATCGAAGGCCAACTCTCGATGAGAGAATACTAGTATGAATCCACTCACCTTTATTTTCATAGGCCGATCAGGCTGTGGTAAAGGTACTCAGGCGGACTTCCTTGTAGAAAAGCTCACATCTCACACAAAGTCAAAAGATAGCATTTTCCGCCTCGAAACAGGTCAGACCTTTCGTGATCTTATCGCAAAAGAAGGGTACACCAATGGAATCGTGCGGGATCTCTACGAAAAGGGGGCACTCATGCCACAGTTTCTCTCGATTTGGGTATGGGCAGATTACTGCATTAAAAATCTCAAGCAGAATCAGCATATGATTTTTGACGGAAGCCCACGACGTCTTGAAGAGGCGGGCGTTGTAGAGACTGCCCTTGATTTTTATGGACGAAATGAGGTTCATGTTATTTTCCTGAATGTGAGTGAGGCTACGGTCACAAAGCGCCTTCTTGCCCGCAAGCGACAAGACGATACCACCGATGACATTAAGGCCCGTATGCAGTGGTACATCAAGGACGTCATTCCTACTGTCGAATACTACAGAAAAAGCCCGCGATATCACTTCCATGAAATTGACGGAGAGAAAACCCCAGAACAGGTGCGCGATGCGATTATGCAGGCACTCAAACTCGATATTCAACCATAATCTGGTATTGTATTTCTATGATTATTATTAAAACTCAAGAGGAAATAGCAAAGCTTCGAGAAGCCGGGAAGCGCCACGCACGTGTTCTCAAAGCAGTGGCTCAGGCGGTAAAGCCAGGCATTACCACTGAGTCTCTCGACTCTCTCGCACACAAACTCATTACAGATATGGGTGATACCCCTTCTTTCCTCCATTATCAGCCTGAATGGGCAAAAAAGCCCTTTCCCAAGTCGATTTGCTTGTCTTTGAACAATGAGATTGTCCACGGTATTCCAAGTGCCAAGAGGGTAATTCAGGAGGGTGATCTTGTTAAGGTAGATATTGGCTACAAACACGAAGGGGTCTTTACCGACGCAGCGGTGACGGTTATTGCTGGGAAGGGTGATGCTACTGCTCAAAAAATGATTGAGATAAATCAGCGCGCGCTTTATGCAGGAATTGATGCCATTAGGCCAGGTGCTCGCTTGGGGGATATTGGTGCTGCTATTGAATCAGTATGGAAAAAGAGCGGTTTCTCAAACCCCGATGGACTTTGCGGTCATGGTGTTGGTAGATACATTCATGAGGACCCCTATGTACTCAACGAGGGAAGAAAAGGAACTGGCGAGCTTTTGAAGCCAGGCATGGTTCTTGCTATTGAGCCAATGCTCAACGAAGGTTCTCATTTTATGAAGACAGAACAAGGTGCTCATGTGTGCTATACAGCAGATGGTAAGCGAAGCACTCACTTTGAACACACAGTTCTTGTGACTGAAGACGGATACGAAATACTCACAGACGAGAACTAGTCATTGCTTTTCCATGCGTGGTACAATAAAAGTACTATGCCAGAACTTAACAACCCTTTTGATGGCCTTGAGATGGGTGCGGATGGGTCGCTCAAAAAAGAACTCAGCCCCGCGGAAAAACAAGAGGTTAAGGATGCGCTTGGTAAATTTGCCGACCAGGTGCGCGATGTGCGTATTGCAATAGAAAAAAAGGATCGTGAGGGTAAGGTAGACGAAGCTTTTAAGCTCGCTCAAGAATTCTCAACAGATTTTTTACCGAATGTTCTCGCGTATGCGGTAGATAAAAAAATTAAACAATTACCAGATGATGTTGGTGAAAAAATCCAAACGTTTGGTGCTCTCGTAAGCCCCGAAGATCCAAATCAAAAGAAGGACCTCACTGATTTTTGGGCCTTTTTTGATTCGTTTGAGAGTTTCTTGAGGAATGCTGATTATTCAGAGATAGAAGAGCCAAATTTTTCTACCGGTCAGGTAGAAACAGCCCCGGTAAAGAAACGAACGCGCGCCGAAAGAAGAGAAAAAAACAAGAAAAAAGAGACTGAAGCTGAACCTACACCACAACAGGGCGACCAACCCACAACCCCACCCAATCCGCCAGTTCCCACAACCGAGGCAGTACAGGCTGGTAAGGATGTGCCCCCACCACCTGAGTCCAATGAAAAGCCCGTAAAGCTTGGCTTCGATCATCTCCAAGCAATGCTCATGCTGTATCAGGTTGAGCACAAAGAGATTAAACTCAAAAATGACACCGAAGAAGCCGTGTATTCCATTGATGAAATCAAGGAGATTTTTAATAGAAGATTGAAAGAATTTACTTCAACCGATTTCAAGAAAAAACCTGAGCAGAAACGACACAACTTGATCCAGGATTTCATCAGTGTGTTTCCAAAAACACTTGGTTACGGAGCTTATGAGATTTTTGTATCGCATGATATTGATACAGGTATTAAAAACCCAGGGGCATATTTTAGACTTCCAAAGCCTGATCGTCCTGAAGGGAAGGCGCGTGAGCAGGAAACACGTGAACCACAATGGGGGAATGATATTGTCTTCACACCTGAGGAACAAGCGGTTATAAACGATGCTGAGAGCTACATAAAAAGCATAACCGGGGATGATAGCAAAGAACTTGCGAGAATTTTTGATATCAGGAAAAAGCAGTCAGAGGACGAGTTAGAAGCTGCTGTACAAGCTAAGTTTAAAGAAGTTCTCATTACTCGCATTCGGCAATTCAAAGACGAAAAATTCCGAGCTGGCTTTATCAAGAAAGAGGGAAGAGGTGATCGATTTATTGCCCACGTTCGTGAGTTTATCCGTGCCTTTCCCCAAGCGATAGCCGACAAGGTGGAGGAAATTCTTCATAGGCTCAATATTCCCACTCAGCAGGAACGTCCAAAGCCACAAAAACCACCCGAAGCAGAGCGACCACCCGAAAAAAAGGTTCAGACATATGATGAAGTGCGTAAGGAAATTTTTGGAAATCTTACTGTTGATTCAATTGCAACTCGAGAAACACTTCTCGCTTTTGCAAAAAATTCAGACGATAAGCTTGCCCCCCTTTCAGATGGGCAGTCGTACAAGGCCCTTTCACCACTCATCGAGACCTTTTTTGCTGAATGTGCAAAAGAGTCATTCACTCAGGCTCAACCTCATGAAAAACTAGGGATTGTTGATCGTTATCTTTCACCAATCAAAAACCAAAAAATTCGAGCCGCTCTCGTACTTATCCTAAAGAATGAGAATATTTTTGATGCTGAGCCAGAATTTAAAAAATTCAAAGAGAAAGAGGAGGCTCTCCATCGTGTAAAAAAACGAGTTCGGCAGCACACAAAAACTGGTGGAGCAATAGTACCACCAGGACTTAGTCAACAGGACCTTGAAGATGGGCTCTATCCTATTCAACGTAATGGACAACAGGAATCAACCTCATCTAAGCAGAGCCCAGAGAGTGATGATTCAAAACCAGAGTCAGGAAAAACCAACGCTTCCCCAAGATCCGAGGAAAAACCAGCACAACCTCAACCACCTGGAGAAAACCCAAATGAAATAATAAAGAAGATCAGGCGGAAGGAGGGGGGAGTAAAAAAGAAATCATCAACCATGCAATCAAACGAAACAAAACGAGAAGAGCAAAACCCTATCGAGCAAGCTCGGGAAGGTCTCGATAATGGTAAAAAAGCATTAGAACTTCTCCATACCGATGACCGATTTGCAGAATTTCTCCATGATTTTCTTAAAAATGACGACCTCCTCACGCACATTGAGGCCCCTGAGCATCGTGCCTCGCTTGTAACAGCTTTTGATCGCTTCCAAAAAATGGAGGAGGCGAAGAATGGGCTCATAGAAGCTGCCGCTTTGATGTTTGCCGAGAAGACTGCACTTCCTAAAGAGACACTTCTCGAGGCGTTTACTCAAGGTGATCAGGCAAAGGAGGTAGCCGATTATGTCTATCAGCAGGCACTTGAAAAGGGTGAAAGATTTAATGAGTTGATGGCAGAGGTACAGCTTTCAAAATTACTCCCTGAGACTATCAAGCTTCAAGAAAAGCAGCTTGAGGATCTAGGAGCCGAATCACTTGTACGTTCAAATCTCGATACTCTCAAGGCGGATATCGAACTCCTTGCGCATGCAGAAAAGACGAACGGTTCATTCCAAAGCGTTCTCGCATTCGTTGAAAAGGCTATGAATGGCTTTTCAACACCAGAACAGGCCTATGCTGACGCTCAGCATGTTGATCAGAAGCGAGTTGATGAAATTAAGACCCTTGCCGATCAGCGAAAAGCTAGTGTTCGCAAGGATGTTGAGACTATACTCAACAGTCTCAAGCCAGAAAATTCAGAAGAACGAGATGCTACCATTAAGCAATTTGATGCCGCAATCGCTGCAATCGATAAGGATACAGCGGAAAAAATTGAGAAGGTGAAAGCATTCCGTGCACAGGAGGTTGCTGAAAGTAATACTCACAGAACGCGAGAGCAGGCCCGTCTCAAAGTGCAAGAAAAATATGGTGTAAAAACCACCTTCTTCAACAATACTGAAGTGAGGACAAAGCTCGCTGAGCTTAGGGAACAGGCAAAAAACCTCGAGAAAACCCTCGGTACTATTGAGCAGATTAAACTATCAAAACAAGATACAGAAAATAAATTTAACGGAATCAAACAGTTTATTTTTGACAAAATAAAGCCGCTTCAGGCTCTCGACGCCGTTGCTATTGCTGAGGCAAAAAAGATTCTTTCAGTGATCGATAGTCCTGATGCCTCGGCTGAAACACTCGAAGAGGTTGATGAATACATCGCAAACCTTATCACTGCTAGTGCGGAGCGACGAGTAGGAGCATCACCACTCGAGGGTCAAAACATCACTGAACTTACTGCAAAAATCGGCGGCAAGGTAAAAGAAGCGGTGGTAAAAGAACTCTTTGAACTCGCATCACAAGATGAGTTATTTAAAGGTGATGTGAAAGCGGGGAAGGAGCATCCATTTGTGGAGGCTGCAGTAAAACTTCTCACGAAGGGAATGCGAAAAGACCAGATCGGCTCAAAGAAAGGTGAAGAACGCTTGAAGTTAATCGAAGGTGTTATTCTTCAGGTTATGAAGGATGCTGAGGATAAAAAAATTCCTGGCTGGCGAGCAAAGAAAACTCGACTCGGTCTCGCACTCACAGCCGTTCGCAAAAAAGCGATTGTTCCACCCCCATTACCAGTTGACCAGTCTAAGGCCTAATATCTATGGATACACCAATCGAAGCAATTGAAAAACATCTTGAGCAGGGGAATGTTGCAGAGGCGAAAAAACTTCTCGAGCAGTATTATAATGCTAAATCGTATCAACCTGATGATGCTCACACACGCGTTGCGGTGATTGTGGCTACTATGAAGCTTATGAACGCCTACAACAAAACCTACAGCGACGCCCTCGCTGAGGCGATCAAGCTGACCAAAGAGATTAAAGATACACAAAAGAAGGCCGAAGAGAGCGCCAAAATTGCAGAGGTTCGTTCTGAGCTATCCTAGCACCAAAGAGCGGTTCAATAGTATACTTATTTCATGGAGCATACTGGCTTCCACAATCTCGAGAAAACATTTTCTAATCCCGCCGAGGAGATCGCTTTTCTTCGTGGGGAAGTAATGAAGAAAGAGCGCGAGCTCCGAGAGCGCGGAGAAAATCCTCTCAAAGAAACCATCATCCAAGAAAAAATTACTCAGTACGCCAACACTCCAGCGTCTGAAGCCCTCAATCCTTCTCATGGAATGTCACAGCAAAATATCGATGCTATTGTGCTTGATTTGTCGCCAGAGGCACATGATGCAACAATGTCCGAACTCCTCGGACTTCTCCAGGAAAAAGGTATAAAAAACTCACTTGATATTGTCGCAAAGATGGGAAACCCTCATCTTGAGGACGATTTTCATCGTTTTTTGGTGCAATACATAAAATCAGGAATGCCAGTCGACGGTCTTAAGGAAAAGACGCCGATTGCAAAAGCTCTCAAAATGTCACTCTTTGAGGTTGTGCTCCCCGAAGCTGAGAAAGAGGAGCAGAAAAAACCTCTCAAAGAAATTATTTCATCGATGGAGCAGTTTTTGGCAGGCATGCTCTCTGTGTCTCATGCTGACGAGACTTCAACGGATTATTGTACTGTTGAGCTTGCGGTATCAAACCACAGTAGCGAATTTGTCTTCTATGTTTCAGTGCCAGATACCAAGAAAAGTCTTTTTGAAAAGCAGATTCTTTCGATTTTCCATGGGGCACGTATTACTGAAAAGAAAGATGACTACAACATCTTCAATGAAAAAGGCGTTTCGCTTGGATCCATCGGTGAGTACGAAAAGAGTGGTGCTTACAGTATAAAGACCTATGATCAATTTGACTATGATCCGCTCAACATTCTTCTCAATAGTTTTTCAAAAATAAAGCGGGACGGTGAAGGCGCTGCCATCCAGCTTGTCTTCAAACCAGCAGGGGACCGTTACTTTAAGAAATATTCGGACGCCATCAATCAAATTAAAAAGGGTGTAAAGGCAAAAGAGGCGACAGACATACCTGAAAGTCTCGGCGATCATTTTATGTCGATTGCAAAGAGTCTTGCGAAGACATCAAGCAAAAAAGATGATGGTGAAAAACAGGTTGATACCATGGCGATTGAGCATATTCAGAAGAAGATATCGAGCCCTATTGTGATGACCAATATCCGTCTTATTGCATCAGCTGAGGATGAGGCTTCTGCATCGCTTATTTTGCATGACATTGAGTCAGCTTTCAATCAGTTTGAGGACACACAGGGTAATAAAATCACCTTTAAGCGACAGAAAAAGTCAGGTCAGATTGATCTCTTCAAGAATTTCTCATTCCGACTCTTTGATGACGCTTCGATTTTGCCGATGAACCTCAAGGAGGTTTCATCGGTACTTCATTTCCCAGCAACGATTTCACATACTGCACCCCAGCTCAAAACCGCCCGAGCCGTGACTGCTCCTGCACCACTCGATCTTCCTACCGCTGGTATTTTGCTTGGGGTAAATAATCATCGCAATATCAAGACTGACATTCACATGAGTCCTGAAGATCGTCTTCGACACTTCTATGTCATCGGTCAGACTGGTACTGGTAAGACGAGCTTCCTCAAGAACATGATTGTTCAGGATATTAAAAATGGCGATGGTGTGTGCTTTATTGATCCACACGGAAGCGATGTGCAGGATATTCTTGCCCAGATTCCAAAGAACCGTTACGAGGATGTCATCTATTTCGATCCTGCATACACCGATCGACCAATGGCACTCAATATGCTTGAGTTCGATGCGCGCTATCCCGAGCAGAAGACGTTTGTCGTCAATGAAATGCTTTCTATTTTCAACAAGCTTTTTGATATGAAAACAGCGGGCGGTCCTATGTTTGAGCAGTACTTCCGAAATGCCGTGCTCCTCGTGCTTGAGGATCCTGAATCTGGTAGCACACTCCTCGATGTGTCACGTGTTCTTTCACAAAAAGAATTCCGCCAAATGAAGCTTGCTCGATGTAAAAATCCTATCGTGACGCAGTTCTGGAAAGAGGTAGCAGAAAAGGCTGGAGGAGAGGCATCGCTTCAAAATATTGTGCCGTATATCGTTAGCAAGTTCGATAACTTCCTTTCAAACGACATTATGCGTCCGGTGATTGCACAGGAGAAATCGACCTTCAATTTCCGCGAGATTATGGATTCAAAAAAGATTCTCCTCGTAAATCTTTCAAAGGGTCGCCTTGGTGATATTAATGCCAACCTGATCGGTCTCATTCTCGTCGGAAAAATCCTCATGGCTGCGCTTTCTCGAGTAGATATGCTTGGCAAGGATTTTCCTCCTTTTTACCTCTATATCGACGAGTTCCAAAACATCACCACTGATTCGATCTCGACGATTTTGTCAGAGGCCCGAAAATACAAGCTTAGCCTCAATATTGCTCACCAGTTTATCGCTCAACTTCAGGAGGGTATTCGTGACTCAGTGTTTGGAAACGTTGGCTCTATTGCAGCGTTCCGAGTTGGTGCAGAGGATGCGGAGTACCTCGAGAAGCAATTCTCTCCAGTCTTTACTGCAAAAGATATTATGAATGTCGAAAATTTCAATGCCTATGTAAAGATGCTTTCGCGTGGCATCCCAATCAAGCCGTTTAGTATGGCGCTTGTGCCTCCAGAGAAGGGAACCGTGAAGTCTCTCGATTCACTCAAAATGCTTTCATATCTCAAATACGGCCGTGATCGTGCTGATGTAGAAGCCGAAATCCTCAAGAAGTACCAGAAACCACAACCTCAGGTATAATAGGCGCATGAAGCATCATAAAGACGAAAGAACGTTGGTACTTATTAAGCCAGACGGGGTTCAGCGAGCGCTTATTGGAGAAGTCATTCAGCGATTTGAACGAATTGGTCTTAAAATTATCGGACTGAAGTTTCTCGTCCCCACACAGGATTTTGTTAGGCAACATTGCACCCTCGAACCGACATGGAAAAAGACTGTTGGTGAGAAAAAGATTAAGTCTCTCCAAGAAAGAGGAGAGACACTTCCGAGCAACGACCCTCTCGTAATGGGGGATGCTATTCTCGCAAACCTTGTGAGGTATCTATCGAGTGGTCCTGTTGTTGCTATTGCACTTCAGGGGGCTCATGCAGTAGCTATTGTCAGAAAGCTTGTCGGTAGTACTGAGCCTTTATCGTCAGACGTTGGTACTATTCGTGGCGATTATGTCTTGGATTCATATTCTCTCTCTGAAGCAGATAAGCGGGCGGTGCGTAACGTCGTCCACGCCTCAGGTACTGTGAAGGAAGCAGAGGATGAATTGGCACATTGGTTTGATAAAGAGGAAATTGTCTCGTATAAAACAATTCAAGAAGCAATTCTTTATGATGTCAACCTAGACGGCATTATGGAGTAGGAATAAAATGTGAGTAAGGGTCCTCTGAATATTATCTCTATACCACATACATTGGGATTCCAATATTTTGCCAGGCCTTGGTCTGACAGTGAGGAAACCCACCTAGATTCGTCTAGGGTGAATATTCAAGGGCCCAACAAACGACATCTGCGAGAGCAGGTGTTTTTTGTTATGGGGAATTCGCTCGGGCGATTTCTGGTACAATATCTCCATGAAGCCGCAAAAACCAAAGATTACATTTTGTACTGGAGTGGGGACCGTGACCGGTGCCAATTTTCTTTTTGAAGTTGCAGGTCTCAGAATTCTTGTTGATTGCGGACTGACGCAGGGGAACAGGGAAGCGGAGCAGGTCAATCGCGCGCCGTTTATGTACGAACCAAAGACCGCTGATCTTCTTTTTGTTACTCACGCCCATCTCGATCACGTGGGACGTATTGGAAAGCTTGTGAAAGATGGTTTCCGGGGCACTATTTACTCTACTCCTGAGACAAAACTCATCGCCGAGCTCATTATGAATGATGCGGTCGGTCTCCTTGCAAAAGAAGCGGAACGGGAGGGGGTTTTACCGATTTATGATGGAAAGGATGTAAATCTCGCATTATCGCTTTGGAAAACGATTCCTTACCACCAAACATTTACCATCAATAGCGAGCTTTCCGTCTATCTCAAAGACGCGGGGCATATTCTTGGTTCATCGATGTTTGAATTTCATTATCAGGGCAAAAAGATTGTTTTTACCGGTGATCTTGGAAATTCTCCGACACCAATTCTCAAAGATACCGAGCCGATTACTGATGCAGACTATCTTGTTATGGAAAGTGTTTATGGGGATCGAAATCACGAACCAGCACCAACACGCCGAGCAAAGCTCAAAAAGATCATCGATGAAACCCTGAATCGTGGTGGGGTGCTCGTAATCCCAGCGTTCTCAGTGGAGCGCACTCAGGTTGTTTTGTATGAGCTCAATAGCTTGGTTGAACATCACGAGATCCCCAATGTGCCTGTGTTTGTGGACTCACCCCTTGCTACAAAGGTTACGGAAATTTATAAGAGTTATGCAAAAGACTACAATGGCGAAGCGCAAAAACTCATATCGTCAGGTGATCAGATTTTTGAATTCCCAAAGTTGCGCTTCACCGCTGCATCTCAAGAATCTCAGAATATTTACAATATCCCTGGTCCCAAAATCATTGTGGCTGGGTCTGGTATGTCGATGGGTGGGCGAGTGACGTCGCATGAGGCACACTGTCTCCCAGACAAGAGAAATACTATTCTTCTCGTGGGGTATCAGGTGGCTGGGACTCTTGGCCGTCAGCTCCAAGATGGCGCTCGCAAGGTACATATTGGCGGGCGTGATATTTCAGTGAAGGCTCATATCGAATCAATTTTTGGTTACTCGTCGCACAAAGATTCAAACCATCTCGTAGACTTTGTTGAGAAGACGCAAAAGACGATCAAGAAGATCTTTGTGGTGATGGGGGAGCCGAAGTCTTCGACATTTCTTGTACAGCGCTTGAGAGATGAGCTTGATGTGGATGCGA
Organism: uncultured Candidatus Saccharibacteria bacterium; assembly: GCA_964615725.1. GTDB lineage: Bacteria > Patescibacteriota > Minisyncoccia > Phycocordibacterales > CAZTPW01 > CAZTPW01. The sequence continues at coordinate 31,466 of CAZTPW010000006.1, forward strand.
TTCATCCTGAGGCGGGCATACCGTACGAATTGGACTAAATTCAAAGAGCTTTCTCACTCGTACACGTATAAATCCTCACTAGGATTTTACTGTGCTCGGGCCGACGCCCTGCGCAAGTACTCGTTCAAAAGCCCTTTGAATTTAGTCCCGAGTAAATAACAAAAAACCGCCATCAGGCGGTTTTTTGTTATTTAGAGCTTACGCTCTTTACGATTCGTGCGAAAGTCTCAGGATGAGCTTCTGCGAGGTGAGCAAGAATCTTTCGATCAACCATGATTTCTTTCTTTTTGAGAGCACCCATGAACTTGCTGTATGAGTGGCCCATAGGATCAAGAGCGGCATTGATCTTGATCAACCAGTTTCGTCGAGCGTCACCCTTCTTGTCTCGTCGGTGTGCGAACGCATATGAACCAGCATGGAAAATCGCTTCAGTAGCCTGTCGCTCCTTTGTGCTTCGTCCAAAGACATAACCCTTCACCTTTCGGAGAACGTTTCGTCGTGTTTTAAGTGCATTTACTGCTTTTTTTACTCGTACCATATATTTATTATTACGTTAAAGAGGGAATTATGCTCGTCCACCAAGGAATCGCGCCTTTGCTTTGTTGGTCATGAAGAAACCCTTCATTCGGCTCTTCTTCATCTGGCTTCGTCGGCTCTCCTTCGCATTGAAGTGGTTCTGGCCAGTACCCATAGCTCGGACTTTACCGTTTTTGCTGATTTTTAGTCGCTTTGTATAAGATTTATTTGCTCGCATATATTTATAATTATTATTTTCGCTCTACGATGATGGTGATTCCTTTTGGACCTTTCTTTGCTTCTTCAGCAATCTTGAATTCGACAGTAATGAGTTTGAGGATTCGGTCGAGTCGCCCCTTGAGGAATTCAAACTCCATGTATTTCAATCGTCCGCTCAAGTACAGTTCAATTTTGACGCGATTTCCTTCGCTTAGCCATTCTGACACTTTCTTTGCTTTGAGCTCGAGATCGTGTTCACCGGTGCCGACTTTAATCTGGATAGACTTAACTTCGACGGTATGAGATTTGGCCTTTGCCTGCTTCAGCTTCTTATTCTGATCGTACTGAAATTTACCATAATCCATTATTTTTGCAATGGGAGGGACGGTATTTGGAGATATTTCAATAAGATCGAGATCGGACGCTTGGGCCTGTGCCAAGGCCTCTTTGAGACTCAAGACACCAAGGTTTTCACCTGTGGCAGTAATAACCCGGAGTTCGGGCGCGTTTATCTGATGATTTACTTTAATTTTGATATTCAGGGCCTTCAAAGACTAGCGAATAATGTCCTGTATTTATAGCATATTTCTCCCCGAGAGGCAAGAGCTATTTACGCTTTGCTGTGAGGGTTGGTTGGGTAGGGTAATCGGTCGCTTCTTCATACCATCCAAGGAGCCTTCCAATGTCCTCGTCCCGCTTTTTTGAGCCGAGAACAATAATGGCGATCGTATGATCGTTCCCTTGGGTGGGGAGGTTGAAAACAGTCACCATCGTCTCTTGGGCACTCGAGGTGAAGCCCACCTTTCCACCAAGGAATCTGGGGTCGTTCATAAAAAGGTTGGCATTGCGAAGTTCGTGATATGCACCGCGTGTTGCGAATTCTTTGGTAGGAAGTTTTGTTATGCCAAGGATGAAGGGTTTTTCAATCGTGATGTACTGCATAAGGCGGAAGAGGTCTTGGGCAGAGGATATGTTTTTGTTTGAAAGTCCCGCTGAATCAGCAAACGTGGTATACGACATTCCGAGGGTATAGGCTTTTTGATTCATAAGATTGATAAACTTGCCTTCACCATAAGTAGATGAAATTGCTTTTGCTGCATCATTGCTTGATTCCATGAGAAGAGGGTAGAGGATATCTTTCGCCGAAATTTTTTCACCCTCAACGAGATTGCCGCTTGTACCGCGCGTAGCAAGGATTGACGAAGTGATCGAAATTTTTTTCTTGAGATCAAGATGTTCCTCAGAAATAATTGCCGTCATGAGCTTGGTAATCGAAGCGATTGGCACTACGGTGTCACTGCGTCGTTCCGCAATGATTTGTCCGCTCTGCACATCACCGATGATGTATGCTTTTGCAGAAATGTTTGGGGTTGCGATATTTTTGATTTTAATCGAAGGAGCCGAGAGCCATGGTTGTCCATTCGATGTCCCGTAATGAATAAAATCCGGAGCTTTTTTGGTTACATCAAGCGCATATTCAACACCAGGGAGAATCTTTGCAACAAAGAAGAGTGCAAGAAGTACACAAACAACCCCAATAAGGAATTTTCCGGTGCGTTTTATATGCTCTTGAGAGAGGGAATCCATGGCTTTAATCATAGCATGTCGGGACTTTTCCCCAGGTTTCTTTTGACAGGTGAACGAGTGTTCACTATACTATCACTATCAGGTTATGAGCGCAGGTTTATCACAATAATCAACAATTACCATGATAACAAAAACAACACCTTTCATCCATCCAGAGCTCATGCAAGGAGAAGTTTTCTTCTCAAACATGAACCTCTCAGATTTTTCACGATTTCATTTCTCCACGAAGCGAAAAGGGTTCTTTAGTTATGATGGCGAGGGGAGGAAATTGCTCCATCGAAATTGGTTTCCAGTCTTCGTAAAGAAAGCTGAGCTCGACAAAGCCAGAAACAGTCTCCAGGAGCTTCGCAGGACATTCAATCAACACTAATCCATAAGCGTATCAAGACATTTAAAAACATTATTCAAATTTTAATCAAAAAATATATGAGCAAATATCAAACACTTTCAACTATTCATAAAGAGCTAAAGAAGATCAACACTCAGATCGACCACAAGATTCTCAAAGGAGTTTCATACAACCGAGAAGCGCGAGTACATAAGGCTCTCTTGAGCCAAATGTCGAAGATTCGCAGTCAGTCCTTCCGAAGCGGACTTGGGTTTCTTCTCTAGCAATGCTAGAGTGGTTGCGGGGCACTCTCTCACATTTTTCCACTTATTTCTCTCACTATGTATCAAAAATATAAAAACATCATCATCAAATTCTATCGAGACAATCGACGTATGCCGAGCTATTCGGAGATGGCCTCACTTTTGGGTTTCAAGTCCAAAAATGCTGTCTACAAGTTCGTCCAGAAGTTGATCGACGAGGGCGCTGTTGAGAAAGACTCTCAAGGGCGTCTTTCACCGATGAATTTTTTCGGTAGTCTTGCGGTGCTTGGAGTAGTGGAGGCGGGTATTCCTACCCACGCAGAGGAAGAAGAGCTCGATCGCATGAGCCTCGATGAGTTTTTGATCGACAACAAGGACGCCACCTATATGCTCGAGGTCAAAGGCGAGTCTATGGTCGAAGCAGGTATTCATGAAGGCGATTATGTCGTTGTAGAGCGTACTCAGACTGCCAAAGTGGGGGATATTGTTATTGCTGAAGTAGACAACGGGTGGACGATGAAGTATTACCGCACAAAAAACGGCAAGCCCTATCTCGAGCCAGCCAACAAAAATTTTAAAAACATTTACCCTGAGGAAAGCCTCAATATTGTTGCAAAGGTGAAGGCTGTGATTAGGAAGTACTAGTTACCACTTCAAGCTTCGGTATTTGAGAATATAGTTGATATCGCGGAGGAAAAGGTACCACGCACGCTGAATACTCCAATCTTTCGCATAGTGGAGTGGACGGACAAATTTTCCAGCCTTGATAAGTGCGAGCGTTTCTTTTTTGAGTGCAGGACTTTCAATATATTTTTTAAGAATGCTTTTTGGCACAAAACTCAAGACCATCTTTTCACGGATGAGAGTCATTGGCTTGGTTTTGTGGTAAATGAGATCCTCGACGAGGTATTCGATGAGATTGTGGCCGCAGTAGGCGAGATAGTAGCTGCTTCGAGCTTGACGTGGGTTGATCTCAAGAATTTTGTACGAGCCGTCACGAGAATCGTATTTAAGGTCAAACTCTGCAAAACCCTGATAGCCGATACTTTCGAGAAAATTTTGCATCATTGGGATGAGGTTTTCCGGGTAGCCATGCTCGTCGAAACCATTTACAAGAAGGGTGCAGTTGCCAACACCTGTGGGGGTGCGTTCTTGGAGACCAATCTGTGCGAAGGTGGCAAGCTGAGCTTTTTTGTTGGTGCCTACGTAAAAAACAGCATCACGAAGCGCATCATCGCCCCCAGGGATGAATTCCTGAATAATGAGATTGTCTCGGTAGCCTGAGCCCTCAATATTTTTGATGGTCATAAGGAGGTGATCGTGTGAGGTGATTTTGTAGACTTTGTTCATTCCGGTGAATGAATGCTTGTTGTATTCAACGCCATTTCCTGGCTTTACAATGAGAGGATAGGCGAATGATGAAAGATCGGGCAGATTTTTTGCACTACATGAGTAGATTTTTGTTTTTGGAATAGAAAGTTTATCACCGAATTTTGTATAGAAAAGATCTTTGACCAATAGTGTATTTACAATATCAAGGGAAGGGTAGTTCCAGAGACATTTTTTGTTGAGTCGTGGTCCGTTTTCGACAATGAGTCGAACATATTTGTCGCTCGTACCGATCACAATGATTTTTTCTGAGCGGCTTTTTTCGGCGTAGGTATTGATTGCTTTCACAAAACCATCAGAAGATTCAAGATTTTTTTCCTCGATAAAATTGATGATGTTTGAATACTTGGTCACACCAAACTGCATCTTACTCATCATATCTACCTTTTTTCCATAAAGCTCATGGTGGCAGCGTGCCATGTAATACGCATTCATATCAGAGCCGAGAAGAAGGATAGAGAAATTCATAGGGTTATGCTAAAAAGCGGGGAAGGGTTTCTTTGAGAGCACATAAGGTTTCGTAGATTGAGGAGCCGGCTCGTCGCGCAACTTCCGCCATTGGTGTTTTGGCACCAATCAACTCTGCTTTGTCGCCAGTTTTCACAACCTTGTCGATAAGGATGGTGGTCATGCACATATCGACAGCAACGATGAGGCAGCTTTTCCCATCGACCGTTACGAAGCCGCCTTTATTTTTCTTGCTGAAGCCGTCGGAATATCCAATTGAAAGAATTCCCACCCGACAATCTGATTCTGCTTGGAATGATGCACCGTAGCCAATATGTTCTCCTGCTTTTACCTTTCGCGTCTCGATCACTTCGCTCCATAGTGATAGTGCAGGGCGGAGTGTGGAGAGTGGGGATGGTCCAGTCTGTGATGAGGTGAGCTGGTGTTTGATACCTCTGAAAATACTGCGGAGTGTGAGGTGAGAAAGTGGTGATCGATAGTAGCCATACATAAGCATGCCGATGCGCACGCCAGTACAGAAAGGAATTTTCGGATTGTTTGCGAGGGTGAAGCTGCGATCAAGGTGGACAATCGGAATTTCCTCAAGGTTTATAACGGAAGTGAGGTCTTTGAAAGTGGTGACCTGATCATCGAGGAATGAATCATTGACGCCGGTGGTTGCAAAATGAGAGTAAATACCTTCGAGACGAATAAAGGGTTGGCGTTTGATGCTGGTAACAATGTCTTTCACATGCTCTTTGGTCGAGATGCCGAGGCGATTGAAGCCACTATTGATCTTGAGGTGGACTTTGAGTGGTTGCTGTAATGGTAGGGCAATCAGTTTTTGAAAAAATTCATAACTCGATACGGTAATCGTAATGTCGTGTTCGATAGCAACGGGAATTTCTTCGATGTGAATCGGTTGGAGACAGAGAACGGGGGTGGGGGTTTCTTTACGCACCGCGAGCGCCTCTTCAAGCGATGAGACAGCAAGGTAATTGATACCTGCTTCGACTAAAGTTTTTACAATATCAAAACCGTGTCCATAGGCATTACCTTTTACAACACCGAAATAGTATCGGTATCCAGGGTAGGTGCGGAGGAGGGTTGTGACGTTGTGCTTGAGGTTGGATTTACTGATCTC